>JBPCQB010000173.1:0-16266 GCA_050998555.1 Thermoleophilaceae bacterium
CCGCCGCCCGGAGCTCTACGTGCTGTGCGACGTCTCGACGAGCGTGACCAGCGCCAGCGTCTTCTTCCTCTCCGTGCTCCACGCCCTCCACGGGTCCTTCCGCAAGCTGCGCTCGTTCGTGTTCGTCGAGCGGATCTCCGAGGTGACCGAGGTCTTCGAGCGTACGCGCTCCTTCGAGGAGGCCTCACGCCGGGTCTCGAGCGACGCCGGCGTGGCCGACGTCTCCGGCTACACCGACTACGGGCGCGTCTGGCTCGAGTTCCTCGGGCGGGTGGCCGACGACCTCGACCCTCGATCGTCGGTGATCGTCCTCGGAGACGCCCGCACCAACGGCCGCGACCCGCACGCCGAGGTGTTCGCACGCGTGGCCGAGCGTGCGGGGCGCCTGTTCTGGATGAACCCCGAGCCGAAGCTCTACTGGAACTACGGCGACTCGGTCATGCGCGCGTACGAGCCCTACTGCGACGGCGTGTTCGAATGCTGGTCCACGCGCCAGCTCGAGGGCTTCGTCCGCGCCCTGACCGACCTTCGGCGCTGAGGTGGATGCGAGGGAGCAGGCACGGGTAGGGTCGAGACCGACCACATTCGCGCGAAGGGAACACGCCGTGGAGCACGTCAGGCTGGGGAGGACCGACCTCGAGGTATCGCGCATCTGCTTCGGCACGTGGCAGTTCGGCGGTGACTGGGGGCAGACCGAGGTCGAGGAGTCGAAGTGCGCGATGCGGCGGGCCATCGAGCTCGGGATCAACTTCTTCGACACCGCGCAGGCCTACGGCTTCGGAGAGTCCGAGAAGGTACTCGGCGAGGCGCTGAAGCCCGAGCTGCAGGCCCGCCGCGACGAGGTGGTGATCGCCACCAAGGGTGGCCTCGCGATGACCGACGACGGCATGCAGCGCGACTCGAGTCCGCAGACGCTGCGCCAGGGCGTCGAGGAGTCCCTGCGCTATCTCGGCACCGACCACATCGACCTGTACCAGCTTCACTGGCCGGACCACGAGACGCCGTTCGAGGAGTCCGCGGGCGCCCTCGACGAGATGGTCCGGGAGGGCAAGATCCGCCATGTGGGGGTCTCGAACTTCTCGGCCCCGGAGATGGCCGAGCTCGAGCGCTCACGCCCGGTGGAGACGCTCCAGCCCGCCTACCACCTGTTCCGCCGGGACATCGAGGACGACGTGCTCCCCTGGTGCTCCGAGCACGACGTGGGCGTGCTGGTGTACGGGCCGATGGCCCACGGCCTGCTCTCGGGCAAGTTCGACCGCCACACCCAGCTCGCCGACGACGACTGGCGCGCCTCGAGCGATTTGTTCCGGGGCGAGGCCTTCGAGCGCAACCTCGAGACCGTCGAGCGCCTCAGGAGCTTCGCCGAGGAGCGTGGACTGACGGTGGCCCAGCTCGCGGTGGCGTGGACCATCGCCCACCCCGCGGTGCACGTGGCGATCGTCGGGGCGCGCAACGAGGGCCAGATCGAGGGCACCGCCCCGGCGGGCGACGTCCATCTCGGCGAGGAGGACCTCCGCGAGATCGACGGCATCATGGAGGGCGCCGTGGCGGTGAGCGGCCCGACTCCGGAGGGCTAGTGGATCGGCCTTCGGGGACGACGGGCCGGTGACCGCGAGGGTCGATGCCCCCGCCGCGAGGAGCCGCGGGCTCGTGGGTGTCGGGATCGAGCTACGGGGAGTGGGGCGCCGCTACGGGCGCCGGCCCGGGGTGCTCGCCCTCGAGGGGCTCGACCTCGAGGTGCGGCCGGGCGAGGTGGTGGCGGTGGTCGGTCCCTCGGGCAGTGGCAAGTCCTCCCTGCTCGAGCTGGTGGCCGGACTCGCTGAGCCCACCACCGGACGCATCGCCCTAGGCGGGACGGATAGCCCGGCGGCGCGGGTCGCGCGCTGTGCGTACATGCCCCAGCGTGACCTGCTCCTACCCTGGCGCACCGCGCTCGACAACGCCGCGCTCGCGCTCGAGTGCCGGGGCGTTCGCCGGCGGGCTGCGCGCGAGCGCGCCCTGCCGCTGTTCGAGCGCTTCGGCCTCGGCGGGTTCGCGCGAGCGCGGCCGAGCGAGCTGTCGCAGGGGATGCGCCAGCGCGTGGCGTTCCTGCGCACGCTGCTCGCCGACCGCCCGGTGCTCGCCCTCGACGAGCCTTTCGCCGCGCTCGACGCGATCACCCGCGCCTCTCTCCAGGCGTGGCTGGCCGAGGCGCTCGCGGCCCAGGAGCGCACCGTCCTGCTCGTCACCCACGACGTCGAGGAGGCGCTGTTCCTGGCCGACCGCGTGGCCGTCCTCTCTCCGCGCCCCGGTCGGATCGTCGCCCGGCTCGACGTCGCGCTCCCCCGCCCGCGGCCCCGTCGCGAGACCGTGACCGATCCGGCCTTCGCCGCCCTCAAGGAGCGCGCGTTCGAGGCGCTCGGATGTTGATCGGCCCCCCACGTCCGACACCCGAGGGCGGGACGGGGTCGCGCCCGGCGGGCGCCGCCCGGCGCGTGCTGCGCCGGAGCGCGCCGCCCGCCGGGATGCTCCTCCTCCTGCTCGCCGGCTGGCAGGCGCTCGCCGGGCTCGGCGCCGTCGACCCGCTGCTGCTGCCGTCACCGCTCGAGGTGGTGGGCGCGGCACGGGCCGAAGGCACCCTCCTGCTCGCCGAGGGAGCCGTCACCATGGTCGAGGTGGTGCTGGGCCTCGGCCTGGGGCTCGCCGCCGGGATGACGTTGGCGGTGGCCATGCACGCCGCCCGCCCGCTGGCCCGCGCGGCCTACCCACTGCTCGTCGCGTCGCAGGCGGTCCCCGTGATCGTGATCGCCCCGCTGCTCGTGCTCGCCTTCGACTACGGGATCGGCCCGAAGGTGGCGATCGTCGCGCTGGTGTGCTTCTTCCCGGTGGTGGTCGGCGCCCTGGATGGGCTGCGGTCGGTCGAGCCCGGCCTCATCCGGCTCATGCGCTCACTCGGCGCGTCGCGGATCGGCGTGCTGGGTCGCGTCGAGCTGCCGGCATCGCTCCCCCACCTCTTCTCCGGCGTGCGGATCGCCGCCAGCGTGGCGGTGATCGGCGCGGTGTTCGGTGAGTGGGCGGGGGCCGACGCCGGCCTCGGCCGGCTCGTTCTCCTCGACCTTAACCAGCTCGAGACCGCACGCGTGTACGCCGGCGTGACCCTCCTTGGGCTGATGGCGGTGGCGCTGTTCGCCCTGGTCGGCGCGGTGGAGCGCCTAGCCGTGCCGTGGGCGCGAGAGGCGTCCGAGCGATCGGCGTGAGGCGCCGCCCGCTGCTGGGGGCCCTTGCCCTCCTCATCGCCGTCGCCGGGTGCGGCGAGCGCGAGGAGAGGGTGCGGCCGGCCGAAGCGGAGCCGTTTCGCGTCGTGCTCGAGTCCTCTCCCCACGCCGACCACGCGCCGATCTACGCGGCGCGCTCGGCGAGGCACTTCCGCGACGCCGGGCTCGGCCTCCGGGTGCGAACCTCGGCGGCGCCCATCGACCAGGTGGCGAGGGGCCGGGCCGACCTCGCGGTGGCCGGCGCGCCGGACGTGCTCCGTGCGCGAGAGCGCGGGCTCGCGGTGGTGGCCGTGGGGGCCCTGGTGCAGAAGCCGCTGTCCGCGATCGTCTCCCTTCCCGCCGCGCGCGTCGGGGACGTGCGCGACCTTCGCGGCAAGCGCGTGGGCACGGTCGGGAAGGGCTCTCACCCGGCGCTCCTGCGGGCGATCCTCGCGGAGGCCGGACTCCCGCCCAGAGCCGCCCGCGCCCGCGACGTGGGCCGCGAGCCCGTCCCCGCCCTGCTGTCGGGTCGCGTTGAGGCCCTGTTCGGCGTGCGCTGGAACTACGACGGAGTCCTCCTGCGGCTGCGCGGGCGTCGACCGAGGGTGATCCGCCTGGAGGAGGCCGGCGTGCCCTCCCACGACGAGCTCGTGCTCGTGGCGGGCTCCGACGTCCTCGAGCGCGACGGTGGAGGCGTCCGGGCCTTCATGGCCGCTCTCGCCCTGGGGGAGCGCGAGGTCCGCCGCGATCCCGGGTCGGCGGTTCGAGCGCTGCTCGCCGAGAACCGGGCGCTGGACGCACGCCTCGAGCGCGAGTCGGTGCGGGTGACCACACCGCTGTTCGCGCCGCCGCGCCGCCGGCCCTACGGGTGGCAGGACCCGCGCGAGTGGTCGCGCCTGCGTGCCTGGATGACCGACAACGGCCTCCTGCGCCCGGGCGTGGACCCGCGGGAGGCGTTCACCAACGACCACCTGCCCGGCCGCGGCCTGGATGATTGACCCCGCCCACGCGACATCGCAGGGCGTAGGTGCCGGCCAGCCCGGCGTGAGAGGCGTACGGAGCGAAGAAGCGGCGCACCTCCTCCTCCGTGGCCCGACGACCGAGGCCCTCGAGCCGGCCGACCAGCTTCAGGTAGGCGAGGTCCCCCGCCGGCAGCACCTCGTCGCGCCCCTGCCCGTATAGAGCGAGGCACTCGAGCGTCCACGCCCCGATGCCTCGTATCGCGTGAAGACGCCGGCAGTAGGGCTCGGCGGCCGCGAGGTCCACGCGTCCCGCGGCCACCTCGCGGGCCGCGCGCACGAGCGCGACCGACCGCCCCGCGGAGAGATCGCACGCCTCGAGCTCCGCCGGAGCACGCGCCGCGAGCGCCGCGGCCGACGGGGCATCCCGCAAAGTCGCGCACGGGCTCGGGCGCCCGTAGCGCATCACGAGCCGCCGCTGCACCGCCGCGGCGCGCCCCGACTCGATGAGCTGCTCGGTGATGGCCCAGGCCAGCGCCTCGAAGGGCTCCGGCCGGCGGACCGGGCGCAGCCACGGCAGGCACCGGATCACGGGGCCGAGCAGCGGGTCGCGCCGGAAGCGGCGGTGGAAGGGCCGCAGGTCGTGATCGAGTCCGAGCCCGAACCGCATGCGCTCGAGCGCCGCGAGCGCGGTGGCGCGCGACGGAGCCGCGGCGCGTAGGCGCACGGAGCTCGGAAGAGCCCAGGCGTGCACCACCGCCGGCTCGCCCTCGTGGTGCAGCAGCCGCGTGAGCGCGGCACCGCGGCGGCGCATGAGCCCGTCGCGACCGGCCGGGGGAAGGCGGTAGGGGCCCGGCGGGCTGACGTCGCGCTCGACCACCGCCCGGGACCGAGGCGCGGCGGTGGCGGGCGCCGCCGCTATCGCCGGATCAGGTGGACGTCGACGAGGAAGGAGCGGGTGCCGGCGATCTCGAGCGAGCGCTCTCGCCGGCGAAGGCGCCCGACCGTGACGCGGCGCCGGCGGGGACGAAGGAGCCCGGCCACCGCCCACGTGAGCACGGCCACGAGGAAGCCTCCCGCCGCGGCCACGAGCGGTACGGGCACCGACGACGCATTCAGGGCCGCGACCGTTCGAGGACCGGCGGGCTCGAGCACCTCTGACATCACGGGCGGGGCGGGGATGTCCGACGGGGGCGCCGGAGCGGGCACCGGTAGGTGGCGCACCGCACCGGCGGCGGGTTCGCTGCTCGGGCCGGGACGCGAGGCTGGTCCGCTCACGTCCGCCAGTCTACCCCGACCCCGGAGGCGACGGACCGACCTCGGGAGGACCGGGTGGTCGCCTCCTAGCCCGTCGACGACCGGTTGCGCGCTCGTCAACGACCGGTTAAGGAAAAGCCCGCTCTTAGCGTCCGAGACCCCGCGAAGCGGTTGACCGACGGCAGGGTGAGACCTACCTTGGGGGTCAGGTCGCCGGCCACTGAGCATCTTCCGGAGGGTCGTCGCGACCCTCTCGCGTGGAGCAGCGGGACTCGCCGCTCAGGACGGACGCGAAGGGTTCGGTCGACCAGATCAGGGCAACGCGAACACTGTCGGGGAGACGAGATCTATGAGGACGAACATGGCGGTAGCGCCTGCGCAACCGCTGCGCGCGCTTGAGCGCGCCAACGAGGTACGTCTGGCCCGAGCGCAGCTCAAGCGCGCGGTCACCGCCGGCATCCGCCCGGCGGCCGATGTGGTGCTCGAGTGCCCGTGGGAGGCCGAGAGCATGTCCGTGAGCGAGCTGCTGATGAGTCAGAGCCGATGGGGACGGGCTCGCTGCAAGCGACTGCTCCTGTCGATCGCAATGGCCGAGGAGAAGCGCCTGGGAAAGCTCACCGAGCGCCAGCGCACGTGCCTGGCGGCCGTGCTCCGGGCCCGTCCCGACCAATCGCGGGCCCGTCAGAGCGCCGGGGCCGCCTTCAGTACCGGACGGACAGGCCGCCGGACCGCCGCCTGAAGCGACGGCGAAGCAGGATGAAGGACGGCGTGAACGCAGCGGCACCGGCGGCCAGCGAGAGCCCCAGCACGCCGAGGGGCACCAGAGAGGTGAAGCGGAGCCCGTATGCGATCCCGGCCATGGTCACGACGCCCGCGGCGAGCGCGAGGAGCGTGGTGTGCGACCGGAATCCGGTGAGGTGCTCACGGAGGGCCAGCTCGAGCCCCACCAGGCATCCGAGGACGCCCGCGGCGAGGAACATGACCGGTCCGCGGACGCCGCCGACGAAGAACGAGCCGACGAAGAGGGCCAGGGCGAGAAGGGCGACGATCTCCGTGAGGGGAAAGGCGCCCCACGGAGGGGGCGGACGGTCCTCCGCCCGCCGCCGCCGAACCGGCGCCGCCGCGCCGGCTCGGCGGCGCGTGGCGTCGTCCCTGGTGGCCAGCGCCCGAGCGCGGCGTCGGCGCGCCGCGTCACGATCCGCCCGCGAGGAGCCGCGCGGCGACTCGTCGGTCAGCGGTGCGCCGCCGTCAGATGCTCGTTTGCGGCTGCGCTTTCCCATGTCCGGACGACGCGTGGGGCAGGGGCCGGCGTGGGAGTGAGTGGGACGGGGTCACGGCCGAAGGCCGCGCCCCCCGGCTAACGGACAGCCGGATGAGATCTTGACGCGCCACCAGTTCATGAGGAAGCCGAGCACGCCCCATCGCGGACGGACGTGCCAGTGCTTGCAGCCGCGCTCGCCGATGTCCTCGTTGGAGACGATCTCCCACCGGTGCGCGGCGGGGTCGAGCAGCATCTCCTCGATGTGGCGGCGCTTCTGCTCCTCGACGTAGGTGCGCTCGCTCAACGCGCGGCGGTTCTCCTGAAGGCGCTCGGACAGCTCGTCACGCACGCGTTCCAGCTCGCGGACGGAGAGCAGCCTCGGACCCCCTCGCGAGGTGACGGCCCAATCGAAGCCCGTCCGCGGATAGGTCGAGCAGAACAGCGAGGCGAGCTCCTCCTCGAGCCGGCCGATCTGCCGGTGGAGCGAACGCTTCGCGGCGCCCCGGTCGACACGGACGTCGGGCAGGACAGGAGGCACGACGGTGGCGCCATCGTGGCCGAGCAGGCCGACATCGGCGTCCGTCACCGCCTGATCTTCGCGCTCAAGTACGTCCGGCATCGATCCTCCCGGTCGATCTCAGAGCGCGGAAGCGTAGCAGTGAGAACGGCCTCGGACTAGCGCTCAGAACGGGCTCCGACCAGTGCTCGAACGGGCTCGGACTAGCGCTCGACGAGGGCCTCGGCGGCCGTCCAGAGGGCCTCCTCGATGCTGATCGAGGGGACCCCCTCGACGCCGACCGCAGCCAGGGCGATGCGCTTGCTGCCCCGTCCGACGGAGGTCTCTGCGGACTGGTCGACGAACAGCACCGCGACCGCAATCCGCTCGTCGGCCACCACGATCTCGCCTCCGGTCAGAGACCGTCCCTCGTCG
Organism: Thermoleophilaceae bacterium; assembly: GCA_050998555.1. GTDB lineage: Bacteria > Actinomycetota > Thermoleophilia > Solirubrobacterales > Thermoleophilaceae > JACCZP01. The sequence continues at coordinate 7,642 of JBPCQB010000173.1, forward strand.
CCGAGCAGCTCGTCGCGGCGGCTGAGGCGCAGCCCGAGCGGGCCGGTCAGGGCCGCGGCGTCGAAGGCCAGCACGGGAATGCCGGTCTCCGCCACGGCGATGGTGAGCGCGTCCCCCACGCGTCCCCGGCTGAGGAAGGCGCCCTCCTGCATCCGCCGGACGGCCAGGTCCTCGGCCGCGGGCCGGCGCTGGTCGGGGTCGATCCCGACCTGGCGGTAGAAGGTGCGAAAGGCGGAGGGAACCGGCTCGAGACGCATGTTCACCGCCTTGCCCCCGGTGAACCGGTCGCTCATGACCCTCAGGCGCTGCCGGACCGAGCGGCCGGTCCGCCCCTCGGTGGCCTCGACCTCCAGGTAGCGCAGCCTCAGGCGCGGGAACTCCTCGCGCAGGCCCGCGGAGACCCAGCCCTCGACGAGCTCCTCGTCGAACGGCAGCCTGCCCGCAGCCGGGGCCTCGCCCCCGGCACCTGGGCCGGCGGCGTCCGCCTCATCGCCTCCGGCCGCGCCGCTCACCGTGAGCGCTCCGCCAGCCTTCGGGCCGAGTCGCGGAGCTGCGCGGCGCTCAGGCTGCCGATACGGGATTCGAGCACCCGGCCGCCCGTGCCGGAGAAGGTCGTGGTGGGGCACACCCCCACGCGGAAGAGGTTCACCAGGGCCCCGTCGCGGTCCACGCCCACCGGCACGGAGAGGCGGCGGCGGCGGACGAGCGCCGCGACGTCCGACCGCGACTCCCCGCTGACCACGGCCACGAACGACACCTCCGGCACCTCGCGGCTCACCCGGTCGAAGACGTCGAGCGCGGGCTCGCAGTCCGTGCCCCTGAGCACGATGAACGAGACGACCAGCGGCCTACGGCGAAGGTCGCAGAAGTTGACCACCCCGGGCCCCCGCACATCGCAGGCGGGACGGCCGTCGGCCGGCGGGCCCCCCGGGCGCGCGACGTTCGCGTCACCGTCGAGGGTCCCGGTGGCCAGCGGCACGGCGGCGTCCGGCACCGTGCTTCCCGGGGGGAGCCCGCGCAGGGCGGACGTACCCGTGGCCGGGCCCCCGACGAGGTTGGGCGCGAGCACGGCCAGCGCCACCCCGATCATCAGCATGAGGCCGGCGGCCATCACGTAGGGCCGCGAGCGCCGCACGGTGTCGGGAGTGCTCGCGCGTGACTCGCGCTCGTCCTGGGCGGCCAAGCGGTCGGCGGCGGATGTCTCCCGGCTCCCGCGGCGGGCCTCCACGGGCTCGCCCGGCTCGGCGCCGGCGGGGCCGAGATCCCCGAACCGGTCCTCAGGCACGGCTCCGCGATCGCCGTCGGGGCAGTCCGAGGCCGATCCGGCCGCGCCCGGCGCGGGGCGCACGCTCCGAAGCCCCCCGCCGGCGCTTCCAGGCCGCGACCAGCCGCCGCGGGTCGAGGTCCGAGGCGCGGAACGGTCCGTACTCCTCGGCCCAGAGCAGCGCGGCCGGGAGGACGATCATCACCCCCAGCAGCGAGACCGTGAGGTCGACCACGGTCACGATCCCGAAGTCACGGAGCATCCGCATATCCGAGGCGATCAGCGCGGCGAACCCGGCGATGGCGGTGACTCCCGACGCCAGCACCGCCGCGCCCGTCGAGTCGAAGGTCCGGCGCAGCGCCTCCGGGGCCTCGAATCCCGCCTCGCGCTCCTCGGCGTAGCGAGCGGAGAGGAGCACCGTGAACTCCGTCGAGATGGCGATCACGAGACCACCGAGCGCGGCCGAGAGCGGGTTCAGCGGGATGCGCAGCAGGAAGAGCAAGAGCGCCGACCAGCCCACGGCGAGCGCGATGGGGATGAGCGGCACCGCAGCGGCGTCGAAGCGCCTGCGGACCGCGAGGAGGACGGCCAGCACGGCGGCCAGGCCGAAGATCAGCGTGGCGAGGCGCCGCCACGGCGAGGCGAGCGCGGTGTTGCCCTCGGCCACGAGCGCGGGGGCGCCGACCACCGCGGCCGAGACCCCCGGGGGCGCGCCCTCGATGCGCCGCTCGAGATCCGCGATCACCTCCTCCTGCCGGGCGAGGGGCAGCAGCCGGATGCCGAACGCGATGTTCGCGGTGCGACGGTCGTCGGAGATCACCGCCTGGGAGAAGTACCGGGGCACGGCGTCGACCAGGGCGCGGGTCGAGGCGGCGTCGGCGGCGCCGCCCGCGCGCAGCAGGTCGGTGAGCGAGAAGCCCGGGCACAGCGACGGGGGATCGCGGTCCTGGACGCAGGTCTTGCCGGCTCGGTATCCGTGTGCGGCCAGCGCCTCGCGCTGGAAGGTGTCCATCCAGCGGACGACATCGGGTCGGAAGAGGTCCTCGGCGCTCACGGTCACGTCGACCTCGCCCGCCACGCCGGTCGCGTCGGTGAGGGCGTTCACGTCCTGGAGGGCCTTCATGTCCTCGGGCACGAGCTCGCGGACGTCGGAGACCACGCGCGTCTGGGTGTCCGCCACGAGCCCGACGAGCGCGAGGACCGCGCCCACCGCGAGCACGCGCCGGGGCTGTGCGGTGGCAAGGCGCAGCGCCGCCGTGGCGGCTCCCCGTACCCGCGCGCTCACCGCACGCCGGAGTCCGGAGGCCCCCTCCCCGAGGCCGGCGACCCAGGCGGGGCGGCGCCCCGGCACGAGGCTCCGGAGGCGTGAGACGGACCCTCCCCGGGGTCGACCGCGGCTGAGTACGAGCGCGGCCGATCCGACCGTGAGCGCGCACCCGAGCGCAATCGCCACGCCACCGACGACGATCGACCCGAACCCGCGCACCATCGGCACCGGGGAGAGGAGGAGCACGAGGAAGCCGAGCGCCGAGGCCAGCGCGGCGGTGGCGATCACGGGGCCACCGACGAACGCCGCTCGCTCGGCGGCCCTCTCGTGGGAGCTCCCGATGACGTCGGTGGCCGAGCGCCCGCGCGGGGGCCGAGCGGCCTCGGCCTCGTCGAAGCGGGCCTGGAACTGGATCGCGTAGTCCACGGCCAGGCCGATGAGCACCGGCAGGGCGGCGATGGACGCCATGGTCAGGGACCCGCCGAGGAGCGCGAGCACCCCGAACGTGAGCGCCGCGGCGCCGGTGGCGAGCAGCAGGGGGAGCAGCCGCATCCGCGACCGGAAGACGAGCGGAAGGACCACGGCCATGACGAGCAGCCCCGCGATCAGGAGGACCACGACCTCCTGCGCCACCTCCTCCGCGAGGTCGTCCTCGATCACGGGGACGCCGCTGACCACATACCTCCCTCCCTGGTCGAGGCCGAAGGCGGGGTCGGCGACGGCCCGCCGGACGAGCTCGACCATCCCGGCCCGCTCCTCCTCGGAGAGATCGGGGCGGGGACGGACCTGCACGACCGCGGCCTCGGAGGACGGGAAGAGATAGGCGAAGCGCGCCTTCGGCACGGTCGGGCCCCGCGCGGTGTCGAACACGAGCTGGGAGAGGAAGCTCGGGTCGTCGATCGAGGGCTGCGCGGTGATCCCGTACTTCAGGCCGAGCTGGAGGATCTGCTGCGTGAACTGCTCGCTCACCTGACTGCGTGCGGCCCGTCCGACCTCTCGGGCCTCCCGCCGCGGCGCGCCGCCACGCCGGGCCTGGGCCTCCGCGACGCGCCCGGCGATCTCGGCCTGCCTGGCGGCATCGGCCTGGCGGCTGGCCAGCGAGCTCGAGATCTCGTCGACCGCCGTGCTCAGGAAGGTGGCCGGGCCGTAGACCGTCTCGACCCCACGCGAGTCCGCCACCTCACGGCACACCGCCGGCAGCCGGCTCAGCTCGGCCGGGGCCGAGCGGCCCGACAGGCAGCGCTCGAGCGACAGCAGCCGGCGCAGGTCGGACGTGAGCAGCGTGCTCTGGAGGTTCCCCCGGACGAGCACGACTATCGCCTCGTCGCCGAAGCGCTGCTTGTACTGCTCCGTGGCCTCCGACCGGTCCGAGCCAGCGTCGACCAGAGTATCGGTCGACGCGCTGGTGCGCAGGGTCAGGGAGCCGGCGAGACCCGCCAGGACCAGCACGCCGAACACCGCCAGCACGAGCCACGGACGCCGCGCGGCAGCACGAGCGATCCGCCCGAAGACCTCACCCCTCAACACCAACGGAGCTTAGAGGTCGGCGCGGGAGGGCCCGCCGCTCGACCCCGCCCGTCCCTACTCCATGCCGAGCGGTCCCTGAGCCTCGCCGGCGAGGAACTGCCGAACGAACTGGTTGTCCGAGTTGAAGAGCTCGTCGGCAGGACCGGACTCGACGATCTTGCCCTTCCAGAGAATCGCGATGTACTCGGCCACGCGGCGGGCGGACATGATGTCGTGGGTGATGACCACGTACGCGCCGCCGTTCTCCTCGTGGATCTCCATGATGAGCTCGCAGAGCAGTGCGGTGCGCACCGGGTCGAGGCCGGAGTCCGGCTCGTCGAAGAGCACGATGTCGGGCTCTAGCACGAGCGCTCGCGCGAACCCGGCGCGCTTGCGCATCCCGCCGGAGAGCTCGTTCGGCATCTTGTCGCCGGCCGACCCGAGACCGACCTCCTTGAGGCGGCGGCTGCAGATCTCCCCGACCTCGTCCTCCCCCTTGTCGGTGTGCTGGCGGAGGGGGAAGGCGACGTTGTCGAACACGTTCATCGACCCGAACAGCGCGCCGTCCTGGAAGAGGACGCCGAACTTCTTGCGCATCTCGAACAGGTCGTCGTCGGCCATCCCCGGCACCGACTCGCCGTGCACGAGGACGTCGCCCTCGTCGGGGTAGAGCAGGCCGACCATGTGGTTGATGCACACCGACTTACCGGTGCCCGAGGGTCCGAGGATCATCGAGATCTGGTTCTCGGGGAGCCCCAGGTTGAGCCCGTTGAGGATGATGTTGCGCCCGAACGCCTTGGTGACGTCGATGAACTCGATGGCGTCCTGCTGCTCCTCGCCACCACCGCCGTTCTGGCTCTCCTCCGACTGCTCCTCGTCACGGTGCTCGCGGGTGTCGCTCGCGTCGCTGCCGTTCTGATCCTCCTCTTGGCGCTCCTGGGTGCTCTCGCTCACTGGCTCTTCCTCCACTCCTTTGAAGACCGGCTCAGCCGCCGATGGGAGCCCTCGGGCTCGCTCCCCAGAACACCTGCGTGCCCATCGCCCCGATGAGGTGGACGGCCACCAGATTCAGCACCATGGACTTCGCGGTCGCGGTGCCCACGCCGACCGGTCCGCCGCCGGCGGTGTAGCCGTAGTAGAGACCGACGAGCACCACCACGATCGCCATCATGTAGCCCTTGATGGTGCTGAAGATCAGATCGACCGGATTCTGGAACATCCAGAAGATTAAGAAGAATCCCCCTGAGGAGACCTCGGCGATCTGCTGGACCACCGCCAGGTAGGAGCCGAAGAAGCCGGCCCCCAGAGCCCCGATGTACATCACGGGGAAGACGAGGAAGGCCGCGAGCATGCGGGTGCCGCACAGGAAGGTCATGGACGAGATGCCCATCACCTCGAGGGCGTCCACCTCGTCGGTGATCCGCATGGCCCCGATCTCGGCGACGAGACCGGTCCCGACCTTGGCCGAGAGCATGTAGCCGAACGCGTACGGCGTGAGCTCGCGCAGGTTGCACCACGCGGTGAACACGCCGGAGTAGGCGGGCGCTCCGACCGAGCGGAAGAAGTACGCACCCTCGATCCCGCAGGTGAGACCGAGGATGAACGTCAGGGTCCAGATGACGAGCGTGGACCCGAGGATGAGCACGCCACACTGGCGCAGGGCCTCTCCGAAGAACCGGAAGACACGGCCACCGAAGACCTCGCCGAGCACGGTGCCGAAGAACTTCGCCATCTCGCCCGTGGCGGCGATGCCGTCCCTCGGCTTGTCGATCAACCAGCTGCGCATGGTTACTGCTCCCCTCTTAGAGCCGCCGCCCGGTCCCTCATCGGAGGATGAGGATCTCGGGATGCGTTCCGAGCAGGGTCTGCGTGAACACGTAGTTGAAGAAGAAGACCGCGGTCACCGCCACCACGACGCCCGTGTTCACCGCGCGGCCCACGCCCTCCGGCCCGCCGGAGGCGGTCATTCCCTTGTAGCACGCGACGATGGCGATGATCGCCCCGAAGATCGTGGTCTTGATCATCGAGCCCCAGAGGTCGGGGATCGCGGCGTTGGTGAGCAGCGTGTTGATGAACGGCCCGGGCGGCGCCTGGAAGGTGAGCGTGGCGAGCAGGCCGCCGAGGATGCCGAAGCACATGGCGAACGCGTTGAAGAGGCCGGTGGTGACCATCAGCGCGAGGAAGCGCGGCACGACGAGGTTCTTGATCGGATCGACGCCGAGCACCTGAAGCGCGTCGAGCTCCTCGCGGATCTTGCGAGCGCCGAGGTCGGCGGTGATCGCGGTGCCGGCCACGCCGGCGAGGATGATGCCGGTGATGAACGGGCCGTTCTCGCGCATGGCCGCGAGGATGAAGAAGCCGCCGTGACGGTCGAGTGACCCGAAGAGGCTGAGGAAGTTACCGGCCTGGAGCCCCGGTGCGCCGTAGTTGAAGGCGAGGTTCGAGATCACCAGCGGGAGCCAGCAGAGCCTCAGCACGAATAGGAATTGCTGGACGAACTCACCCCCGTACGGAAACGGCGGGCGCAGGGCAGACGAGATCGTCTTCCCGGTGAGGATCATCATGTCGCCAACCTGCTCGAGCAGGTTCTTGACCGGCAAGAACGTTCGATCGGCTACTGCACGGACCATCGGAAGAGTCCCTCTCTCTAGCAAGCGCGGCCGCTCGGTCGCGGAACTGTAGATTACGCAACGCGCCCACACCAAGCAACCGGCAACCGTGGGCGGCGCGCGGCCCGCCCGACGCCTGCGAACCGGCGTGGCGGCCTCGGCCCCCGTGGTATCTTCGACCGGCTTTGGAGAGGGATCCTTCACCGCTCGCCGGCCGCCGTGTGCTCACGCGCTCGTGGCCCGCTGGGGCGCTTGCGCTCGGCCTGCTCGCCGGCTGCGGGAACATCCCCTCCGGCGGGCCCCAGGACGTCGACGAGCGTCGCGGCAACTACGAGGTGGAGATCGTCGACGCGTCGTTCGCGGACACACAGAAGCTCGCCAAGCGCTCCTCGATGAACATCGTCGTCCGCAACGTCAGCGGCAAGGTGATTCCGAACATCGCCGTCACGCTCGGCGACAACCAGAACAACGGACGCGACGACGACACCGACCGCGTCGGGGACTTCGAGAAGCGGCGCGACGACGAGAACCAGTCGGACCCCAACCGGCCCCAGTTCGTGATCAACCGCGCTCCGCTCGACTACTTCCGCATCGCCACCAGCGCGCCGGTCTACAACCCTCCTGACGCGCGCAACTTCGAGCTCGAGCGCAAGCAGGACACAGAAGGGGACGTCGTCCAGGGAGAGGTACGCGCTGACACCGGCGACGACCCGACCTACGTCGACACCTACGACCTCGGTCGTCTGAAGCCCGGGGAGACCCGGCGCTTCCGCTGGAACGTGACCGCCACGGAGGCCGGCCCCTACGAGATCCGCTGGCGCGTCCACGCCGGGCTCGACGGGAGGGCTCGCGCGGTGCTGGCGGCCGGCGGCATCCCTAGCGGACGGTTCCTCGGAGCGGTCGAGCGCGCCGCCCCCAGCGCGAACGTCGACTTCTCGGACGGCGAGACGGTCGAGCGCTGAGTCGGCGAGGGCCGACGCCCTTGGTCCTCCCAATGACGGCGCCCTCGACGCCTCCTGAGGTCCGTAGAGCTAGCTAGGCAAGCCGCCGGGGGGGAGGACAATGCGACGTTGCACGGGGCCTCCCCCGGCGGCGCCGCATAGCGACGCTATACGGACCTCAGGTCGTCGCGAGGTAGCGGTCGAACTCCCAGGGCGTGACCTGCACCCGGTAGTCGTCCCACTCGTCCTTCTTGAGGGCGATGTAGTTCTCGAACACGTGGTCGCCCAGCGCCTTGCGGACCAGCGACGAGCCCTCCATCTCCTCCACGGCCTCGCCGAGAGACTGCGGGAGGTTGCCGATGATGTTCTCCTCGCGCTCGGCGTCCGACATGTCGTAGAGGTTGCGCTCCATCGGGGCCGGCAGGTCGTAGCCCTTCTCGATCCCCTCGAGGCCGGCGTGAAGCATGCCCGCAAAGGCGAGGTAGGGGTTGCACGAGGGATCGGGACACCGCAGCTCCGCGCGGGTGGCCTTCTCCTCGCCGGGCTCGTAGGTGGGCACCCGCACGAGCGCGGAGCGGTTGCGCCGCGACCACGCGAGGTACACCGGCGGATAGTACCCGAGCACGAGAGGCTTGTACAAATTCGCGCTCGGCGCGAACAGCGCGGAGAGCTCGCGTGCGTGCACGAGGAGCCCGGCGATGAACTGCTTCGCGACGTCCGACAGGAAGTACTCGTCGTCGGCGTCGAAGAACGCGTTCTGCTCGCCCTTGAACAGCGACATGTGCGTGTGCATGCCCGACCCGTTCTCACCGAACAGCGGCTTCGGCATGAAGGTGGCGTAGTAACCGTGGTTCATCGCCACTTCCTTGACCGCGACCTTGTAGGTCATCACGTGGTCGCACATGGTGAGCCCGTCGGCGTAGCGCATGTCGATCTCGTGCTGGGACGGCCCGACCTCGTGGTGCTGGTACTCGACCGCGATCCCGAGCTCCTTGAGGACGAAGAACACGTCCCGGCGGAAGTCCGAGGCCACGTCGA
>JBPCQB010000158.1:0-12737 GCA_050998555.1 Thermoleophilaceae bacterium
CCGCGCGCGCCTCGCCGGCGCGGAGCAGACGCTCGCGCAGCTCGCCCTCCTCCTCCGGGGAGGGGTCGAAGCCGGCCGGGTCGGGCAGCTCGTCGAGACCGGCGAGGCCGAAGAGCCGCTCGAACAGGGACGTGGTGCGGTACAGGACCGCGCCGAAGCGCGAGCGCACGGACTCCTCCACGAGGCCGCGCTCGAGCAGGGTGCCCACCGCGGACTCCGAGGCCACTCCCCGGATGCGGGCCACCTCGGGACGGGAGACGGGCTGGAGGTAGGCGACGATCGCGAGGCACTCGGCCTGCGCCTGGCTGAGCGGGGGCGTGCGCGGTCGGGCGAAGAGCCGGCGCGCGGCGGGCTCCGCCACGGGATCGGTGGCCAGCGCGAAGCCGCCGGCCACCTCGCGCAGAACTACGCCGCGCCATCCCTCGGCGTAGTGCTCGCGCATGCGGGCGAGGGCCTCGACCACCTCACCCTCCCCCACCTCGCAGGCGTCGGCTAGCTCGGACACGGCGAGCGGCTCGGGTGAGAGGAACAGGAGCGCCTCGACCGTACGCACGAGATCCTTCACCGGAGCGCCTCCACGTGAATGGGACCGAACGGCTCGTGTTGGCTCCAGTCGGCCTCGCCCGCCTTGTAGAGCTCGAGCAGGGCGAACAGGGTGACCGCCTCGGTCAGGCGGTCGGCGCCCTCGACGCCCTCGTCGAAGAGGAAGCGCCGGCGGCGGGAGAGCAGCGCCCGCAGGTGAGAGAGACGCTGGTCCACGGAGACGAGCGGCACGGCCACGTGGCGCAGGTCGAGCGGCTCGGGACTGCGGAGCAGGCCGCCCAGGGCCTCGGCGAGCCTGCTCGGCTCGTACGCCTTGCGGGCCACGTCCTCGGCCACCCGCCGCAGCGGGCGAGGCGGTCCCGCCGCGCGGTAGCGGAAGCCGGACTCCCGCTCGAGCCGGGCGCGCAGCACCTCGGCCGCTCCGCGGTAGCGGCGGTACTCGAGCATCCGCGCAAGGAGCTCCTCCGCCGCCTCGGCGGGCTCGGGGTCCGCCGTCTCGTCCGTCTCCTCTCGGGGCAGCATGAGCCGCGACTTCAGCTCGAGCAGGGACGCGATCAGGACCAGGAACTCGGTGGCCGCCTCGAGGTCGAGCTTGCCGGAGCGCTCGAGGTGATCGACGTAGGCGAGCACGATCTCGGCCAGATCGACCTCGAGCAGGTCCACTTCCTCCCGCAGCACCAGTGAGAGCAGCAGGTCGAAGGGCCCCTGGAAGACCTCGAGGTCGAGGTCGATCGAGGCGAGCGCCATGAGAGGAGCCTACGCCCGGGTCCGGAGGAGTCGGCCGCCTCTACTCCGGCGCGCCCACCCCCATCCGGCCCCGAACCTCGGCCAGCGTGTCCGACGCGATCGCCCGGGCCCGCTCGGCCCCCGCCGCAAGCACCGCCTCGATGGCCGCCTCGTCGGGGCGGATCTCCCAGTAGTGTTCGCGGACCGGCGCGAGGTAGTCCCTCACGGCCTCCCCCACGGCCTCCTTGAGCTGCCCGTAGCCGACCCCGTCGAGCTCGCGCTCGATTTCCGCGGGCACGCTTCCGCGCACGGCGGCCAGCACCTCGATCAGGTTGGAGACCCCCGGCTTGCCCGGCGCGCGCCGGATCTCCGTGCCCGAGTCGGTCACGGCGCTCTTGACCTTCTTGAGGACCGCGCGCTCGTCGTCGAGCACGTAGATCGTGCCCTGCTCGCTGGGGGCGGTGGTGGACATCTTCTGGCCCGGCGCCTGAAGATCCATGATCCGCGCGCCCACCGCGGGGATGCGGTGACGGGGCACCACGAGGGTCTCCCCGAAGCGCTCGTTGAAGCGCTCGGCGATATCGCGGGCGAGCTCGAGGTGCTGGCGCTGGTCGTCGCCCACCGGCACCTCGTCGGTGCGGTAGGCGAGGATGTCGGCGGCCTGGAGGACGGGGTAGAGGAAGAGCCCGGCGGAGACGAGCTCGCGCTGCCGCGTGGACTTCTCCTTGAACTGGTGCATGCGCGAGAGGTCGCCGTGCGCGCAGACCGCGGCCAGCAGCCAGCAGAGCTCGGTGTGCTCGCGCACGTCGCCCTGGCGGAAGAGGATGCAGCGCTCGGGGTCGACGCCCGCGGCCATGAGCAGGGCCGCGGTGTCGAGCACGTAGCGGCGCAGGTCGGGCGGCGAGTAGGAGACCGTGATGGCGTGCAGGTCGACGATGCAGTAGATCGCCTCGCCGCGGTCCTGCCCCTCGACGTACTGGCGGATCGCCCCGATGTAGTTGCCGAGGTGCTTGCGCCCGGTGGGCTGGATGCCGCTGAAGATGCGCACGGCGGGCGAGTGTACGGGCGGCCTCGGGGCCTCAGAGTGAGCCGGGCGGCGCCACCCAGCGGCTGTCGAAGTGGAGCACCTCCGCGAGACGGTCGAAGTGGTGGTCGTAGTGGAGGACATCGACTCCGGCCTCCTGCGCGGCCGCGGCGACGAGGTAGTCGAGCGGCGGACTGCGATGGAAGCCGGGCTGAACCTCGGCCAGGTCCCGCATCGCTCCGAGCGCCGCCCGGCCGACCGACTCGGTGATGGGGACGCTGCGCATGGACATGAGGTCGCGTTCTCGGGTATCGAGACCGGCGCGGTCGACGGCCCCGTAGAGCACCTCGAGGGCGACCGGAGGGGTGGTGAGGATGTCGCCGGTCTCCACGGCGGCAAGCCACGCGCCACGCACCGACTCGGCTCCGGAGCGCACCCACGCAGACGTGTCGGCGATCGCGGGGACAGGCGCGAACGGGCCCTTCACCACTCTTCGGTCTCGCCGCCGACCGAGCTTCGCCGAGCCTCGCGGAGCAGCTCTCGCTCCTCCTCGCTCATGTTGATCGACCACTCGGCGAGCCGCCGGCGCGCCGCCCGGGCCCGCTCGTCGTCCTTCAGCATGCGCTCCGCGCCGATGATGGCGAGATCGCGGACGAGACTCGAAGCCGGCTTGCCGTTCTCGAAGAGGAGGGTGACCCGCCGGAGAGCCTCGGCCAACTCCTCGTCCTCGGTCACGGCGATCCTACGGTGCTTGGTGGGCACCGCAGAAGTGTAACACCGAGGGTTACTCCGTCCGAGCGCTTTCCGAGGCCGCCAGCAGCGCCTCCACCCGCTCGAGGCTGGCCCGTACCCGATCGACCATGTTCTCGAGCAGCCCGCGGGCCGAGTCGACGCCCTTGGTCGCCCCGGTCAGGGCCAGCTTGATGCTCTGTGCCTCGCGGAGCGCGGAGAGCGCCTCCTCGTTCGCGGCGCGAACGCCGGCGGCGTCGACCTCGAGATCGGACTCGAGGGCCATCAGGCAGCGGCAGCGCGCGTAGCGGTACGCGAGCTCGAGGGGCCGCGGGTCGAGCGTCTCGCGGTCGAGGGCGACGATCACCTTGTTGCCCTCGTACTCGTGAAGCGGGTCGCGGCCGGCGGGCACCTTCTCCTCGGAGGCGACGAGGAGGATCGCGAACGCGGCGTCGCGCTCGGCGAGTGCGGCGTTCAGCTCGGCCCACGCATCGTTCTTGGAGAGCTTGCGGTCCTTCAGCTCGAGCGCGATGCGCCCGCGTGAGGGGCCCTGGGCGGCCTCGAGCTCGATGACCACGTCGCCCTTCTTCGAGCCGCTCGCCGAGCGCTCGTCGCCGACGCGGTGGGCAACGTCGCCCCGCCGGACGGCCAGGTCCTCGATGACCTCGAAGGCCTGCTCCTCGAAGGTGCGGCCCTTGCCGGTGCCTCGCTCGCGCTCGGCGTCAAGCTCGGCGTCGGACTCGCGCGCGGCGCGGAGCAGCTTGACCTCGCCCTGGAGGGCTCCCAGCTTCTCGATCAGCCCCTCGTGGCCCGCGCGCGTGGTCTTCATCTCGTGTACCACCGCGGCCTGGAATCCGGCGATGGGGTTGTGGCCGTCCTCGGCGGAGAACTGCCGCAGGAGCGCCTCGCGCGACTCCTGGAGCTGCTTGCCCATGAGCTCACGGAGCTGGTGCTGCACGGCGGTCGAGCGGTCGCCCCCGAAGTGGGTGGCCACGAGCTCCGCGAGCTCCTCGGAGTGGGCGTCGAGCGCCTTGCCCATCGTGCCGCTGTCCTCGCCGAGGAACCGCTCGAGCTGCTTGCCGAGCGCCTCCCCCACCGCCTGGGCGCGCTCGGAGAACGAGCGCTCGACCTCGGCCGCGGCATGCGCGAACTCGTGCTTGACGAAGTCGACCTCCGCCCCGGTGGCCTCGCGATCGAGCACGCGGGCACCGATCTCGAGCGCCGCGACCACGGTCTCGTCCGCGGCGGCGCCCTGCTCGGCGCGACGCTGGACGAGGACGGCCAGCCGCTCGTCGTCCACTACGAGGTGATCTATCTCGACGCGGCCGCCGCGGACCGAGACCGGCGGCGGACGAAGCGGAAGGGTGCTGGCGGCTTCCACGGGCCTATACACGCTAGGGACGGGTGCGGACGGAACACCGTGGTAAGAGACGGCCTACCGAGCGTGCCCCTGGTGTGGCTCTTCACCCGCCGCCGGCAGCGGCCGATGCGGATCGCCCGAGCTCCTGGCGCCAGTGAGCAGGAGTGCGAGGACCAGCGACGAGAGGGCGAAGAGCGCCGCGAAGAGCACCAGGCTCGCGCCGGGAAGAAGCCAGCCGCCCGTGCGGCGCCGGACGGTGACCAGCACCGGGACTGCGGCGAGAAGCCCGAGGGCGCCGAAGAGCACCGTGTCGGCCGTCCCGGCTAACAGACTCGCGCCGGCTACGAGCCCGATGTGGTGGAGGACATGAGGCGCTGCTCCCGTCACCAGACCGCCGACACCCACCCCGCCGGCCAGCGGTCGCACACGTCCGCCGGTCATCTTGTCGCCCAGCCTCCAAACCCCGCCGGGGTCGCCGCGGCGGGCCAGCTGCGGGCTGGCTGCCTCCTCACGGCAGTCGTGGGTCTCCTCGGTTCGGCGCGGCGGCGGTCACAAGCCTGCATGACCGGGACTGGCCCCTGCCGCCATCGGCACCGGACCGCCGTACTCACGCTCGCGGAAGGCGTTCATCTCGCCGATCTCCCGCTTCTGTGCCGAGATGATCTCCTGAGCGAGCGTTCGTAGCTCGGAGTCCCGCGTCCTGGCCAGTACCGCCTCGGCCATGCGGGTGGCACCCCGGTGGTGGGGCACCATCTCGTCGACGAAGGCGCGGTCGAACGGCCGCTTGCCGCGGATCATCATCTCCCCGTCCATGTGGTCCATACCGGCCTGCCCGGCCGAGAGACCGAGGGCCATGTGGCCACCCATGTCAGGCTCGAGCGCGGTACCGAAGGGGCGCTGGTGAATCTGACGCATCTGGGCGATCTCGCGCTCCTGGCTCGCGCGGATCTCCGCGGCGAGCGTCCGGACGAACGGTGTCCTTGCCTCGGTCGCGGCCAACTCGGCCATCTGCACCGCCGAGGTGTGATGGGGGACCATAGACCGAAGGAACCCCTGCTCGGGTGAGGGCTGCGCGGCGCCCGATCCACCGCCACAGGCCGCAACGCCCGCGGCGAGAGCGAGCGCGCCGAGGAGGGCAAGGGCAAGTCGCGTACGCATCTGGGTCTCCCTAATGGTGGTACTGGTGCACGAGCGCGTGGCCCCTGCCCCGTGCCATCAGGTAGCGGTTGGCCCACCAGGCGAAGGGGAAGGCGACCACGAAGCCGAACGCGACGCTGCCCCACAACAGGGGGTCGAGGATGCCCGCGTCCATCGCCCCGGGGACGAAGAGCACGACGAGGTTGTCGATCAGCTCCATGATCGCGATCGACACCGTGTCGGTCCCGAGGATGATCGGCAGGGCGGCGGCGAACGACAGGCCGGCCTTGAACAGCGGGATCGGCGTCAGCGTGTAGCCGAACAGGAAAGCGAGGCCCACGGCCAGGCCGATCGTCGCCAGGTTTTCCCCATCCGAGCGCGGTGCCGACGGCCATTCCGACGATCTCGCCCGCCGCGCAGCCCGTGAGGCAGTGGAGGGTGGCGCTGATCGCGAGCCGGTTGAGCGACTGGTCGGCGTGGTCGTGATGGTCAGGCTGGTGAGGGGTCGCCTCGTGGGCCTGTCCATGGGTAGTCATGTCGCGTTGCTCTCTCAGCCCCGGCGCATGAGCCGTCCGACCGCAGACATCAACTCTGCCGTCTTGTCGGCCTGCTCAGCGCCCTCAGCTCCGATCACGCACTTCTGCGCGTGGTCGTCGAGCAGCCCGAGGGCGACCTTGTCCAGGGCGGCCTGGACGGCTGAGATCTGCGTGAGGACGTCTATGCAGTAGCGGTCCTCGTCGACCATGCGCTGGATGCCCCGTACCTGGCCTTCCACGCGCGCGAGGCGAGAGGCGAGTTGGTCCTTGGTGGCGGAGTACCCACGCGTCGGTGTCGGGCCCGACGTCGAGGTTGAGGAGCTGGTCGTCGTGGCGGCCACGGTGGCCAGCCTAGCAGTACCCCTGTGGGGTTCCTACGCCCGCGCACACGCCGTGCTCGTGGAACCAATACGCACCAAGGAGGGAAAGGTAGCGATACGGGCTAGGGGTATGCTACCTTCAGCCTCGCCCGGTTCGATACCCCACTCCGTAACGGTAAGAAGAGCGTGATCCGATGAGCACCACCGCCGAGAAGACGTACGTCATCGAGGGCATGACCTGTGGCCATTGCGAGCTGTCGATCCGCGAGGAGGTCGCCGAGCTCGCGGAAGTCCAGTCAGCGCAGGCCGACCGAGCCACCGGCCGTCTGATCGTCCGCGGCGACGTGGACGACGCGGCCGTCCGCGAGGCGGTCGAGGCGGCGGGCTACAGGGTGGCGGCGTGACCACCCATCCACCACACGGGACGCTCATCGGCGAGCGCTCATGAGCGCTCCCGTGAGACTGGTTGCGTTCGCCGCGGTGCTCGGCCTAGCGTCCGGAGGGGCGGCACTGGCGGGCGCGGCGATCGACCCTACCGGCGGGGAGGCCGAGGAGGGTGCACACGGTGCTCATGGCGGCGGCGGGGGCACGGTGGTGAGCGGGCTGGCCGTCAGCGATGGTGGCTACGCCTTCGAGGCCGATCGCGGGTTCTTCACCGCGGGCGAGACCGCACCGTTCACCTTCCGGATCACGGGTGACCGCGGACGCGTCGTGCGCGACGAGTACGAGCTCGAGCACGAGGAGGAGCTGCACCTCATCGTGGTGCGCCGCGACACGGCGGTCTTCGAGCACGTGCACCCGCGCAAGGGCACAGACGGGACGTGGTCGGTCGATCTGAACCTGCGCGAGCCGGGCGTGTACCGCGCCTACGCCGACTTCAAGGTCGGTGGAGAGAAGCGCACGCTGGCCACCGACCTGTTCGTCCCGGGCGAGTTTCGCCCGAACCGCCTGGCGGAGCCCAAGGCGACCGACCAGGCGCTCGACGCCGCCGGCAACCCCGCGGGCGGCCTCGACGTGACGCTCGAGGCGCCCGGCGTGCGGGCCGGTCGCGAGACGCCGCTGACGCTCGCCGCGACGCGGAACGGACAGCCGTTCGAGGCACTCGAGCCCTACCTCGGCGCCAAGGGGCATCTCGTTGCACTCCGTGAGGGCGATCTCGCCTATCTGCACGTGCACCCGACCGAGGGTGGATCGGAGCACGCGCACGAGGACGGGTCGACGAGCACCGAGACCCACGGCAACGAGATCAAGTTCGCCGCGACGTTCCCGACGGCGGGTCGCTACCGGCTGTTCCTGCAGTTCAAGACCGGCGGCGAGATCCGCACGGTCGCCTACACGCTGGAGGTGCCGCGATGAGCACGGATTCGGCCGCGACGATGACCGAGCGGCTCGAGCTGCCGCTGGAGGGCATGACGTGCTCGTCGTGCGCAAACCGGATCGAGCGCAGGCTCAACAAGCTCGACGGCGTGCAGGCGACGGTCAACTACGCGACAGAGAAGGCGGCCGTCGAGTTCGATGCCTCGCGGGTGTCGCGCGACGACCTCGCCGGGGCGGTCGAGGCGGCCGGGTACAGGGCCCGGCTGCCCAAGCCCGCCGGCGCGGGCGCCGACGGCGACCCGGGCGGGATCGATGTCGAGGACCGCCAGGTGCGCGCTCTGCGCGCCCGGCTGATCGGCGCGGCGGTGCTGTCGGTGCCGTTGCTGGCGATCTCGATGATCCCGGCGCTGCAGTTCGACTACTGGCAGTGGCTGGCGCTCCAGCTCGCCACCCCGGTGGTCTTCTGGGCGGGCTGGCCGTTTCACCGAGCCGCGTGGCAGAACCTGAGGCACGGCACGGCGACCATGGACACGCTGATCAGCGTGGGGACGCTCGCTGCCTGGGGATGGTCGGTGGTTGCGCTGTTCTTCCTCGGGGCCGGCATGCCCGGGATGGAGATGCCGATGCAGCTGGTTCTCGACCGCGGCGCGGGTACGGCGCACATCTACCTCGAGGCCGCCGGCGTGGTCACCACGCTGATCCTCGCGGGGCGCTACTTCGAGGCGCGCGCCAAGCGCCGCGCGGGCGCGGCGCTCACCGCGCTGCTCGAGCTCGGCGCCAAGGACGTGGCCGTCCTCGACGCCGACGGCTCCGAGCGGCGGATGCCGGTCGACCGGCTGCAGATCGATGACCGGTTCGTGGTGCGTCCGGGCGAGAAGATCGCGACCGACGGCGTGGTCGAGGAGGGCTCCTCGGCGGTCGACCAGTCGCTGCTGACCGGAGAGTCGGTGCCCGTCGAGAAGCAGCCCGGCGACGAGGTCGTCGGTGCGACCGTCAACGCGGGGGGCCGCCTGACCGTCCGCGTGACGAAGGTCGGCTCCGACACCGCGCTGGCCCAGATCGGCCGGCTGGTCGAGGACGCCCAGACCGGCAAGGCGCCGGTCCAGCGCCTCGCCGATCGCATCTCCGGCGTGTTCGTGCCAATCGTGATCGCGCTGGCGGCGGCGACGCTCGGCTTCTGGCTCGGCGACGGCACCGGGGCGGCGTTCGCCTTCGCCACCGCGGTCTCGGTGTTGATCATCGCCTGCCCGTGCGCGCTCGGACTGGCCACCCCGACCGCACTGCTCGTCGGGACCGGCCGCGGCGCCCAACTTGGGATCCTGATCAAGGGCCCCGAGGTCCTCGAGTCCACCCGCCGCGTCGACACGATCGTGCTCGACAAGACCGGCACGGTCACCACGGGTCGGATGAGCCTGGTCGACATCGCCCTGGCCGACGGCGCGGATCGCGAGGAGGCGCTGCGGCTCGTGGGGGCGCTCGAGGACGCCTCGGAGCACCCGATCGCGCAGGCCATCGCCGCGGCGGCCAGATCGGAGCTCGGATCGATGCCCGCGATCGAGGGATTCACCAACCGCGAGGGCCTCGGCGTCGAGGGGATCGTCGACGGCCACGCGCTCGTCGTCGGCCGCCCGGCGCTGCTGGCCGACTGGGCGATGCACCTGACCCACGAGCTCGAGGCCGCCCGCCAGGGCGCCCAGGCGCTCGGGCAGACGGCGATCGCCGCCGGCTGGGACGGCCAGGCCCGCGCGATCTTCGCCGTGGCCGACACGGTCAAGCCGACGAGCGCCGAGGCGATCGAGCGGCTCGAGGCACTCGGCCTGCGGCCGGTCCTGCTCACCGGCGACAACGAGGTGACTGCCCGCGCGGTCGCCGGCGAGGTCGGGATCGAGGAGGTCATCGCCGAGGTCCTGCCCTCCGAGAAGGCCGAGGTCGTCAAGCGCCTGCAGGGCGAGGGCAGGGTCGTGGCGATGGTCGGGGACGGCGTCAACGACGCCCCGGCGCTCGCGCAGGCCGACCTCGGCCTGGCGATCGGCACCGGAACCGACGTGGCGATCGAGGCGTCGGACCTGACGCTCATCTCCGGCGACCTGCGGGCGGCGGCGGACGCCATCCGGCTCTCGCGGCGGACCCTGCGCACGATCAAGGGGAACCTCTTCTGGGCCTTCGCCTACAACGTCGTGCTGATCCCCGTGGCGATGCTCGGGTTCCTCAACCCGCTGTTCGCCGGAGCGGCGATGGCCCTCTCGAGCGTGTTCGTCGTGACCAACTCGCTGCGGCTGCGCGGCTTCCGGGCCGAGCGCTCCGGCGGCGAACAGGGACGGGCTCGCGCGGGCGTCCCGCCCGATGCCCGCCACGACCAGTCTGCGGACGCCGTCCGGGCGCGGTAGGACCGGCGCGCGGGCGGAAGGGGACCTCCAAGCCGGGGTCGGCGAGCGGGCGACCTACATCATCCCTACCTACGCAGCCTGGGGCAAACAGTGTCGGCGGCCCCGCCGTCGAGAGGAAGCGAGCCGGGTCGGCCTCGCGCACGGCGAGCCCGCGCGAGCGGGCTCACGGGTGATGGACCGAGCCATATGCCCGGTCCTCTCGGTCCCGACCTGCACAGAACGACGCACGTGCGGTCGCTCGACACGTGTGTCGAGCTGTGCACCATCCTCGTGCACAGCTCGCCACACGTCTTCCCGGCGGGTACGTGTGGTGCAGTGTGCATGCCCGGGTGCTTCACCCGGCCAGGGTGTCCTCCTGAGGCAGCTCCTAGTAGTGCTTTGTTAGCTCATCGGTAGGGTTCGCCGCTATGGCGGCGAAGCCTCCTTGCGTCTGTGGATCTCGACGCGAGGAGGGGATAATGGCGGCGATGACAGCGGCGGATGCGCCGGTCGAGGTGAAGGAGCGTATGGAAGCGTTCGCGGCCGAGGTGTTGGCTGAGGCGATGAACCGTCCGGTGCAGCTTCACAGCGGCGGCCTCTACCTACGCGGGCTGATCGAGCAGGGACCGCGCAAGTCGCTCGAGCCGATGGTGGAGCGCTTGGGTGGGGAGGCGGACTACCAACGCCTGCAGCAGTTCGTGGCCGACAGCCCCTGGGACCCGGGCCTGGTGGTGCGCGCGGTCGCCGAGCGGGTGGCGCCCGCGATCGCCGTCAAGGCGTGGGTGCTCGACGACACCGGGTTCGCCAAGGACGGCCAGCGATCCCCGGGGGTCAAGCGCCAGTACTCGGGCACGCTGGGCAAGATCGGCAACTGCCAGATCGGCGTCTCGGTGCACGCGATCGGCGAGCGCGGCACGGTGCCGCTCGGCTGGGCGCTCTATCTGCCCGAGGAGTGGTGCGAGGACACCGAGCGACGCCGCAGGGCGAAGATTCCCGCTGCGATCGAGTTCAAGACCAAGCCCGAGCTCGGCGTGGAACTGGTCGAGCGTGCCGCGGGCTGGGAGCTGCCCGCTGCGCCGGTGCTGGGCGATCAGGCCTATGGCGACAACACCGCCCTGCGCGAGCGCCTGAACCTGGCTTCACGCGAGTACGTGCTCTCGGTCGGGGGGCCCACCACCGTGTTCGCGCCCGAGACGAGCTTTGCGGTGCCCGAGCGCGCCGGTCCGACCGGCCGGCCGCCGAGCCACCTGCGCCCCGACCGCGACCCAGAGGCGATCGAGGCGCTCCTCGCCCGCCTCAGGCCAGAGCAGTGGAGGACCGTCAGCTTCCGCGACGGACCCGGCGGCGAGTCGGTCAGCTCGCGCTTCTGCTTCCTGCGCGTGCGCGCATCCAACCGCTCCGCCAAGCGCACACCGACCCCGCCGCGCGAGGAGTGGCTGATCGCCGAGTGGCCGGCGGGCGCCGAGGCGCCGAGCGACTACTGGCTGTCGAACCTGCCCGCCGACGCCGAGCCCGAGCGCCTTGCGCGCCTGGCCCGTCCGCGCTGGAAGATCGAGCTCGACTACAAGCAGCTCAAGGGCGAGCTCGGCCTCGACCACTACGAGGGTCGCTCATGGCTCGGCTGGCACCATCACACTGCGCTCGTGACCGCTGCGCACGGCTTTCTCACCCTGGAGCGGCAGAGCCCAAATCGCCCACGGCCGGCCTGACGCTCCCGAAGGCCGTGCTGCTCCTGCAGCCGCTCTTCAAGTGCTGGGCCGGCCGCTGCCAGACCTGCCAACAGCCCGTCGACCTCGATCACCTGCCGCTGCACCCGGCACGAGACGACGAGTGAGAACTAACAAAGCACTACTAGGCCCCGTGAGAAGCGCTTGCCTGGTCCCCCGCCCTCTTCAGCACCGCCGCCGTCCCCGCAATCCCCGCAACGAGCTCGGCGAGCGCCCAGCGCGGGCCGCTGCGCTCGAGTCCCAGCTTCTCGTCGAGCGACCACGGGCCGGGGCCGAGGTCGGCGACCGCGAACAGCAGCGCCATGAGCACGAGGTTGTACTCGTAGCCGCCGGCGGTGACCCACGGGCCATTGTCCTTGTGCACCGTCCAGAGCGCGGTCGCCATGGTCCCGGACAGGGCGGCGGTTGCCAGCGGCGTCGCGAGCCCGAGCGCCAGCAGGGCACCTCCGGCCGTCTCGGAGATCCCCGAGGCCACCGCGTTCTGCTTGCCCGGTCGCATCCCGACCGACTCGAAGAACTGACCCGTGCCCTCCGGGCCCCCGCCGCCGAACCAGCCGAACAGCTTCTGGGTGCCGTGGCCGACGAACACCAGTCCGACCACGATCCGCAGTACCGCGAGTCCCAGCCTCATTCGTCCTCCTCGATCGAGTCGGCCCCGTGAGCCCTGGGTCCAAGAGTAGGTCGTAGGCGGCGGCGGGCCGGGCCGCCCGCCGCCCCCCCCCGACGGCGCCCTACCGCATCAGCCGGGCGGCGATCTCCGCGAGCTCGCCGGGGTGGTACCCGGGGGCGAACACCTGCGGCTCCTCGGCCAGCGGGTTGACCGGTCCGCCCTCGGGAGGACCGTCGTGGACGACGAGCTCGCCGCCGTCCTCGGGGTGCTGGCCCTTCCAGATCTTGTCGATGTCCTTGTAGTCGTCCGGGCTGAAGCGGTAGAGGGTGTGATGCGAGCCCT
>JBPCQB010000041.1:0-15807 GCA_050998555.1 Thermoleophilaceae bacterium
CCGGCGATCGAGAACTTGTGCGTGATCGACTGGCGCTCCTTGGGCATCCGGTGGCGCCGCGGCGGGGCGGCCTCCAGCGCCTCCTTCACGGCGCGGTCGATCTTCTCCTGGACCTTCTCGGGCGCGACCGTCTTGTCCTGCGACTCGGTGCGCAGCGCCTGCGCGGTCTTGGAGCCGTCGCGGTAGATGGCAAGCGCCTTCAGGCCCAGCTTCCAGCCCTCCAGGTAGGTCTCGGCGACGTCCTCCACCGTGGCCTCGGCCGGCATATTGATCGTCTTCGAAATTGCCCCGCTCAGTGACGGCTGGGCCGCGGCCATCATCTTCACGTGCCCCATGTGGCTGATGGCCCGCTGGCCCACGGCGACGTCGAACACCGGCAGGTGCTTCTCCTCGAGGCCGGGAGCGCCGACGATCGTGGCGTTCTCGGTGATGTGGGCGGTGATCTGCTCGATCTGCGCCGGCGCGTAGCCCAGGGTCTGCAGCGCGAGCGGCACCGTGCGATTGGCGATCGTCATGTTGCCGCCGCCCACCAGCTCCTTGAACTTGACCAGCGAGAAGTCGGGCTCGATGCCCGTGGTGTCACAGTCGAGAAGGAAAGATATGGTCCCCGTGGGCGCGAGCACGGTGGCCTGCGCGTTTCTGTAGCCGTGTATCTGCCCCAGCTCGATGGCCTCGTCCCACGCCCCACGGGCGGCGGGCACCAGGCCCTCGCCAGCCAGTCCGGCATCGATCGCGTCGACCGCAGCGCGGTGCTTTCGCATCACGTGCAGGTGCGGATCCCGGTTTTTCTCAAAGCGGGCATAGGGCCCCATCGCCGCGGCCACCTCGGCCGACTTGCGGTAGGCGCGCCCGGTCATCAGCGCGGTGATGGCGCCGGCGGCCGCGCGGCCCTCGTCGGAGTCATATGGCAGACCGTTGCTCATCAGCAGCGCGCCGAGGTTGGCGTAGCCCAGGCCCAGCTGGCGGAAGTCGCGCGCGTTGCGCCCGATCTCCTCGGTGGGGTAGCTCGAGGGCCCGACCACGATCTCCTGCGCGAGGATCATCACATCGACCACGTGCTCGAAGGTGTCGGTGTCGAAGCTGCCGTCGGGACGGCGGAACTTCATCAGGTTGATAGAGCTGGGGTTGTAAGCCGAGTCGTCGACGTGCATGTACTCGGAGCAGTTCGCTACGACCAGGCCGTCGACGATGTAGGAGTGGTGGAGCGGCTCGGTGAGGTTGTACACGACCTCTTGGCCGTCCTCGTCGCGCTCGAGCAGGCGCGTGCTCCTCTTGGTCCGGTACCGGCCGGTCTCTTCCAGCATCGCTTCGAGAGCGCCTTGCTTACGAGGTGTCGAGAAGCCGATCTCCTCGGCGAACTCCTCGAGATCAGATCCGCTGATACGCAGGTCGAAGCCCTCGCGGGACTCGTACTCGACTGTCGTCCCGTCTTTGCGGGTGTAGCTGAACGGGCTAGAGGCTCCTTCGGTGATCCGGTAGATCCGGCCTCGTATGCCGAAAGTCGAGAGCATGCTCTGGACGTCCTTCAGCATCGACTGGCTTCGGCTTCCGAGCCCGACGTATCGATTTGCCTTACCTCCGGACTCCACCCGGGAGATACAGCCGTCGGCCCCGAAGAGTCCACGAAGGAACGCTGCCTGCACCTCTGTCGGGGCCTGGAACACAGCGGCGGGAACCCGCTTCGCGTAGGCCCGAGCCGAACTCACCCCGAGTCCGCGGAAGAACTGCCGGACGGCTTCGCTCCCGGCGCGGAGCTGAACCGTCCCGTTGTCCATCTCCTGCCGCGAGATACCACCGATGAGCTCTCGGAGGGACCCCTCGTGAGAGTCGAGCAGACCGTCAGCGACGTCGTCTCCTCCGTAGACCCACCCGGTCTGCACGTCGGTCAGCCAGCCGTCTCCCAACAGATGGCCCGTCAACTCTCCGAGTCCCTCGCTCCAGCGCTCGGGCAACTCGTGGCTGACGTACGACCCGCCCTTCGTGCCCGACACCGCCAGAGACTCGATCTTCATCGAAAGCTCCCAGGAGGCGTCCTCAGCAGGCGTGCGGGAATCGTTGAGAAGCACTTCGTCACTCGTGAGCAGCTCTCCGGCAGGGACGTACCCACGGTTGACCGTCCAGAGGCGGTGGTTCGTGGTGCACCTGAGGTCTTGGCCATTCGAGAAGCGGAGCCGTACGATCGGCTTCGTCCCGTTGCGCATCACCGCCAGAGGACGGGTGGCCACTACTCCGCTCCCCGGCTCGTTCGCGGTTGCGCGATGCGTGTAGACCCTGATGTCCTCGTCGGTCCGCGCTCGGTCGTAGAGCTCGGCGAAGGGCAGGAGTCCAGCTGTCGTGTGGACGCGGGCGTCGCCCGGAAAGCACGGATTGGACGCATTGATCCGCCCCGAGTTCGGGCACGTGTGCCAGTCGTTGATAGTCGTGTCGTACTGCACGCCCGGGTCGGCGCAGCGCCACGCCGCATCGGCGATCTGGCGCAGCAGATCGCGGGCGTCGAGGGGCTCGCCGATCGGCTCGCCCGTGGTGCGGGCGGTGGTCTGCCAGGACTCCCCGCGCTCGGCCCGCTCCATGAACTCGTCGGTCACCCGGACCGAGTTGTTCGCGTTCTGGTACTGGATCGACGTGAAGCCGTCGCCGTCGATCGACATGTCGAAGCCCGCATCCCGCAGCGCCAGCGCCTTCTCCTCCTCTTGCGCCTTGCACCAGATGAAGTCGACGATGTCCGGATGGTCCACGTCGAGCACGACCATCTTCGCCGCGCGACGTGTCCCGCCACCCGACTTGATGGAGCCGGCCCAGGCGTCGGTGCCGCGCATGAAGGACACGGGCCCGCTGGCGGTGCCGCCCTTCGACAGGGGCTCCATCGAGCCGCGGATCCTCGAGAGGTTGATGCCCGAGCCCGAGCCCCCGCGGAAGATGTGGCCTTCCTTGGTGTTCCACTCGAGGATCGAGCTCATGTCGTCCTCCACCGAGAGGATGAAGCATGCCGAGCACTGCTCCTCGCCCTTGGGCCGCCATCCGACGTTGAACCAGACCGGTGAGTTGAACGCGGCCATCTGATTGACCAACAGGTACGTCAGCTCGGCCTCGAACGCCTCCGCATCCTCGGCGCGACCGAAGTAGCCGCCATCGCGCCCCATCTCGGTGATGCGGCCCGTCACCCGCGACACCATCTGCTTCACCGACCGCTCGCGCTCCACGGACCCGAGCTGGCCCCGGAAGTACTTCTGCGCGACGATGTTCGTGGCGTTCTGCGACCAGGAGGCCGGGAACTCGACCTCGCGCTGCTCGAAGGCCGGCGCCGCAGGGTCGCCGATCACCGCGTCGCGGATCTCCCATTCGATCGCCTCGAAGGGGTGGACGCCCGGCTCCGTGAAGCGGCGCTCCACCCGTACACCGGCCCCTGAGGCGGCGGTGGTGTGGTCGGCGGCGCTGTGGGTCACGGTCATCGTCTTCCCCCTCGGAAGCTCTCTCTCAGGTCGGTCGAAGCGACCGGTTGGACCGGCCGAATCGGATCGACGATGGTGCCGACCGAGCCGGACGGAACCGCGTCCGAAAGAGGGCTGGAGGACCACCCATTTTAGCCTCTCAGAGGTCCGACAAGCCCTTCTCGACAGGCGGCTTACACCGCTCGATGCGGGGATTTCACACCGCTCCGCCCTTCGATCGATCGCGCCCTCCGCACGCCCCGATCAGCGCCCGAGCCGCAACCAGTCCCGGAAGTCCGCGACCTTGTCCGCGGTGCGCTCGCCGGCCTCGGTGACCGCGGCGCGGCGCGGGGCAATGAAGCGGTCGGTGTCCCACCCGAAGAACCAGGCGGCCGCGACGAGGACGGCGGCCAGCAGGAGGAGGACCGCGAGAACGATGACGACGACGAGGAGCACGCTCATGGTCGCGCGAAGGCTAACCGGCGTCGGGGCCGAGCAGACGCAGGCCTCCTACTCCTCCAGATACTCCCTCCGTTCGGCCGGTGACAGTCGCCCGGCCCGGACCCCCGCGAGCCGAAGCAGCTCCGAGCGCGGGCGGCAGATCTCGCACGACCAGATCCCGATGGTCCCGTCGTCGCTCGCGGCGAGTCGCGAGCCGTCGCGGCTGAGGGCTGGAGGGGCCGAGGCGCCGAGTCCTCCCTCGCCACCGCGCAGGACGTCGACCGTCTGGCCGCTCGTCACGTCCCATAGGCGGACCGTGGCGTCGGAGACCAGCGACGACGCGACCGCTCCGTCGTCCGAGAGGTAGCGGCCGCTCCCCTGCAACGGAGTGTTGGTCACCGTCGCCGCGACCTCTCCGCCCGGACCGAGCTCCGCCCCCTCGAGGGGAGTGCGGCTGCGCAGGATCTTCACGAGCGCGCCGGTCTCCGAGTCCCAGACCCGCGCCGTCCGGTCCGAGCTCGTGGTGACGATCCTCGCGCCGTCAGGGCTGAAGGCGGCGTCGACCACCCTCCCGGGGTGAGCGATCGTGCGGACGACTCGACGCCCGGGAACGTCCCAGACGCGAACGCCATCGTCGCTCACGGTGAGCACGGCGCGACCATCGGGGCGCAGGCGCGCCTTCTCCATGGTCAGCGCCGAGCCCGGGTCCCGCAGCTCACGGAGCATCCGACCGCTCCGCGTGTCCCAGATGCGCGCGGATCTCGGACCAGCGGTCAGGACCACGCGGCCGTCGGCGCTGAACGCGGCGCTGTGGTCCGATGCCTGCGTGCCCGGTATGTCGGGCGGGTGGCCGAGCTCGCGCACCACCTTGCCGCTGACCGCGCTCCATATCCGCGAGTTGGTCCGAGTGCCCGCCCTGCCCGCCGTCACGACCAACCGGCCGCTGGGGTCGACGGCGGCGTCCTCGATGGTGCCGGGCGACGCGGTGGCCTCCGAGCTCTCCTTGTCCCGAGCTCCCAGCAGCGCCGTGCGCGGCGCTCCGCCGGCGACGCCCCACACCAGAGCCGTGGCCTGGGATCCGGCCGTGGCCAGCCGCGTTCCGTCACGGGAGAAGGCAGCGCTCTCGAGCGTCACCGGCACGCGCCCGCGGCGAAGGCGGCGCAGCACGGTCGGATCGCCCCGCGCAGGATCCCAGATGCGCACGGTGTCGTCGGCGCTGGCCGTGAGCACCCGCGCACCGTCGGGGTCGAAGTCGGCGCTTCTCACGGCGTCCGTATGACCCCTGATCGTGTGGACGAGCCGTCCGCCCCTCCAGACCTTCACGGTTCGGTCGCCCGCGGTCACGACGTGCCTGCCGTCCGGGCTGAAGGAGGCGTCGTAGGCGCCGGTCCCCTCGCCGATCGTCCTGAGGAGCCGGCCGCTCGCCGCGTCCCAGACCCGGGCGGAGGCGTCCTGGCTCGCGCTGATCACCCGCCTCCCGTCGGGGCTGAAGGAGGCGCTGTAGGGCTCCGCGACGCTGCGCGGTGCTCGCCGGAGCGTCCGGAGGCGCCGGCCGCTCCGAGCGTCCCAGATCGTGGGCGGGTCGCTCGAGTCCGTCGCGGCGACCACCTTCGTCCCGTCGGGGCTGAAGGCGGCGTCGCTCGGCTCGCCCCTCATCCGGATGGTCGCCTCGAGGCGAGTAGAGCGGGCGTCGGCGATGTACACGCGCTCGAAGGTCGTGGCGAGGATTCGCCGGCCGTCCCGGCTGAACTCGACCGCGTTGGGACCCTCCAGGCCGCGCGGGAGGCGTACCACCTTGAGCTCCCTGCCCGTCGCCGTGTCCCAGAGCCGGATCGTCTTGTCGGATCCGCCGGTCAGGGCCCGCGAGCCGTCCGGGCTGAGATCGACGTCGCGGACCCCGACGTCGGTGGGAAGCCGGGTCTTCACGTGGCCGCGGAAGGTCTGGAGGACGCGGCCGCTGCGTGCGTCCCAGAGCTGAGCGGTCCCGTCCGATCCCGCGCTGATCACCCGCGAGCCGTCGCCGCTGAACGCCGCGCTGCGCACGTCGCTTCCGTGGTTGTGGGTGACGAGGAGCTGCTCGGCGCGGCCGAGCGCCTTGCGCAGGATCGCTCCCGCCTCCGGGGTGTCCGAGGTGCGGACGGCTTGCTCGGCGAGGAGGATGCCGAGGCGAGGATCGCGGGAGAGGAGGAGCTCCGCCCGCGCGGTCAAGGCTCGCGCCGTGGCGATCCGCGCCTGCTCGACCGCCGCGCCCCGCTGTACGAGAGCGACGACTCCCAGCGACACGGAGATCGCGAGCGCCGCGGCGACCGCGAGCGTGGTGCGGCGCTGCCTCCTCGACGACGCGCGCCGGCTGGCGTGCACGTACTCGTTGTGGAGCGTGGTCGCCTCGGGCCTCGTGTCGTCTCCCTGACCGGCGAGCCACTCCTCGGCCGAGCCCAGGTCGCTGCCGCGCAGGAGCAGGCTCTCGTCGCGTCCGGCCTTCTCCCAGTCGAGGGCTCGCCGCAGCCAGTGGGTGTGCGAGGCGACCCAGTCGGGGTTGGTGTCGAGCGCCTCGACGAGGTCGCGGAACGCCGCGTCGAAGCGCTCGTCCGACTCGAAGGAGATCCAGTGGTGGCGCGCCGCCGGCCCGGGCACCGCGCGTGGGTCGACCTCCCGGCAGGTGATGGGCACGATGCGCTTGTTGTGCTCGGCGGCGTGGGCCAGCTCGCGCTCGCAGACCTCCGACGCGACCGAGTCGGGGCTCAGCACGAAGACGAACGTGCCTCCGTCCTCGATCGCGCGGTAGATCTCGGCCATCCAGTCCGCCGTCGGGGCGATGCCCTGCCAGTCCACCCACGCGTCCTTGCCGGTGCGCTCCAATGCATCATGGAGCCGTCGGACGAACGCGACGTCCTTGCGGGAGTAGGAGACGAAGACGTCGCTCACGAGCTCTCCTCCGCGCCCGAGGCCGCCTAGCCCATCGAGGCCAGCGTCCGCTCCAGGCCCTCGGACAGCCCCACCGCCGGCTCCCACCCGAGCGCCTGGCGGGCCCGTGTGGTGTCGAGCGCGATCCGCTTGACCTCTCCCGGGCGCTCGGGGGCGTGCTCGGCGGGAAAGGCCCCGCCGGTGAGGTCGCCGAGCGCCTCGACCAGGTCGAGCACCGAGGTCTCGATCCCCGTGCCCACGTTGAACGGGCCGGTGGCCTCCGCGTCCGCGGCGGCGAGGTTCGAGGCCAACACGTCGCCCACGTACACGTAGTCGCGGGTCTGGAGGCCGTCCCCGAAGATCGTGGCCGTGCCGCCCTCGCGCGCCAGTCCGCAGAAGATCGCGATCACTCCGGCCTCGCCGAGCGGGTCCTGCCGCGGGCCGTAGACGTTTCCGTAGCGCAGCGAGGCGGTCGAGAGCCCGTGCAGGCGCTCGTAGAGGTCGCAGTAGCCCTCGGCCGCCGACTTCGACTGTCCGTAGGGAGACTCCGGCGCCACCGGATGATCCTCGGGGGCCGGGAACACGCGGCCCTCGCCGTAGATGGCTCCCCCCGAGGAGGTGTTGACCACGCGTCGGGCGCCGACCGCCGACGCGGCGTCGAGCACGTTGATCGTGCCCCCGACGTTGATCGCCGCGTCGAAGGCGGGATCGGCCGTCGAGCGCCGCACGTCGATCTGGGCGGCGAGGTGGAACACGACCTCGGGCGCGGCCGCCTCGAAGGCCGTGGCGAGCGCGGCGCGGTCACGGACGTCGGCCTCCACGAGGCGCGCCCCGGCCGCGAGCGCCGAGGACAGGTTCTCGCGCCGGCCGGTGGAGATGTCGTCCACCACCGTCACCTCGTCGCCGCGCGCGAGGAGCGCATCGACCAGGTTGGACCCGATGAAGCCGGCTCCACCGGTCACGAGACAGCGCATGCGGCGTGCGATGGTACCGGCGCGCCGGTCGCCGGGGGTCAGCGACCGGGGCACGAGGCGCCGGAGGGCGCTGGTAGCTTCGCCGAGATGAGCCGTCTGTTCGTGTCCTTCGAGGGAATCGACCGCGCCGGCAAGACCACCCAGGCCGGGCTCCTCGCCGACGCCCTCGGCGACCGGGCCGTCCGGGTGCGCGAGCCAGGGGGCACGCCGGTGGGAGAGCGCATCCGCGAGCTCCTCAAGGACCCGTCGACGGAGATCGGCGACCGGGCCGAGGCCCTGCTCTTCGCGGCCGCCCGGGCCGAGGTCGTCGACCGCGTGATCGCTCCCGCCTTGGCCGACGGCCGCGTCGTGGTGTGCGACCGCTTCCTCGACTCATCTCTGGCCTACCAGGGAGCGGGCCGCGGCCTGGGCGTCGAGGCGGTGGACGCCGTCGGCCGGTTCGCCACCGCCGGGCTCGAGCCCGACCTCACATTCCTGCTCGCGCTGGCGCCCGACGCGGCGGCCGCACGCAGCGGCGTCGCGGACCGCTTCGAGGATCAGGGCGTGAGGCTCCAGCGCCGGGTGCTCGAGGCCTACGAGCACCTGGCCGCCGCCGAGCCCGTGCGCTGGCGGCGCGTCGACGCCGAGCGCCCGGCCGAGGCGGTGCACGCCGAGGTGATGGCCGAGGTCGAACGGGCGATCGCCGTGGCGACGGCGAAGGCTCCGGCGTGAGCGGGGCGGCGGCGTCCGCTCCCGTCCTCGAGGGGACCGAGCAGCATCCCCACGCGAGGCTCGTCCTCGGCGCCGGGCTCGCCTCGGGCTCGCCCTCACACGCCTACCTGCTCCACGGCCCCTCGGGCACCGGCAAGCGCACCGCCGCACGTGCGCTCGCCGCCGAGCTCCTCGTCGAGGGGGCCCCGGATCCCGATGCGGTGCGGCGTCGCGTCCGCGCCGGATCACACCCTGACCTCACCTGGGTGAAGCCGAGCGGAGCGCACGTCATGCGCGTGGACGACGTCGCCGAGCCGGTGGTCTCCGCGGCCACGCGCACTCCGTTCGAGGCCCTCCGCCGGGTCTTCGTGCTCGAGCGGGTGGAGACCATGAACGACGAGGTGGCCAACCGGATGCTGAAGACGCTCGAGGAGCCCGCGTCCTTCGTGCACCTCGTCCTGCTCACCGGGGCGCTCGGCCGCGTCATCGACACGGTGGTTTCGCGGTGCCAGCTCGTGCGCTTCGACCCGCTCCCGGCGGAGCGCATCGCCGCGACCCTCGAGAAGGACGGCGTCGAGCCCCGGCGGGCGGTGGCCTGCGCGAGGCTCTCGCTCGGGGACGCCTCCCGGGCGCGCCTCCTCGCCTCGCAGGAGGGAGAGTCCCTGCGCCGCCACGCCGAGCGGATCGTGCGGGTCGCGCTAGCCCCCGAGGAGGTGACGATCGCCTCCGAGGAGCCGTGGCGCCCGTTGCTGGCGCGCGCCGACGAGCGCCGGACCGAGGTGGAGGCCGAGCTCTCCGCACGGGGCGCCACGCGCCTCGAGCTCGAGCCGAAGGGCCGCGAGCGCCGTGCTATCGAGCGCGAGCTCGAGGAGTCGGCCAAGCGCGACGGCCGCCGCGCCCGCACCGAGGTGCTCGAGCTCGGCCTCGATCTCGCGGCCCTCACGCTGCGCGATCTGGCCTGCACGGCCGACGGGGCGCAGGACGCCGTGCTCGCCGTCGACCGCCCCGAGATCCTCGCCGGCGCCGCCGGTCGCGACCCGCGGCGGCTGCGCGAGGCCGTCGAGCTTTGCGAGGAGGTCCGGCGGTCGCTGGTCCTCAACGTCAACGAGGAGCTGGCGCTCTCGGCGCTCTCCTTTCGCCTCGCCCGGCTCGTGTCGGGTCGCGCGTAAGAGGCCGCCTGGCGGGGGCTCCGAGCCCGTCCGCTGCGCGCCTCCGCACTAGACTGCGCTCGCCCGCCGACGTAGCTCAGCTGGCCAGAGCACCGCTCTCGTAAAGCGGGGGTCGGGGGTTCGAATCCCCCCGTCGGCTTGAAGGTGCGGGCCGATCTCGCGGGCTGGGACCCGGGCCCGTGGGCAGTGGGTCCTCGCGACCCCTACGGGCCGCCCGGAGCGCCGCCGCCGCCCGCCCCCGGAGGCGCCGCACCGAGCCCGAACTGCGCGAGCAGCTCCTCGATCGGACGCGGGTTCGGCGGCGCCGTGACCCGCTGGTCCCCGCCCACGTCCGCGAGCTCGGTGGTCACGTTCACCGTGCCGCCCTCGATGCCCGACTGACGCTGAGCCGGGGGCACGGTGAACGGCGCGTTCACCACCAGGCGCCGGATGGTGTCGTCGCCGGCCACGAACACGTCCATGGTGGGCTGCTGCACGGCGCGCACGACCTCGGCGATCTGCGGCTCGGTGATCTCCTGCGGGGGCCCCGCGGAGAGCCCGCGCCGCGCCTGTTCCTGCTGGGCGCGGTTCACGTCGCGGAGCATCCGCGCGAGGTCGAGCCGGCCGGAGACCTGGGTCGTGTCCTCTCCGGCCACCTCGGTCTCGCCCCGCGTCTGCGGGTCGATGACCCAGGTCGACGGCTTGACGCCGAGCTCGGCGAGGGTCACCCTCTGCCGCCGCTGGCCCTGCTGGAGCGCCTGCTGAACACGCTGGCGACCTACCTCGTACGGCGTGCCCTGGAATACGGCGAACGCGTTGTCCGGCACGGTGACGAGGCGTGCGTTCAGCGCGCCGGGGCCCTGCGAGGCCGCGACCTGGAAGTCGATGCTGGGGAGCTGGTTCTCCGCGTTGCGCTTGTAGGGCCCGCTGAGGCGCAACCCGTAGGGCTGGGCCGCCTGCGGCGACGGACCTCGGAGATTGGCGCGCGCGTTGACCGTGACCGTCGCACTGTCGACCTGAGTGTTGAAGGCGGTCTGGAGGAGGGCGGCGGGATCGTCCTCCTGGCCGCACCCCGAGACCGCGAGCGCCAGGGCGGCGACCGCGGTGAGGAGGAGGGTGCGGGGTGGGGAGGCGATTCGAGTCGGCAACTTGGGCTCCTTGGGCGGCGCTCTGCGAGCGGAGAGGGGGCGCTCGCTCACTTGATCCGGCGCGAGACGTTAACCGGCCGCGCGGCTCGAGGTGGGCCTACCCCGCGCGGCCGGAGTACGGGCGGCGCCCCGCGCGCCTTACCCTCGACGGCGCGGTGCTCTCCTTCCGCTCCCTGCGTATCTTCTCCCACGTCGAGCTGGCGGTGTTCGTGGCGTTGCTCGTCGTGGCCATCGGGCACCTGAGCGACACCGCGACCACGGTCCTCGGGTGGACCCACGGCCTCGGCTGGATCGCTCTGTGCGTGGCCGTCTACGCCGGATGCCGCCGCGGAGCGCTTCCGTGGCCGCTGCTCGCGGCGACGGTCTTCGTCACCGGGCCCCTCGGATCGTCGATCGGCGTCGAGGTCCTGCGTCGGCGGGGATACTCCTGAGCAGATGCCCCAGGCCTTGAACCTGCCCAACGGGCTCACCGTCGTCCGCATCCTGCTGGTGCCGGTGCTGGTCTACGCGCTGATGACCGAGCGCCCCGGGGCGTGGGTGGCCGCGGCGACGGTGTTCGTGGTCGCGGCCTCGACGGATGGGCTGGACGGGTACTTCGCCCGCGCGCACGGCACGGTCACCAACTTCGGGAAGGTGATGGACCCGGTGGCGGACAAGCTGCTCGTCGCCGCCGCGCTCGTCTCGCTGGTGTCGCTCGATCGGGTGGCGGCCTGGGTGGCCACGGTCATCATCGCGCGCGAGTTCGCGGTCAGCGGGCTGCGGATCGCGGCGGGCCAGCAGGGGGTGATCATCTCCGCGTCGACGCTCGGCAAGGGGAAGACCGTGTCGCAGGTGCTTGCGATCCTCGTGCTCATCCTCGCGCCCGACCCGGGAGCGCTCTGGGTCGAGGGCCTCGTCTACCTGAGCGTGGCCATCACGGTCTGGTCGGGGGCCGACTACTTCCTCTCCTACCGCCGCCGCATCGAGGAGGGCCGCGCCCCCGTCACCTAGCGCGCCCGGCGTCCCTCCGGCCTCAGGCGCCCTCGAGCCACTCCGGCATGGAGAGGTGCCGAGCGGCGCCCTCGTCGCGCAGCTCGCGCTCGAGCTCGCGGACGAGCCCGTAGCGCTCGGCCACGACCTCGTGACGGTGGATGGTCTCGAGGTTCACCTGCCGGGCCATGAGGAAGGCGTGGTCTCCCAGCGAGCCGAAGGCCTCGACGCCCATCCGCACCATCTCGCGGACGCAGTCCTCGACGAAGCGCGGGCGACGGTGAGCCTTCTCGACCACCTCGACCTCGTCGGAGCGCTTCATGAGCTCGTAGGTCTCCGAGCTCATCGACTCCTCGACGATGCCCAGCAGGGCCTCGACGTCGATCGCGTCGTGCGCCTCGCCGACGGCCCCCACCCACAGGGTGCCCACGCCGCGCTGGTTGTGCGTGGCCACGGGCACGTGGCGCAGGACGCGCTCGATCTCGTCGTCGGAGAAGCCGTCGGCCTCGAGGCGCTCGCGGGCGCGCCCGGCCACGAGCTCCTGGGCGCATGGGCAGGCCGTCATCCCCTGGGTCTCGATCCCCACCACGCGCCTGGTCCCGTTCGGGCCGGCCACGGCGTCGGCGTGGAGGACGTGGATCTCCTGGGTGCGGGAGCCGGAGGCCGGTGCGAGGCGCTCGTCGGGGTAGCGCGCGCTCAGCCGGACCTCGGCGCGCAGGGCGCCCTGGCGCTCGCGCACGCGCTCGGCGACGTGGGAGGCCAGCGTCTCGGCGCGGAAGGTCTCCTGGAGCACGACGGCGTCGAGGGCCTCTTCGACGGTCTCGCCGAACCGCGACATGTGCACGCCCTTCTGGCGCGGTCCGAGGTCGACGTAGCACTCGAGGTCGGCCGAGATCAGCTCCGCGGCCCCGCCGCCCGGGCGCAGCCGTATGACCCTGGTCACCCCGGTGACGCCGACGCGCGACAGGGAGAGATGGGTTGACGGGCGCCGCGCCTGGACGTCTCCGGCCGCGGGCTCGATGAGCTCGGCTCGATCGGGCATGACCGGCTCGAACATAGCGCCCCGGCGGTGCTCCTCCTCCCACGGATTCCGCTTGGCATTGCCGTTTTCGGTCGTGCATTGGTATGGTCCGCGCCGCTCGGGCTCGGGGAGGAGTTGCCAGCGCAACAGCCTCCCCCTGTCGAGGCATCGATTCGGGGAGTCGGGGAGTGGGGACAGAGGACGCCGGGACGACGCTCGTCAGGGACGCGGCCGTCCCGTTCGGCGAGGTCGCGGAGCTGGGTGCGCTGGTCGATCGCGGCCAGGAGCGCGGCTGGCTGACGTTCGAGGAGGTGGCGTCCTGCCTCGAGGAGGTCGAGCTCACCAAGGAGCAGGTGGCGGGACTGCACGCGCACCTGCTCGACCAGGGCGTGGACGTGGTCTCCGAGGACGGCCGGCCGGCACTGGTCGAGTCCGACGGCGCGCAGCCCGTGGAGCCCGACGCGATCCGTGCCGAGGACGCGACCGCCCGCGCCCGGCGCAGGCCGGAGCTCGATCTGACGGTGGAGCCGAGCCTCGACTGCCTGCGCCTCTACCTGCGGGCCATCGGCGAGGTGCCGCTCCTGACCGCCGGTGACGAGCGGGGCCTGGCCCAGCGGATCGAGCGCGGCGACATGCGGGCCAAGGAGCACATGATCCGCGCCAACCTCCGGCTCGTCGTGTCCATCGCCAAGGGCTACCTGGGCCGCGGCATGACCCTCCTCGACCTCATCCAGGAGGGATCGCTCGGGCTCATCCGCGCGGTCGAGAAGTTCGACTACCGGCGCGGCTACAAGTTCTCGACCTACGCCACGTGGTGGATCCGCCAGGCGGTCACGCGCTCGATCGCCGACAAGTCGCGGACGATCCGCATCCCGGTCCACATGGTCGAGAAGCTCAACAATGTCGTGCACGTCGAGCGCCAGCTCGTGCAGCAGCTCGGCCGCGAGCCCACGCCCGAGGAGGTGGCCGCCGAGCTCGACACCACGCCGCGCGAGGTACGCGACGTGCTCCGCATGGCCCAGTCTCCCGTGTCGCTGGAGAAGCCCATCGGCGAGGAGGAGGACTCCGAGCTCGGCGACTTCGTCCCGGACGAGACCGCCGAGTCGCCGTTCGACCACGCGGTCGACAACACCCGCAGGGAGAACGTCCAGACGGCGCTCGAGGCCCTGTCCGAGCGCGAGCGAGAGGTACTCGAGATGCGCTACGGCCTGCACGGCCACGAGGCCCGGACGCTCGAGGAGGTGGGTCGGGCCTTCGGGGTCACGCGCGAGCGCGTGCGCCAGATCGAGACCGACACCCTGCGCAAGCTCGGCCGCCTCCCCGAGGCCCAGCGCCTGCGCGACGTCTCGTAGCCCCCGGTTCCCGCCCCTATCATCCGCCCGGCCACCGGGGGGATGTCCGAGTGGTTAAAGGAGACGGGCTGTAAACCCGTTGGCTATGCCTACGCAGGTTCGAATCCTGCTCCCCCCACTCGGAGGCGGCCGCCGCGCCGTCGCCGGACAGCGCCCAGTTAGCTCAGTTGGTAGAGCACTTCCATGGTAAGGAAGGGGTCATCGGTTCGAGTCCGATACTGGGCTTCTCGGGGAACCGGCGTGCCTCACGCCCGCACGCGGTATCTTTCCCGCCCTCGTGAGGTTCCGTATGCGCGACAGAGGGAAGTGGAGCGTCG
Source organism: Thermoleophilaceae bacterium (assembly GCA_050998555.1). Taxonomy (GTDB): domain Bacteria; phylum Actinomycetota; class Thermoleophilia; order Solirubrobacterales; family Thermoleophilaceae; genus JACCZP01. The sequence goes on from JBPCQB010000041.1 coordinate 14,393, forward strand.
CCGCAGGCGCCGCCGTGGCCGCCGTGCTGCTGGGCGCCCCGGTCGCCGGGGCGCACGAGCTCTTCGAGGAGCGGGCGGAGACCGCGGTCGAGCGCTACGCCGGGACCGTGCAGGGCGGGAGCACGGGCACCCTGTCGGTGCGGACCTCCGAGGGCGAGACCAACATCATGGTCACCCGCTACGACGCGGGTCGCTGCCGCCGCCGCACCGTGCACGTCCGGGTCTGCCCCTTGGTCTACGAGGGCGAGGACTACCTCGAGGAGCGCTGCACCGGACCGAACGCCCCCCTGAACCCCGACACGGACTTCTCGGAGGACACCCGTGAGTGCTTCCGGACCGCGGTCTGCCGCCAGACGGTCGTCGTCACCCTTCGCGGTCCGCACCGGGTCGGGAGAACGCGCAGTCGCCGCGACCGCGACCTCTCCCTCCGTGCCTCGGACATCAGATGCACGTTCGAGGACAACGACACCACCCGGGACTCGACGCCCTAGCGACCGGAGCGGCCCGGGCTCGCCCGGCGCTCGCGTGGTCCGGGACGTCGAGGAACGGGCGCTAGACTCTGCCGGCCCACGCTCCCGCCGAGTCCAACTCGCCGGAGAGCCCGCCACGCCGAGACGCTTGAGGGAAGGCCATGGCCCGCGGAGACGTTCGCATCGCAGTCACGCTCGCTTGCGACGAATGCAAGCGACGCAACTACCAATCCGAGAAGTCGAAGCGCAACGACCCCGGTCGGCTCGAGCTGCGCAAGTACTGCTCCTGGTGCAGGCTGCACACGCCGCACCGCGAGACCCGCTGAACCGCAGGTCGACGACGATCCATCACCGTGGCACGTAACCGTCAGCGGGCGAAGCAGCGCCAGGCCGCCCGGCGCGCATCGCGTCCCGAGGGCGCCGACGGCCCCATCGACGATCGGCTCGGCGCGGACGGCGGCGCTGGAAACGGCCGCGGGGCCGCGGCCACCGATGCCGACCTGGCCGCCGGCGCTCCACCCCCGGCCACCGGTCGCAGCGACACGCTGTTCGGCTCGCACCCGGCCGAGGAGCCCGACGGCATCCCGGACGCCGAGGACCTGGACGACGAGGAGGCCGAAGAGCTCGAGCGCGAGGCCGAGAGCGAGCCCCTCGAGGTCGCGCCCGATCCCTCCCATCCCGACCGCGGTGGCCACGTGGAGGAGCCCGGGCCGCCCGGGCGCAGCCGTCTGGTCACCTTCCTGGTGGGGTGCTGGACGGAGCTCAAGCGAGTACAGTGGCCGGGCCGCAGCCAGCTCTTCACGCTCACCGGCGTGGTGCTCGGCTTCGTGGTCATCGCGGGGGGGTACCTCGGCCTGCTGGACTTCGTGTTCAACCGGCTGATCCGGGCGCTCCTGATCTCCACGGGCTGACGCTCCGGCCCGCTCCTCTCATTTCCCTCTGACT
>JBPCQB010000011.1:0-3152 GCA_050998555.1 Thermoleophilaceae bacterium
GAGAGCTTGCGCTGGGCCACGAGCTCGGCGTCGCCGGGGCTCAGGGAGACGGCCGTGAAGCCCACATCGCCGGTCATCACCGCGACCCGGCCGGCGTTCCGGGAGCCGCCGTGGCGGGCGGAGAAGCCCGCGCGGAGGTTCTCCATGCTCTCGTCCTCGCCGGGGCCTGCGGCGACCGTCAGCACGCCCCTGGGTGCGGCCTGGTTCGCAAACAGCGCGGAGGTCGTCTCCTCGACCGCGGCCGCGAGCCCCAGCGCCTCCCGCGCCTGTCCGAGCGGACTGAGACCCGTGATCCCGTCGATCGAGACGCCCTTGAAGTGCAAGACCTGATCGGCGCCGTGGGTGGTCACCCCGTGGGCGCCCGAGATGCTGTAGAGCGGCTCGCCGGCCATGAGCTCGACGGCCACGCGGTCGGGCGGCAGGATGGCGAGCTGCTCGACCACGCCCTCGCCGTTGCGGAACAGCCCCCAGTAGGCGTTCCCTCTCATCGCCATCGAGGCGACGGTCTGCGCGATCAAGTTCGCCTGGCAGGTCGCCGGGCTAGGGCGCTCGAGCAGGTCGGCCAGGCGACCCGTGTAGGGCTCCCTGCCGTCCTCCGTGCGGCGGTATGCCTTGAGGGGCAGGATGCTCGCGGACTCGGCCAGCAGGCGCACGCAGGCCAGCACGTCCACGAGGCGAAGGGCGCCCTCCGGCGTGACCGCGATGCCGGCGGCCGTGGGTGGGGCCATCCACGGCAGGTCCACGCTCGTCAGCGCCCGCTCCTCGACCGGCGGCGAGTGGTCCTTACGGCGATGCCCCCAGAGGGCGAGTCCCATGCCCCAGCACGGTACGGGACGATCGAGGCTCTCCGGGATGCGAGCTTTCCGCTGCCCGATTGATGGCCCCCCTAGCGAGCAGCGCGGGCATTCTCGGGGTACAACCGGGGTACAGAAATGTCGCGGGTGGGGGCCAAAAGTGGCCGATTTGCAGGGAAGGCGACGCCGGGACTTGAACCCGGGTAAACGGCTTTGCAGGCCGCTGCGTAACCACTCCGCCACGTCGCCGCGGAGGTCGAGGCTAGCGCCGCGAATCTGGCCCGGCGCCGTGGTCGCCGCGGCGCTTTCTCCCTCTCGACCTCAGCTCAGATTCGTAAGCCCACCGTCGACGGCAAGGGTCTGTCCGGAGACGTAGCTCGCGGCGTGCGAGAGCAGGAAGCTCGCCGCCTCGGCAACCTCCCACCCCGTGCCCTGGCGGCCGAGCGGGACGGGCGTCGCGTCGCGGTCGGGCTGCGCCTGCGAGGCGAGGCGCCCTAACGGGGTGTCGATGAGGCCGGGCATCACCACGTTGACCCGCACGCCGCGCGCGGCGGCCTCCCTGCCCACGTGACGACACACCCCGTCGAGGGCGGCCTTCGACGCGCCGTAGGCGGGGATGCTCGAGGTCGAGGGGAGCAGCGCCGCGGTCGAGGAGGTCAGGACGATCGCTCCGCCCGCCGGCATGAGCGCGAGCGCGTGCTTGCAGGCGAGGAAGTGGCCGCGGACGTTCACCGCGAAGACGCGGTCCCAGGCCTCGGCGCTGGTGTGCTCGAGCCCCCAGCCGCCGACGATGCCCGTGTTCATCGCGAGCCCGTCCAGGCCGCCGAGCGCCTCCGCCGCGCCCCCGAGGCCGTCTGCGAGCGCTTCCTCCTCGGCGGCGTCGAAGGCGAGGGCCACGCCCCGGGCACCCTCCTCGCGCACGAGTCCGGTAGTGGCCTCGGCCGCCTCCCGGTCGAGGTCGGCCACGGCGACGGCCGCCCCCTGGCGGGCGGCGAGCAGCGCGATGGCTCGGCCGATCCCGACCGGCGGATCCTCCTGCCCGTAGCCCTGCTGGCCACCGCCGACGACGAGTATCCGCCGGCCGGAGAGCGCCTCCCCCCTCACGCCCGACCGCCTCTCTGTGCGGCGGCTTCCACGACAGCGAGCTGCGCGGGATCGTCGACCTCGATGCCCGTCGTCTCGGCCAGACGGGCGACGGCCATGTAGTGGCCGACGACCAGGAGCAGCTCGACGACCTCCCGCGGGGAGAGGACCTCCCGCACGGCGTGAAGCGCGGCGTCGCTCGCTCGCACGTCCCGCACCACCTCGCGCGTGAACGCGACGACGGTGCGCTCGGGCTCGCCCAGCCGGTCCTCCTCGCCCTCGAGGATGGAGAGCTCCCGCAGGACGGGATCGAGCTCGAGCTCGGTGAGCAGCGCGGAACCGAAGCGCAGCCACGGCCGGAAGGCGGTCTGGGCGTGGGCGACCATGCCGAAGACGTTGAGCGCCGGAAGCGCCGAGTAGGCCTCGGCGACGTCGGGTGACGCGGTGTCGGGGTCGAAGTAGGGCAGGCGGGTCATGGTGCCTCCAGGTGCTGCGCAGTACTCAATACCGACAGGTATTGAGTACCACGTAGTATCAGGTCTGTGAGCCGACCGTCTCCGACCCGCCGCCGTCCGACACGGGAGGAGACGCGGGAGCGGGTCCTGGACGCGGCGGCCCGGGCGTTCGCCGCGAGGGGGTTCGCCGCCGCGTCCCTCGACGATGTCGCCGCCGCCGCCGGACTCACCAAGGGGGCGATCTACTCGAGCTTCCGGGGCAAGGACGAGCTGATCCTCGCGCTCATGGAGCAGCGGATCGTCGAGCGGACGCGCGCCGCGACCGCGGTGTTCGAGGGAAATCCTGAGCCTGACGGCGGCGTCGAGGAAGCGGGCGCGCGACTGATCGGAGCCGTCCACGCCGACGCCCAATGGCAGCGGCTCTTCATCGAGTACTGGGCGCATGCGATGCGTGAACCCGAGGTTCGCGCCCGGCTGGCAGATCGGCGGCGGGAGCTGCGTTCGGTGATCGCGCGTGCGGTCGAGCGGACGACCGCCGAACGTCACCTTGACCTGGGCATGACCCACGAGGAGGCCGCCGTGGTGATCCTTGCCCTCTCCAACGGCTTTGCCATCGAGGGTCTGCTCGATCTGGAGGCGGTGCCGATCGGCCTGTTCGGTCGGGTACTGGCACGTCTGGTCGGCCCCTGAAGCCGCCCGTGCTCGCGAAGGCGATGCGCGACTAGAACTTCGTCGGCCGTCAGCTCGAGCGGCCCGTCAACGGTCACGCACCGGCGAAGATCTCGAGGCACACCCGACGAAGGAGGACGAGGCACATGGC
>JBPCQB010000178.1:0-8000 GCA_050998555.1 Thermoleophilaceae bacterium
CCGGCGATCCACCGCACGAGAGCGCCGAGGGGTTCGACCCCGCCCTGCTCGAGGGCTCGGGCGCCGTGCTCGACGCCATGCTCGGCACCGGCTTCTCGGGGAGCCCCCGGGAGCCGATGGACGCGGCGATCGCGGCGATCAACGAGCAGGACGCTCCGGTGGTGGCCTGCGACGTCCCCTCCGGGGTGGACGCCTCCTCCGGGGAGGTCGAGGCCGACGCGGTACGGGCCACGCTCACCGCCACCTTTCACGGTCCGAAGATCGGCCTCTACGTGGCGCCCGGCACGTTTTACGCCGGCGAGGTGCGGACGATCGTGATCGGCATTCCGCGTGGTGCGCCCGCGCCGACCACCGCGGGCCTCATCTCGGCCCGCGCGCTCGACATCGTGCCGGGGCGCACGCGCGGCGGGTCGAAGTTCGACTCCGGCACCGTGGTGGTGGCGGGCGGCGCCCAAGGGCTGACCGGCGCGCCGTGCATGGCCGCCCTCGCCGCCCAGCGCACGGGCGCCGGCTACGTGCAGATAGCGGTACCTGAGTCCACCGAGGCTGTGTTCGAGCTGCGCCTGCTCGAGGCCATGACCGCGTCCATGCCCGAGAAGGAGGGCGCCCACACGACCGACGGCGTCGATCCGGTGCTCGAGCTCTGCGAGCGCGCCGGGGCACTCGTGCTCGGCCCCGGCCTCTCGCGCGCGGAGAGCGCGTTCGACTTCGCGCGCGCGACGGCTCGCCAGGCGTCTCTGCCGCTCCTGATCGACGCCGACGGGCTGAACGCCCACGCCGGCCGCCTCGAGGAGCTGCACGAGCGGCTCGCGCCCACCGTGCTCACCCCACACGCCGGCGAGCTCGGGCGCCTGCTAGAGCGCGACTCGAGCGAGGTGGGCGCCCATCGCCTGGCCTGCGCGCGCGAGGCCGCCGAGCGCAGCGGCGCGGTGATACTGCTGAAGGGCGACGACACGATCGTCGCCGCGCCCGGCGGCCCGGTGGCCGTGTCTACCGGCGCCAGCGCCGCTCTGGCCACCGCGGGCACCGGCGACGTGCTCTCCGGGGTGATCGCCACGTTCATGGCCAAGGGCCTCGACGCCTTCACGGCCGCCGCGGCCGGGGTGATGGCCCACGCGCGCGCCGGCATCGCGGCCGGTGCCCGCCACGGCGCGGACCACACGATCGCGAGCGACGTGATCGACGCCCTGCCGAGCGCGCTCGCGCGCGATCGGCGCTAGTCCGGCGCGCGCGGCACGAGGACCGGCCGGGTCCGCGGCGCAAGCTCGCCGGGCGCTACGGTCGGCGACGTGGCCCTCAGCACCCGCAACGTCGAGCGCGCCGTGGCGCGGGTGGACGTCGGGGCGGTCGAGCGTAACTGCCGCCGTCTGCGGTCGGTCCTACGTGGCGGAGCCGAGCTGTGCGCGGTGGTGAAGGCCGACGGCTACGGGCACGGGATGGTGCCCTACGCCGAGGCCGCCCGCAACGGCGGCGCCACCTGGCTGGCCGCCGCCACGGCGGCCGAGGCCGCCGAGCTGCGTGCGGCCGCCCTGCCCGGACCGATCCTCGTGCAGGGCGCCCTCACCCCCGAGGAGGCCCGGCTCGCCCTCCAGGCCGGCGCCGACGTCGTGGCCTGGCGCGAGGGCTTCGTCCGCCACCTGGCCGAGGCGGCCGACGAGCTGGAGACCGTCGCCCGCGTGCACGTGAAGCTCGACACGGGGATGGGCCGTCTCGGCACCCTCGACCCGGACGAGGCCCGCCGGGTGGCCGACCTCACGGCCGGCGATGACCGCCTGGAGCTCGTCGGCGCGATGACGCACTTCGCGACGGCCGACGAGCCTGGCGACGAGCACTTCCCGGCCCAGCTCGGGCGCTTCGGCGCGTTCGCGGACGACCTGCGCGCCGCCCATCCCGGCGTGATCGCCCACGCTGCGAACAGCGCGGCGACCTTCCGCGACCCCGCGGCGCACCTCGACATGGTGCGCTGCGGCATCGCCGTCTACGGCCTCGATCCCTTCCAGGGCGATCCGGCCGAGCGCGGCCTCGAGCCCGCGCTCACGCTCGAGACCTACGTGGCCGCGGTCAAGCGCTTCGAGCCGGGGACGAGCGCGGGGTACGGGCGCACCTGGACCGCACGGCAAGAGACCACCGTGGGGGTCCTCCCGATCGGCTACGGCGACGGCTGGCGCCGGGGCCTCTCGAACCGCGCCGAGGTGCTCGTCGGGGGCCGGCACCGGCCGCTCGTGGGCACGGTGAGCATGGACAACGTCGCCGTCGACCTCGGCCCCGACGCCGAGACCGTCGAGGGCGAGCCCGCCGTGCTGATCGGCGCGCAGGGCGCCGAACGCATCCTCTGCGAGGAGGTGGCTCGGAGCCTCGGAACCATCAACTACGAGGTCACCTGCGGCCTGAGCGCGCGGGTGAGGCGCACCTACGCGTGAGCGGGCTCGCCGATCGCCTGGCCGGCTCCGAGCCGGTGCGCGCGGTGCGCGAGGCGCTGGCCGGGCACGGCGACCCGACGTGGATCGTGGGCGGCACGCCGCGCGACGCACTGCTCGGAAGGGCGCTAGCGGACGTCGACCTCGCCGTGGACGGGGATCCGGAGGCCGTCGCACGCACGGTGGCCCGGGCGCTGCGCGGACCGGTCTTCCCGCTGTCCGAGGCCTTCGGCGCCTGGCGCGCGCTCGACCGCGACCGAAGCTTCCGCGTCGACGTCTCGGCGCTGCGGGGCCCGACCATCGAGGACGACCTCGGACGGCGCGACTTCGCGGTGAACGCCATCGCGATCCCGCTTCAGGGGAGCGAGCCGATCGACCCCCACGGCGGCGCCCACGACGCGGCGGCCGGGATCCTCCGCGTGCTCGGTCCCGACGCCTACGCCGACGACCCGCTCCGGGCGCTGCGCCTCGCCCGCCTGGCCACCGAGCTGCCCCTGACGCCCGATTCCGAGACCGAGCGCCTGACCCGGGAGGCCGCGCCGCGGGTCCCCGACGCCTCCCCCGAGCGGATCTGGGCCGAGCTGCGCCGCATCGTGTCCGCGGACCGCGTGCTCGAGGGCCTCGCCCTGGCGTCCCGGCTCGGGCTGACCGCCGCCGTGCTGCCCGAGCTCGAGGATCTGCGGGGGGTCGAGCAGAGCCACTTCCACCACCTCGACGTGCACGACCACACGATGGAGGTCCTGCGCCGGACGATCGAGCTCGAGCGCGCCCCCGAGGATGTCTTCGGGGCGCTGGCGGAGCCGCTCGCGGCGGTGCTCGACGAGCCGCTCGGGGACGACTTGACCCGTCGCGAGGGGCTGCGCCTGGCCGCGCTCTTCCACGACGTGGCCAAGCCCGACACCCGCACCGTGCTCGGGTCCGGGCGGGTGGCCTTCGTGGGCCACGACACGGTGGGGGAGGACGTCGTCACGCAGATCTTCCGGCGGCTGCGCAGCGCCGAGCGGGTGCGCTCGTTCGTGGCCGCGGTCACCCGCCATCACCTGAGGCTCGGATTCCTGGTCCACCACCGGCCGCTGCCGCGCGCCGCGGTCTACCGCTATCTGTCCGCGTGCGAGCCAGTCGAGGTGGAGGTCACGCTGTTCTCGTGCGCCGACCGCCTGGCCACGCGCGGCAAGAGCGCCGAGCGCTCGATCGGCGCGCACCTCGACCTCGCGCGCGAGCTGATGGCCGAGGCGCTCGAGTGGCGCGCGCACGGCCCTCCGGCCGCGCCGGTGCGCGGCGACGTGCTGGCCGGAGCGCTCGGTCTCGATCCCGGACCCGAGGTGGGAGAGCTCCTGGCGGCGCTGCGCGAGGCGCGCTTCGCGGGAGAGGTGGCCACTCAGGAGGAGGCCGTCGAGTACGCGCGCCGGGTGCGCCAGAATCCCGCGCGATGATCGTCGACTGCGCCGTGTACGAGGATGGCCGCCGCCGCCAGGGCGACCTGGCGCTCGACGACGCCTACGAGGCCGGGCGCGAGGACGGCGCCTTCGTGTGGATCGGACTCCACGAGCCCTCCGAGGAGGAGTTCGACTCCGTCGCCCGCGAGTTCAACCTCCACGAGCTCGCGGTGGAGGACGCGATCAAGGCCCAGCAGCGGCCGAAGCTCGAGGTCTACGGGGACTCGCTGTTCATGGTGCTCGCACCTGCCTGCTACAGCGACGAGGAGGAGATGATCGAGCTCGGCCAGATCATGCTCTTCGTGGGGGAGGGCTTCATCGTCTCCGTGCGCCACGGGAAGATCGGGCCGCTCGACGGCGTGCGCCGCGAGCTCGAGTCGCGCCCCGAGCTGGTGCGCTGCGGGCCCGCCTTCGTGCTCTACGCGATCCTCGACCACGTGGTCGACGACTACCTGCCCGTGTCCGACGAGCTCGACCGCGACATCCAGCAGGTCGAGACGGCGGTGTTCTCCTCCGTCCCGGGCCAGGCCACGGAGCGCATCTACAAGCTGAAGGGGGAGGTGATCGACTTCCACCGCGCGCTGTCGCCGCTGGTCGAGCCCCTCCGCGTCCTGGCGGGAGCCCGTCACCCCCAGATCCCCGACGAGCTCGGCTCGTACTTCCGCGACGTCTACGACCACCTCCTACGGGCCAACGAGCAGGTGGACGGCTACCGCGAGGAGCTGACCAGCGTGCTCCAGGCCAATCTCGCCCAGGTCAGCGTGCGCCAGAACGAGGACACCCGCCGCATCTCGGCGTGGGTGGCCATCGTCGCCGTGCCCACCGCCATCGCCGGGATCTACGGGATGAACTTCGAGAACATGCCCGAGCTCAAGTGGACCTACGGATACCCGATGGTGCTCGGGATCATCCTCGTCGTATGTACCAGTCTGTACGTGCGCTTCAAGCGCTCCGGCTGGCTGTAGCCGGGCCGGCTCGGGGCTTCGAGGGATAAGCTGGCGCCCCGTGGCCGACGACTGCATCTTCTGCTCGATCCTCGCCGGTGACATGCCGGGCGAGATCGTGATGGAGGATGAGCACACGGTCGCGCTGATGGACATCGCCCCGTGGACTCGCGGGCACGCGGTGGTCATCCCCCGCCGCCACGTCACCAACCTCTACGAGATCGACGACGAGGAGCTCGGCAGGGTCCACTCCACCGCCCGCCGTCTCGCGATCCGCGTGCGCGATGCGCTCGGCGCCGACGGGATCAACACGCTGAACTCCACGAACCCGGCGGCCTGGCAGACGATCTTCCACTTCCACGTCCACGTGATCCCGCGCTACGAGGACGACCCGCTCGAGCTGCCCACCCGCCCCCAGAAGGCCTCGCCCGAGGATCTGGCCGAGGTGGCGTCGGAGATCCGGGAGTGAGCGAGTACGGGCGGGCGCGCTACGAGCGACGCGGCGACGTCGGCGTGGTCACGATCGAGGACCCGCCGCTCAACCTGTTCGGCGACGAGCTGATCCGCGACCTCGGCGCGGCCCTGGCCGAGGCCACCGACGACTCGATCCGGGCCATGCTCGTCCGTGCGGAGGGCAAGTACTTCACGGGCGGTGCCGACGTCCACATCTTCGAGGACAAGAGCCCCGACGAGGCCGCGGAGCTCTTCGAGGGCCTGCTCGAGATCACCCACCGGGTGGAGGAGATGCCCTTCCCGACCCTCGCCTCCGTGCACGGCCTCTGCCTGACCGCCGGGTTCGAGCTCGCGCTGGCCTGCGACCTGATCATGGCCGCGCGCTCCTCGAGGTTCGGGTTGATCGAGATCGTGGTGGGCCTGACCCCGGCAATGGGAGGCACCCAGCGCCTGGCCGAGCGCGCCGGTCCGGCACGCGCGCGGGAGCTGGTCATGACCGGGGAGCTCTACGGCGCGGAGACGCTGGAGCGCTGGAACGTCGTGAACTTCGTGGTCGACGACGAGGAGCTGGCCGAGCGCTCGAGCGCCTTCGCCGAGCGCCTCGCCGCCGGCCCGACGCGGGCCAACGAAGCCACGAAGCGGATGGTGCGCGCCTTCCTCGAGCACGGTGTGCGCGGCGCCGACGCCCGCGTCGGGGAGATCGCGGGGCCGCTGTTCGCCACCGAGGACCTGCCGCGGGCCGTCAAGACGTTCCTCTCGGAGGGACCGGGCAAGGCCACCTTCGAAGGGCGATAGCCCACGGCGGACTCACGGCGCCCCACCGGGGCTGTCAACCGCGGGGCTGCTACGTTTCCGGGCAGGTTGCCGGAGCGATCCGGTGGAAACAGGAGTGCCGTAGGTTCGAGATGCCAGTGTGCACCGGACCGGCGCGAATACATAGGAAGGTGCCATACGCATGGCTTCAGGAACGGTTAAGTGGTTCAACGACGAGAAGGGCTACGGCTTCATCACGCCAGACGAGGGTGATCGCGACCTCTTCGTCCACCACACCGGCATCAACGGCAGTGGATTCAAGACCCTCCAGGAGAACGCGAAGGTCTCCTACGACGAGGAGAGCGGGGACAAGGGTCCGAAGGCCGTGAACGTCTCCAAGCTCTAGGGCGAGGGGCGCGTAGGGCTCGTAGCCTTACCCAGGCGACGTTTGTCCAAGGAAGAGAAGATCGAGATGGAGGGCGAGGTGCTTGAGGCCCTCCCGAACACGATGTTCCGTGTTCAGCTCGACAACGGACACGAGGTGCTCGGTCACATCTCGGGCAAGATGCGGCGGCACTACATCCGCATCCTGCCCGGGGACCGCATCAAGGTCGAGCTGTCGCCGTACGACCTCGATCGCGGCCGCATCACCTACCGCTACAAGTAGATCCTCGAGCGGCCGCGCACCTCCGACCGGCGGGGCGTGTTCAATCTCCGTATGCGGCGGCTCCTCGTGCTCTCCATGCTGGCCGGTCTACTCGCCCTCCCGGCGGCCGCGCAGGCCGTCGAGCTGGGTGAGGCCGGGCGGGCGAAGGCGAGCTGCCCGGAGCGCTGCCAGGTCCTCGGGCGGGTCAGCGGCTACCAGCTGAAGCTGGAGGGCCGGCGGAGCCCGTTCAAGGTCGATCGGCCGGGCAGGATCACCGCGTTCGGCGTAACCCTGGGCACGCCGACCGCGTCGCAGCAGCGGTTCTTCACCTCCACGTTCGGAGGTCCTCCGCAGGCCCGACTGTCGATCCTGCGGCGGGGCACGAAGCGCAAGCACCGACTCGTCGCCCAGAGTCCCGCGTTCGACCTCACGCCCCACCTGGGCACCACGCACCGCTTCCGCCTCCGCGAGCCGCTGGCCGTGAGGAAGGACTACATGGTCGCCCTCACCGTCCCCACCTGGGCGCCGACCTTTGCGGTCGACCTCTCGAGCCAGGAGGGTTGGCGCTCGTCGAGGGACGCCCGGCGCTGCGCCGACGTCAGGCAACGGGCCGCGCAGCAGCGCGTGGGCGGGCTCCGCACCTACGGCTGCTTCTACCGGACGGCGCGCATCCTCTACACGGCCACGTTCGAGCCGACCGAGGAAGACGGCGACGGCGACGGCGACCGGGATCGTGAGGGCGACCGGGGCCGCAACGACCCCGCGCAGAACCCGGACGGGGGCGAACGCAACGGCCGATGATCCCGCGGGCCGGCGATTCCGGTCCCGTCCGGATCACTGGCGGCACGGTCCCCGCCCCGGCGTTACCATCGCGGGCCATGTCCGCCTCGGGGTGGGTCTTTCAAGTGGGCATCCGCGTGGTGGATGTCGGACTGCTGGTGGTCTTCCTCGTGTGGATGTTCCGCCGCATGCAGGACGGCGACGAGGGGCCTGAGGACGACGGTCCCGGAGGAGGTGGCGACGGTCCCGATCCCGGACCCGCCCCGTCCGGCGACGGGGACACGGTAGGGCCCGTCGCGCGCGCCCGGGCGGCGCGCCACCGTCTCCGCGACCATTCCCGCCCTCCGCGGTCGCGGCGGAGAGGGCACCGCGCCCCGTCCTCGCCCCTGCCGGCTCGAGTACGCCGGCCGCGCACTCCCGCGCCGGCGCGCCGGACCTAGCCTCCTCCTAGCCGCTCAGCTCGCGTCGGAGCGCGCGGGCGGGTCCTGACCCGCCTCGTCGTCGGAGGCGGGATCGTGGCCTGCGCGCTCCTGTCCGCCGGGGTCCTCGCCGCCTGGCTCTTCGCCGCGGA
>JBPCQB010000170.1:0-6545 GCA_050998555.1 Thermoleophilaceae bacterium
GAGCCGAGCGCGAGCGGGTCATAGCGGCGTAACCGCAGACGGAGACGCTAAGGCGTGTAGCCGGCACGTGCCCCGGCCACGCATCGCGTGTACTAGCTTGCGGAGCGCCAAAGCCTGCAGGAGTCTCTTGATCATCTATCGGTCCTAACCGCATGCGGGTAGGACGATGCCCGCGGCTCGGGGCGCCACCCGGCGCGATCGTCATCATTCCCGCCCGCTCAGACCCGTAGAACCAAGGAGGCAACGCTCGTGGGAGTACTCGACGGAAAGGCGGCCATCGTCACCGGATCGGCGCGCGGCATCGGCCGCGCGACGGCCGAGCTGCTCACCGAGCACGGCGCCCAGGTGCTCGTGAACGACCTCGACGGCGACCTCGCCGAGCAGGCGGCAGGCGAGATCGGCGGCGGCGCCACGGCCTTCGCCGGCGACCTGACCAGGCCCGGCGTCTGCGAGGAGATGGTGGAGACGGCCGTGGCGGAGCTCGGGAAGATCGACATCATCGTCAACAACGCCGGCTACACGTGGGACGGCGTCCTCCACCAGATGACCGACGAGCAGTTCCAGGCCATGATCGACATCCACACGGTGGTGCCCTTCCGCGTGCTGAGGGCCGCCGCGCCGCACCTGCGCGAGCCGGCCAAGCGCGAGCGCGACGAGGGCCGCGAGGTGTTCCGCAAGGTCGTGAACGTGTCCTCGATCTCGGGCACGATGGGCAACGCGGGGCAGGCCAACTACGCCTCGGGCAAGGCGGCGGTGGTCGGTCTCACGCGCACGCTGGCCAAGGAGTGGGGCGGGTTCAAGGTGAACGTGAACGCCGTGGCCTTCGGGTTCGTGGACACCCGTCTGACCGCGGCCAAGGAGAAGGGGGTCACGTTCGAGAAGGGCGACACCTCGATCGACCTCGGCATCCCCGAGCAGATGCGCTCGCTGGCCACGATGATGATTCCCCTGGGCCGCGCCGCCACGCCCGAGGAGGCCGCGGGCGGGGTCTTCATGCTGTGCTCGCCCTGGTCGAACTTCGTGCACGGGCAAGTGCTGAACGTGACCGGCGGCTCGTTCGCCGGGATGACGAGCTGAGGGACGGCCGGTGCTCGCCGGCTACGGGCACTTCCTGCGCACCGCGGCGTCGCTCCAGTGGGACGAGACGGCGATCGACCTCTCGGTCGACGCCCGCGCGTTCGGCGACCTGGGCGTCGATGAGCGCGAGCGGATCGGCCGCCTCGTCGCGGGGTTCCGGCTCGGCGAGCGAAGCGTCGCCGCCCACCTCGAGCCCTACGCGCGGGCGGCCGCGGACCCCGACGCGGCGGCGTGCTTCGAGATCCAGGCGGTCGACGAGGCCCGCCACGCGCGCTTCTTCGAGCGCGCGGCGGTCGAGGTCCTCGGAGACCGGTATCGATCGACGGTCCCGTCCGCGGTGGCCGCACTGTTCGGGGAACGCCTTCCGGCGGCGGCGGCCGAGCTCGCGGCCGACCCGAGCGGCCTCGACGCCGCGGTCGGCCTCTACCACATAGTGCTCGAGGGCGTGGTGTTCACCGCAGGGCAGCTCGCGCTGCTCGCGCTCCTCGGCGAGATCGACACGCTCCCGGGCCTGGGCCGGGGGGTCGACCTCGTGATGCGCGACGAGCACTGGCACATGGGCTTCGGCGCCCGCTGCCTCCAGGACCTGGGACCCTCGCCCGAGACGCTCGCGGCCATCGCCCGGGAGGGCGAGCGGGCCGCGGAGGCGTGGGGCGAGTGCGTAGCTCCCCAGCTGGCCGCGCGCGTGCGCGCCCTTCACCGTCGCCGGCTGCGGGCGGCCGGGCTCGGGGCGCAGGCCGTGGCGCATGCGCGCTGATCCAGGCTGGGTAGGGTGCCGCGGGTGGCGAGCGCGCCGGCCATGCCCTTCCTCGCAGGGGTCGAGCACCACACGATCCGGGCCGGCGGCCTCGACTTCCACGTCGCCGAGGCCGGCGTCGGGGACCCGCTCGTGCTCCTCCACGGCTGGCCCCAGCACTGGTACATGTGGCGGCGCGTGATCCCCGGCCTAGCCGAGCACTACCGCGTGATCTGTCCCGACCTGCGCGGCCTCGGGTGGAGCGACGCGCCGCGCTTCGGCTACGACAAGGAGACCCTCGCCGACGATGTCGCCCTCGTGATCGGCGCCCTCGGCCTGGAGCGCGTGCGCCTGGTCGGTCACGACTGGGGCGGCCTCGCGGGCTTCCTGCTCTGTCTGCGCCACCCCGACCTCGTCTCGCGCTACATGGCTCTGAACATCGTGCACCCGTGGCCGTCGGTCGGGCTCGCCACGCTTCCGGCGCTTCCCCGACTGTGGTACCAGGCGGTGATCGGCACCCCCGGGCTAGGTCCGCGCCTGCTGCGCGACGCGCCGGGCTTCGTGCGGTGGATGCTCTCGGTCTCTGCGAAGCGCGGCACGTGGTCCCGCGGCGAGCTCGACGCGTTCGCCGAGCGCCTTCGCGAGCCCGCGCGCGCCGAGGCCAGCTCGGCGATCTACCGGACCTTCCTCACGCGCGAGCTGCTGCCGTTCCTGCGCGGGCGCTACCGCGACTCGCGGCTCGAGATCCCCACTCTCCTGCTCTTCGGAGACGGTGACCGAGTGCAGCCGGTCGCGCTGCTCGACGGCTACGAGGCACACGCTCCGGCCATGGAGGTGGAGGTGGTCCCCGGGGTCGGGCACTTCATCGCCGAGGAGGCCCCCGAGCTCGTGCTCGACCGGGCGCTGCGGTTCTTCGCCGAGGGACGAGAGGCCTAGACCGTGGCCAAGCGAGCGCAACCGAAGCCCGCCGTCCTGCCGCTCCCGGGCGGGCGCCCGGGCGCCACCGTAGGCCTACACCCGCTGGTGTCGGGTCGCGGAGCGGTCCCGCCCGCCTTTTTGCACCGCGACCAGGGACGGCTCGCCAGCCTCAAGGCCCTCGGGCTCGGAGCGAGGCGAGACGACTGGGTCCGGATCCCGTTCGTCTCCTTCCTCGTCGAGCATCCCGGGGCAGGCCCGCTGCTCGTGGACACCGGGCTCCACCCCTCCATCGGGCTCGATCCCGCACTGAACCTCGGACGCCTGTACGGGTGGATCATGCGCGACGCGCTCACGAGCCCCGAGGAATCCGTGACCGCTCAGCTGCTGGACCGCGGGCTCGACCCGCGGGAGATCGCCGCGGTGGTCATGACCCACCTGCACTTCGACCACACGAGCGCGATGACCGAGCTGCCCGAGGCCGCGTTCCTGGTCGACGAGCTCGAGTGGGAGGCGGCCACCGCGCCCCTCGCCCTGCTCCACGGATACGTCAGGCGCCACCTCTCGCCGGGGCTCGACGTCCGGCTGCTGGACTTCGACGCCGCCGAGGTGGATTCGTTCGCCACGTTCGGCCGCTCGCTCGACCTGTTCGGGGACGGCTCGGTGCGCCTGGTGGCCACGCCCGGGCACACCGACGGGCACCTCTCCGTGATCCTCCGCCTCCGCGACCGCGAGGCTCTTCTGTGCGGCGACGCGGCCTACACGATGCGTACCCTCGAGCGCTCGGAGATGCCGGGGCGCACCGAGGACGACCACCTGTTCCGACGCTCGCTGCGCGAGATCCAGCGCTACCTCGAGCAGACCCCGGGCACCCTGGTGGTGCCAGGGCACGACATGGAGCGCTGGGAGGTGCTCGACCGGGTCTACGAGTGATCGGTCGGCCGTGAGCGCCAGAGGCGCACCGGCTTCTTCACGCCCTTGAGCTTGCGGGGAGCGAGCGGCGTGAAGTCGAAGGCCTCCTCGGCGCGCTCCCGCACCTCGGCGGTGACGAGCACCGCGCCGGGGCGTGCCACCGCGGTCACCCGGCTCGCCAGGTTCACGGGCGCGCCGTACCAGTCCCCGTTGCGCGGCAGCGCGTGGCCGTGCGCGAGCCCGGCGGAGAGCTCCGGGAAGTCCTCGTCCTCCTCCTTGACCGCGTCCACCAGGGCGTGGGCCGCCCCAAGCAGCGCCGGGACGTCGAAGCAGGCGAGCATCGCGGCGTCGCCGATCGTCTTCACGAGCCGGACGGGGGGCTCGGCGACGCGCGTGGCGAGCTCGCCGAGGCGGCCGGCCAGGCGGCCGAGGTCGTCGGGCGCGATCCGCTCCCCCAGGCGGGTGAAGCCCTCGAGGTCGGCGAAGGCGATGGCCACCTCGCGCGCGCCCGCGAGCCGGCCGGTCTCCCGCTGGGCGCGGCTCACGATGCCCTCGCGCACCTGCTCGCGCATGTGGACCCGCAGAAGCCCCTGCATGAGGGGGCCGGCCTTCGGCATCAGCTCGGAGGCGGTCTCCGCGAAGCGCTCGGCCAGGTCGCGCTCCGAATCACCCGGCTCGATCAGCACCTGCCCGGCGTGCTGGGACACCGCCTGGGCGGTGTTGGCCATCCCGTCACCGATCACCCGCATGATCTCCAGGAGAGACCGCCGCGAGATCCCGAAGTCGAGGTAGTACTTGACCGCCCGCATCGACTCGAGGTCGCCCTCGGTGGCCCGGCGCTCGTCGCGTCCGGGGCGCGGCAGCCCGAGGGCCATCACTGCGTCGAAGACGAACTCCTCATCGAGGTCGGTCTTCTCCGCGATCTCGGGGAGCGTGTAGCGCTCCTCGCCGGTCAGTGCCAGTTCGACGGGCAGCAGCACGAGGCGGTCCTCCTCCACCGCGCGGCGCAGCGCGTCCACCGAGACGCCCTGGTCGAGCAGCTCTCGAAGCAGCCTGACCCGGTCCTCGCGCGCCTCGTCGCCCTCCACGCCCTCCAGCAGGCCCTCGGGCTCGAGGTCGACCTCCTCGCTGTCGGCCATCGCCGGCGGGGCCCGCTCAGGCGCTCGCGCGCCGGCGGCTCTCCGCGGAGGAGGCCGGCGGGACGATGCCCCGGGTGGTGCGCCCCCGTCGCGGCGAGGTCTCGGCCCGCCGCCGGCGCTCGGCGCCCTCCCCCCGGCTGCGCTCCTCGACCGAGCGCAGCGCCTTGAGCAGGACGCGGTCGAACCTGCTCTCCTTCACCACCACGCCGTTGTGGTCGCAGGGGACGTCGAACGACGGCGCGTCGAGGGAGCGCGCGAGCTCGTACTGCTTGAGCGGGGGCACCGCCTGGTCCTCGGTGGTGACGATGACCGAGGCGGGCACGCTCACCCGCTCGATCCACTCGCGCGAGTCGAAGCGTCCGAGCTCGCGGCCGGCCTCGGCGATGTCGAGCGCGCTTCCTCGCGAGAGCTCGGAGGCGATCCACGAGGTGGTCGGGGAGTCCGGGAACCCGGCGGCGCGCAGGGTCCAGCGCCACGCGTCGCGAGGGAAGAGCTCGATGTACATGCGGAAGATCCCCATGTAGTTCCAGAGGATCCTCATGCGCAGGTCGCGCCACTCCCGCGAGGTGGCGCACAGGACCATGCCCCTGAGCTGGGCCGGATGGTCGCGTGCGATGAGCTGAGCGATCGCCCCGCCCATCGAGTAGCCGACCACGGTGGCCGGACCGCAGCCGAGCGCCCGAACGAGCGCGGCGGCGTCGGCCGCGCAGTCCTCGAGGCGGAAGGAGCGCACCGTGCGCAACCCACGGCCGTGGCCCCGGCAGTCCATGGCGATGACGCGGTAGCCGGCCTTCGCCAGAGGGGCGTAGACCCGGAACCAGTTGAGGTCGCTGGGGAACATCCACCCGTGGAGGAGCAGCAGCGGCGGGCCGTCTCCGCCGGAGTCGCGCAGGAAGAGCTCGCCGTGGCGGCGGACGTGCAGGAGCCGGCCCTGTGGCAGGCCCGGAGGTGGCTCCGAGGACAGCGGCGGGGTATCGCGGCGCTCGGGCAGCCCCTTCCACGAGGGAGCGCGCCCGGTCAGCCCGAGGATCGCGCCCGGGCCCTTCAGGAGGATCGAGTCGGGGACCCGTAGCCGTGGCAGCTTCACCCCGCGTCCCCCGCCGGGCCGCCGAAGAGGCTGAGGTGGAGATGCACGACCGCCGACTCGAGAGCCGGCAGCTCAGCCGTCCGCCCGGCGCGGACCCACTCGGAGACGAGCTCGTCGGTGCCACCCACCAGGAGCGTGAGCAGGGCCTCGGCCGGCGGCCGGCCGGCCTGCTCGACCTCGGCGAGGACGCGCACCCCGAAGTCCTCGTGCAGCCGGGCCGCGCGCGCCCGGAACAGCTTGTGCACGCGCGCGCGGCGCTCGAGCGCGCGCGGCCCGGCGGCGGCGATTTCGAGGAGGAACGTGCGCGCGAAGGCGGGCTCGGAGGACAGGGTCTCGAGGTAGGCGCGAACGCCCGCCCGCACGCGCGCGGCGAAGGAGGGCTCGCTCGCCTCGGCCGCCCGGATCCGGGCAACGAGCAGGTCCACCCCGGCGTCGTAGGCGGCGAGGAAGCAGTCCTCCTTGCCGGAGAAGTGCTCGTAGAAGGTCTTCCGCGAGACCCTCGCGCGCCCGACCACGTCACCCACCGTCACCGCGGCGTAGCCCTTCGCCGACACGACGTCGGCCATCGCGTCGAGCAGGCGTCCGCGCTGGGAGGAGAGGACCGCCTCGCGCGGCAGCCGGTGGGGGCCGCGCGGGAGCGCCCGCCCGGTGGACTCTGGGACGGCCGTGGCGCTCAAGG
>JBPCQB010000075.1:0-1058 GCA_050998555.1 Thermoleophilaceae bacterium
CCCTACGGGGCTTCGGCCCGGAGCGTTTCGCCGCGCCGGCTCCGCCACTCGCGGTCGGCGAGCCGGCCGCGCTGGGAGTCTCGCGGTGATCGTCTAGGTCAACGGGCACGATCGGGACCTGCCGGAGGGCGCCGGAGTCGACGCTGCGGTCCGCGCCGCCGGCGCGCCGGAGTCGCGGCGGGGGGTGGCGGTGGCGGTCGACGGAGAGGTGGTGCCGCGCGGCGCATGGGACCGCACGCTGCTGAGCGCGGGCCAGCGAGTCGAGGTGCTGCAGGCCGTGCAGGGCGGCTGACGTGAGCACCGCCGATCTCTTCGCCCTCGGCGACCGGGAGTTCACCTCGCGCCTCGTGATCGGCACGGGGGGCTTTCGTAACCTCGAGACGCTGGGCGCAGCGGTGGAGGCCTCCGGGGCGGAGATGGCCACGGTGGCCCTCCGGCGAGTCGATCCCTCGGCCCGGGGATCCCTCGTCGAGGTGCTCGAGGCGACGGGGTGCTTCCTGCTTCCGAACACCGCCGGCTGCTTCACCGCCCGCGACGCGGTGGCCACTGCCCATCTGGCCCGCGAGGCCTTCGGCACGGACTGGATCAAGCTCGAGGTGATCGGCGACGAGCGCACTCTCCTGCCCGACCCGTCCGAGCTGCTCGACGCCGCCGAGACGCTGGTGGGCGACGGCTTCACCGTCCTGCCCTACACGAGCGACGACCCCGTTCTCGCCCAGCGCCTCGAGGACGTCGGTTGCGCGGCGGTCATGCCGCTCGGCTCACCCATCGGCTCGGGGATGGGCATCCGCAACCCGTACAACCTGCGGATCATCCTCGAGCGCGCCGGCATCCCGGTCATCCTCGACGCGGGGGTGGGAACGCCGTCCGACGCCACGGTGGCCATGGAGATGGGGTGTGCCGGCGTGCTCCTGGCGAGCGCCGTCTCCCGCGCCGCCGATCCGGTGCGAATGGCTCGCGCCATGAGGCTGGGCGTGGAGGCCGGACGCCTCGCGCACGCGGCCGGGCGCATCCCGCGCCGCCTCTACGCAGAGGCCTCGACGCCCATGGAGGGGGTG
>JBPCQB010000038.1:0-35616 GCA_050998555.1 Thermoleophilaceae bacterium
TCCTTCTGCTCGGGCAGGAGGTCGATGACCGGGTGGGGGGTGTCGCGGTCGAACTCGGTCGAGTTGGCGCCCGGCATGCCGCAGACGTGGCGGGCGTACTCGACCACCGCGATCTGCATGCCGAGGCCTATCCACAGGAAGGGCACGCCGTGCTCGCGGGCGAAGCGCGCCGCGCGCACCTTGCCCTCGATCCCGCGGACGCCGAAGCCGCCGGGGATCAGGATGCCATCGCAACCGGCGAGCTCCTGGTCGACCTCGGCCTCGTCGAGGGCCTCGGCGTCGATCCAGCGGACGTCGATGGCCGCGTCGTGCTGGAAGCCCGCGTGGCGCAGCGCCTCGATGACCGAGAGGTAGGCGTCCTCGAGCTGGATGTACTTCCCGACGATGCCGATCCGCACCGCCTCGCTGGCCGCGCCCGCCCGGCGGACGAGCGCCTCCCACTCGGTGAGGTCGGGAGGCCCGGCCTTCAAGTTGAAGTGGTCGAGCACCTGGCCGTCCACGCCCTCGGCGCGGAAGTGCAGCGGCACCTCGTAGATCGAGTCGACGTCGCGCGCGGAGATGACCGCCTCGACGGGCAGGTTCACGAACAGGGCGATCTTCTCGCGGATCTCCCGGGCCAGGGGCTCCTCGGAACGGCACATCACCATGTCGGGCTGGATACCGATCCGCCGCAGCTCCTGGACCGAGTGCTGGGTGGGCTTGGTCTTCAGCTCGCCGGCGTGGCCGAGATAGGGCACGAGCGTGAGGTGCACGACCATCGTCCGTCCGCGCCCGGCGTCTACCCGGAACTGCCGCAGGGCCTCGAGGAACGGCAGCGACTCGATGTCGCCCACCGTCCCGCCGATCTCGGTGATCACGAAGTCGACGTCCTGGGCGTCGGCCACCAGCCGGATGCGCTGCTTGATCTCGTCGGTGATGTGGGGGATGACCTGGACCGTCCCCCCCAGATAGTCGCCCCGGCGCTCACGGCGGATGACCGAGTTGTAGATCGCGCCCGTGGTGACGTTCGAGCCCCGCGTGGCGTTGGTCCCCGTGAAGCGCTCGTAGTGACCGAGGTCGAGGTCGGTCTCCGCGCCGTCCTCGGTGACGAACACCTCGCCGTGCTGGAACGGGCTCATCGTGCCCGGATCCACGTTGATGTAGGGGTCGAACTTCTGGAGCGCGACCGAGAAGCCGCGCGCCACCAGCAGGCGCCCGATGGAGGCTGCGGCGATGCCCTTCCCGAGCGCCGATACGACGCCCCCGGTGACGAAGATGAACCTGGTCTCGGCGTGAAGGTCAGGCATGCGAAAGTGGCGCTATCGAGTGTAGGTGCGGCCCGCTGACGATGACGGGAAGCTAGCGTCGGAGGCGGACGCAACCCGATGGGTCGGCGAGTAGCCCGAACTGAGCCGCTGAGAGCCGTTCTGCTGGGCATCGCGAGTCCCGACGGGGGACGGATCCCGCTCGATCCCGAGATTCTCAGCCATGACGTCCTTCAGGAGCTCGGGACCGACGAGCGCTACCGCGACCGAGAGTTCATGGACATGCTCGAGGACACCAAGAGGATCGCCGGCGTCGATGTCGAGGACTACGACGCGATCTACCTCACCGGCGGGCACGGCGTGATGTTCGACTTCACCCGCGAGGACCTCGGTGAGCTGATGGCCCGCTTTTACGAGCAGGAATGAGCCCGACGACCAACCGCCCGACCCACGGCGCGCGTGCTGGTGGTCGTGTCCGCCGCCGATCGCCTGCCGTGGCGACAAGGCACCGGCGATCCCACGGTCCAAGCCGCGGCACGGCCATAGGAGAGCTCGC
Source organism: Thermoleophilaceae bacterium (assembly GCA_050998555.1). Taxonomy (GTDB): domain Bacteria; phylum Actinomycetota; class Thermoleophilia; order Solirubrobacterales; family Thermoleophilaceae; genus JACCZP01. The sequence continues at coordinate 1,801 of JBPCQB010000038.1, forward strand.
GGCACGGGTAGTGCGCGCCGCTCGCGGACTCAAGTCCCTCCGCTCGCCCGACTTCACGGTCCTGACTCGGCTGCTCGGTGGCGAGACCGCCGCCCAGGGCGAGCTTCTCTCCTTCCCGCTCAGGAAAGGCTGACGAGCCCCGCGTCGGGGCGTGGATCCGGTCGGTAGAGATCGACCTCCTCCGCGATGACGGACACTGCCGACTGGGGACCAGTCGTACTCGGTGGGCACGGCGTCACGAGCGCCCCGCGTCGCGACGATCATCCCCGGTTCGGAGACCTCTGTAACGCGGCTAGCAAGGTTCACGGTGGCCCCGTACCAGTCGCCGCTCCGGGTAAAGGCCTCTCCGTGCGAGATGCCGATCCGGAGTTCGGGTAGGCAGCCCTCGGCTGCACGTAACTCCATCATCTCGAACGCGGCATCCAGGAGGGGTCTGGCTTCGGTCGAGACCAGCATGGCACCGTCCCCCATGGTCTTGACGAGACGCACGGGAAGCCTGGCTGCGCGTGTCGCGATCCTGGTGAGGCCGCGCGCCAAGGCGTGCGCACCCGCCGCCGACAAGCCATCGCCGAGTCCCGTGAAGCCGACCAGATCGACGAAGCAGACGGTGACTACCCACGTGTCGTCGACCCGACCCGAGTAGATCTCCTCCGGTGTCACGACCTCCTCGCGCACGCCCTCGCGAAGGTGGGCATGCATCGCGCTCTCGAGGATGGGACCGGCAACGGTACCGAGCCGGCGGGCGGCCGCGGCGTAGCGAAGAGCGAGGTCGTGCTCGTCCGCGCTCGAGCCGCTGACGGCTTCGTCGACGACTGCCAGCAGCGTCTCGCTTATCGGCCAGAGGCTGCGTCCGACCACGCCCAGTACCTCGAGCACCGCCGCGTCCGGAAGCCGGGCCTCGCGCCTCAGCGCGCCGAGCTCGCGGAACGCCGCTACGTCCGCACGCCTGAACACGGGCTCCTCCGGCTCCGTCTCAGGAAGGCCGAGCGCCCGCCGCACCGAGAGAACGAAGTCGAGATCGAGTCCGCAGAGACGAGCCAGCTCGGCCGACCCGACGCACACATCGTGCGAGAGCGCTCGCTCGACCGGGAGCAACGCCAGCCTTCCCTCCGCCACCGCCCTCCCGAGCTGCCTGAGGCTCATCCCCTCGTCGGAGAGCTGGTCGAGCAGGCGGAGCCTCGCCGCCCGGGCCTCGCCCTCGAGGCCGTCGAGCAGTCCTTCGCGCATGAAGTCGGCCTCTCCGTCCATTGCCCATCATCTTCCCCGGTGCTGCGGTCGGGAAGCGTGCGGCTCTCGAGTCGCCTCGGGATGGGTGGGCTCGCCCGGATCCGCGGTCGAGCGAGTTGAAGTCGTGCCGTCCACGGGGCTTCTCCGACGACCCCCGTCTCGCGTGCGGTCCGGTGTATCGACACCAGCCCCTTGGGTGGGCCAGTACGACGATCCCACCCGCTGAAGATGTCGTAACGTCGTGTGTGTGTCACCTCCGCGAGTAGAGGCGGGTCAGGCTCCTGCCTTTCCGCCAAGATGTTGGGCCGGTTGAGCACGCCCTGCACGGAGCTGGCGTGGGAACCTGAGGCGCGTCATTGGGCCCGTAAGGAGTAACCGAGCCTGCGAAGCTGCGGTGGTGGTCGTGGGCGCCGGGATCGCCGGCGTCGTCGCCGCGCACGACCTCGTTGCCGCCAGTGTGCCGACGATCGTCCTCGAAGCGCGTAATCGGGTCGGTGGACGAGCCCTGGACGTTCCCATCGCCGACGACAAAGTCGTCGAACTGGGCGCTCAGTGGATCGGGCCGGCTCATGAAGCCGTCGGCGAGCTCGCGAACTCGCTCGGTCTAGAGACTCATGCGACCTACGACATCGGCGAGTCGGTCACCGAGCTCGGCGGACTCCTATCCCGCCGCGCGGGACAGGAATCGCGTCATCGGCCCATCGCCGCCGAGGCGGCCCGCATCGACCTCGACCGGTTGGCGCACGAGGTGCCGCTCGAGGCGCCGTGGGAAGCCGCCCGCGGGCGTGAGTGGGACGGGCAGACGCTCTGGTCATGGATCGAGCGCAACGTGGCGGACGAGAGGGCTCGCAAGCTTCTCCGGCTCGAGGCCGTGGGAGTGTGGGGGACAGACCCGACCGAGCTCTCCCTGCTTCACGCTCTCTTCGAGATTCGCTCAGCGGGGAGCTTCGAAGCGATGACCTCGGTCCGGGGCGGAGCTCAGGAGTCTCGCCTCACCGCGGGCGCACAGGCGCTTCCGCGCCGACTTGCAGAGAGACTCGGGGAGCGGGTGATGCTCTCGACCCCGGTCCGGATGATCGCCCGGGAGAGCGGGGGGGCGATCGTGAGCGGCGACGAGATGACCGTCCGCTGCCAGCGGGTCATCGTCGCTCTGCCTCCGCCACTCGCCGCTTTCATCGACCACCAGCCGCCCCTTCCGGCGGCTCGAGAGGAGCTCAACCGGAGAATGCGCCTCGGGGCGGTGATCAAGGTCGCCGCCGTCTACGACGAGCCGTTTTGGAGGAGCGCGGGACTGAGCGGCCAGGCGCTCAGCGATCGAGGGCCGGTGAGCGAGACCGTCGACAGCTCGCCGGCCGATGGCTCGCCGGGAGTGCTCACCGCGTTCGTCGCGGGCGGGAACGCACGCTTGCTCGGGGTGGAGCCTGCAGCCAAGCGACGCCGCGAGATCCTAGCCTCACTCGGCCGCCTCTTCGGGGCCCGGGCAGCAAACCCCGACCGTTACCTCGAGGTCGCGTGGGCGGAGGAGGAGTGGACCAGAGGTGCCTACGCTGGCTACTTCGGACCCGGAGGGTGGACCCGCTTCGGTCACGCACTTCGAAGGCCGGTGGGCCGTCTGCACTGGGCCGGCGCCGAGACCTCCACCGTGTGGGCGGGGTACATTGACGGCGCGGTTCGGTCGGGCCACCGCGCGGCAGCCGAGGTGCTCCGATGCCTGGACTAGGAGTTCTGCCCCAAGACGTTCCGAGCAGGAGCCTTGGGCGGGCGGTCACCGATCGCTGAGTGGCGTCGACGCTCGCCCTGGTGGTCGAGCCAGTGTGACATTGCCCGCGGTCAGGCGCGAACCCTAATAGCGCGTCCAGGACCCGTGTCCGGGTTGACGGTCTACACCGCGGTGGGGACCGGCTCCGAGACAGGGGCTCGTCGAGGGGCGCTAAGTGCAAGGGAAGCGAGTCCCGATGGGAGCGTTCGTGCGGGTCCCGAGGCGCACCGGAACAAGTGGGCTCGCGCGCTGTTGAATGTGCAGGCGCCGCGACCCGGTGCCATCGGTTTCAGACGAGCGGGAGGTTGACAGTGCCTGAGGAGACCCAGAGAGCGCACGGGACGGTGCGCACCTCACGACGCCGGCAGCTCGCCGCCGCGGCGCTGTCCGCGCTGGTGGTCCTCGCCTCCGCGGTGGTGCTCGCCCTCCCGGGCGCCGCGGCGGGCCAGGAGGACCAGCCGGCTCCCCCGAAGCCGAGCGGGAACCCCTTCGACGGCACGGGCGTGTGGATCTGGCAGGTGCCGAAGTCGAGCGGCGGAAGCCCCGCCGCGATCGCCGATCGCGCGCGGAGGAACGGTGTCCGCTTCGTGGTCGTCAAGGCGGCGCACGGCGCGAGCTACTGGGGCCAGTTCTCGCCCAAGCTCGTGGCGGCGCTCAAGTCGCGCGGCCTGAGGGTGTGCGGCTACCAGCGGATGCTCGGCAGGGACCCCGCCGGCGAGGCTCGCCAGGCCATCCGGGCGGTGCGCGCCGGCGCCGACTGCTTCGTGATCGACGCGGAGGCCGAGTACGCGAACAGGAGCGCTCAGGCCCGGACCTACGTCCGGACCCTGCGGGCCGGGATCGGACCGAACTTCCCCGTCGGCTTCACGAGCTTCCCGTACGTCTCCCTGCACCGCAACGTGCCCTACGGGGTCTTCCTCGGACCGGGCGGCGCGCAGTACAACCTCCCGCAGGTCTACTGGAAGGCGATCGGCGACCCGTCGGGCGCGGCGCTGGCGCGGACCTACCGCGAGAACCGCGGCTTCGGGCGCCCGATCTACCCGATCGGCCAGGCCTACGACCGCCCGCCGGTGGGCCAGATCCGGTCCTTCAAGGCGACGGCGCGGCGCTACGGCGCCCGCGGGGTGTCGTGGTGGAGCTGGCAGTCCGCCGGTGAGGCGCAGTTCCGGGCGCTCGGAGGCGGCTAGGCCCCGAAACCGGGCTCACGCCGCCGCCAGCAGCTCCTCCGCGTGCCGGCGCGCACCCGGGTCCGAGCCCTCGGCGCCGAGCATCCGGCATAGCTCGTCCACCTTCGCCGCGTCGTCGAGGTGCTCGACGCTCGCACGCGTGAGCTCGCCGACGGCCAGCTTGTCGACACGGAAGTGGCGATCGGCCAGCGAGGCGATCTGGGGAAGGTGGGTGATGCAGAGCACCTGATGGTCGCCGGCGAGGGCGCGGAGGCGCTCGCCCACCGCGCGGGCGGTCTGGCCGCCCACCCCGGAGTCGACCTCGTCGAAGACCAGCGTGGCCGGGCCCCCGGCGCTGGCCACGCTCGTGAGCGCGAGCATGATCCGCGAGAGCTCGCCCCCCGAGGCGATCTCGCGCACCGGGGCGGGTTCGGCGCCACGGTTGGCGGCCACCAGGAACTCGACGCGCTCCGCGCCGAGGGGGCCGAGGCCCCCCTCGCGGGCCTCGAGGCCGACCGTGAACGAGGCGTCGCCCATGGCCAGCTCGGCGAGCTCCACCTCGACCAGCTCAGCCAGCTCCGGGGCGGCCGTGGCGCGAGCGGCGCCGAGGGCCTCCGCTCGAGCGCGCGCCTCCCGCTCGGCTTCCTCGAGCCCCCTCGTCGCCTCCTCGAGCGCCTCGTCGAGCCCTTCGAGGCGGTCGCGCTCGGCGCGGCAGCGCTCGGCGTGGGCGAGCACGCTGGCCACCGTGCCGCCGTGCTTGCGCCGCACGCGCTCGTAGCGCTCGAGGCGCTCCTCCACGCGCTCGAGCCCGCCGGGCTCGTCCTCGAGGCCCTCGGCGTAGCGGTGCAGCTCGACCCCGAGCTCCTCCGCCTCGATCCGGATCGCGGCGAGCCGGGCGGCCAGGGCGTCGAGCTCGGAGTCGGCGCCCGCCGCCGCCTCGGCCACGCGCTCGGCCTCAGCCAGCAACGCGGCCGCCCCCGGTTCGAGCCCCTCGGGGACGAGCGCCTCGGAGGCCGCGCCCGCCGCGGCCCGCAGGGCGTCGAGGTGGCGCAGGCGCTCGCGGGCGGCCAGGAGCTCCGCCTCGTCCTCCTCCGAGGGCTCGAGCTCCTCGATCTCCGCGATCTCGAAGAGGAGGAGGTCGCGATCGCGATCGCGCGCCCCCTCGCGGTCGCGCAGGTCGTCGAGCTCACGTCGCGCGGCGCGAGCCCGCGCGTGGGCGTCGGCGTAGGCGGCGCGCGCGGCGAGGTGGGCGGCACCGCAGAACCCGTCGAGCGCCTCGAGCTGCGCCGAGCCGAGCACGAGCCGGCGGTGCTCGTGCTGGCCGTAGAAGGAGAGGAGCCTCCGCCCCAGCTCCCGCAGGTCGGTGGCCGAGGCCGACCGACCCTGCACGAATGCGCGGCTGCGCCCGCTCGCCCCGACCCGCCGCCCGAGCACGAGCTCCTCCTCCCCCTCGGGCAGGCGCTCGCGGAGCTCCTCGAGATCGGGATGGTCGAGGAGTCCGGCGGGCAGGGCGAACACCCCCTCCACCCAGGCCTCCTCGGCGCCGGCGCGGACCGTGCCCGGGCGTGGGCGGCCCCCGAGCAGGAGGTCGAGCGCGCGGGCGAGCATGGTCTTCCCCGCACCGGTCTCCCCGGTGAGCACGTTGAGGCCCGGCCCGAGGCGCAGCTCGGCCCGCTCGATCAGGAGCAGGTTCTCGACACGCAGCTCGAGGAGCATCACCACCCGGTGTATCAGCGCGCGGGGACGGAACCAACGCCACCGAGGCCCGTCGGCGCCACGCGCCTGCACCGAGTTCGCCACAACTTCGCCGTACGTTCGGCTGCGTACCCGAGCACCGCACGTCTCATCGTGGGCTTACCTTCCCCTCTCCAGCATGCGCCGCGTCGAGATGCGCGGGCGCAACGACGGTGCGGGCGTGCGTGCGCCCAGGACCACGCCCCCTCGTAGGGAGCCTTTCACCCGGAAGGGGCTCCGGGAGGAGGGGTGTCGGGCGGTCCGCCCCGGCTGGCCATCTGCGCGGTGATCCTGCGGATCTCCTGGCAATCGTGGCGGACCGTCCGGGGTCACGAGCCGGCGCACTGATCGCGGCGCTTTGGCGCGCGCTTGGCCGAGAAAGCGGCGCCGCCTCTCGAGGCGGGGTGCCACATCAGCTCTCTTCCGTGAGCGTCAAGCCCGTGTTGAGCCTGACGGCTTGCGGGCGCAGGGTCACGCGGAACGGGCGGCGCCGGAGGGCGCTCTCCTCGAGCTTCTCCACAGAGGATGTCCATAGCCCGCGACATCCGCCTCGGAGGGCCATGCAATGTGGTCGAGGAGGCGCCGCTCACCCCCTCCGAAAACGGGTGACTCGAGGTCCGAAGACGGCAACGACGCAGAGCGTCAGCCAGACCACGCCGGCGATGGACCGGCCAGGACGTCGGAGAGGAAGTGGACCCCGAGGTAGAGGCGGCTGAAGCCGATCAGGATGACGAGCGCCCCCGCCCCCAGCAAGATGGGGACGCTGAGAGCGGGGTAGGCGCGGACGAGAGTACGGCTAGCGCCCCGTACACGGCCAGCGACACGGTCGCGTGGCCGCTGGGATACGAGAACGTCGTCTCGGTCGCGAGCGGATCGGGGAAGAAGGGGCGTTGGCGCTCAAAGCCCGCCTTGAGCCCCGCGGTCGGGAGCTGCGCTCCCACGGTCGCAAGGAGGACGAGTCCCGCCTCCGGCCATCGTCGTCGACTGAGCAGCCCGATGAGTGGCGACAGCGAGCGGGATAAGCACCAGAGCGCTGCCGAGCGTCGTTGTGGCCCTCATCAAGACGGTGACGGGCCCGATCTCGTGCCCATGGAGCCAGTCCGCTACCTGGCGGTCAAAGGCGACGATGGGGTCGCCGGTCAGCACGTCCTCGCTGAGCGCGCCGAACCCCCACAGCCCGAGGACCAGAATCGCGAGGACGGGAAGCAGCGGTATAGCCGCCCGGAGCCCACCGGGCAAACGACCGCCAAGGCCGCGGAGCCACCCGAGCCCACCAGTCTCTCGCGGGATGTCGGTGCGCGTCACTCAGCAAGTCCGAGGGCGCCAGGCGGCGCAGCGGCACAGCAGCCCAGTCGATGAGGAGGTCAGCCGGATACACGTACGCCAAGGACCGGCCGACTGGTCGTTCGTCTCGACCGACGCGGCGGGTCTAGACGCAGGAAAGCTGCGGCGCTGCTCGGTCGACGGACCCGTAGTTGGCAACGAAAACCAGACCTCCGCGCCGCGCGGTTTGTTGCGCGCGCCCACCCGGCCGCCGTGCGCTCGAGCGACGGCGGCCACGATCGAGAGACCGAGCCCGGTCCCCCCGCCCGAGCGCCCCGAGTCGGCCCTCGCGAAACGCTCGAAGGCCGACGGGAGGAAGTGCTCCGGGAAGCCAGGACCGGCATCGGCCACGACGATGCGTGCCTCCTGGCCCTCGCGCTCGGCCGACAGCTCCACTTTGCCCCTCCCGTGATGTAGCGCGTTATCGAGGAGATTGCCGAGGGCGCATTCGATCTGGAGCGGATCGACCCATAACTCGAGGCCCTCGGCGACCTCGAACGCGAGATCCCGACCCTGCTCGGCGAAGCGGGGCGCGTGAGCTCGCCGCGCCTGGGCAAGGAGCTCGCCAGCCCTCCTGAGCTCGAGTTGTGGGGTGAGTTGGGCGTGGTCGGAGCGCGCGATGATGAGGAGGTTCTCGGCGAGACGGGCGAGGCGGTCCGTCTCCTCGGTGGCCGAGCGGAGTGCGGCCACGAGCTCCTCGGGGGAGCGGCCCGCGCGGAGTGCCAGCTCGAGCTCGGCCCTGAGGATGGCGAGCGGGGTGCGCAGCTCGTGGCTGGCATCGGCCACGAAGGTCCGCTCGCGGGCGAAGGTGGCCTCCTGGCGCTCGAGCATCTCGTTGAGGGTGCGCCCGAGCCGCGCGAGCTCGTCCCGCGCCACGGGCACGGGCAGGCGCTTCCCCGGCTCGGTGCCGACGATCTCCGCCGCGGCGCGGCGCATGGCGTCGACCGGCCGCAGCGCGCCGGCGACGACCGCGTAGCCGGCCGCCGAGGCGAGGAGCAGCGCCAGCGGGCCTCCCACGAGCAGAAGCGTTACGAGGCTCTCGAGCGCCTCCTCGCGCTCCTCGAGCGACACGCCGACGACCATGAGCAGCGAACGGCCCTCCGATGAGATGGGTGCGACTCGCACCCGTAGGGGCTCCGGCGCTCCGAGCCCCTCGGGCCAGTCGTAGGCGAGCTCGCCGCGGCGGAACGCCTCGGCGGCCCCCGCGTGGCTGACCAGGCGCACCGATCGCCACAGCGGGCTGGCGTCGACGACTCGCCCCGACGGGGTGAGGATCTGGGCGTAGGGCGTGCCGATGTCGGCCAGGGGGCTCTCGCCGGCGGTCCCGAGGTCGTCGGCGTCGTCGCGCACCAGGAGCCCCACCCGGGTGCTCTCCGCGCGCAGGCGCGCGGCGAGGGCCTGGTCGAGCTCTGTCCCGAGTCGCAGGTACAAGAAGGCCCCCAAGGCCCCGAAGACCAAGCCCATCGCCACGGCGAACGCGACCGTAAGGCGCAACCGGATCGGCAGCCGGGCGATCACCCGGCCGGGCGCCGGAGGCGGTAGCCCATCCCGCGCACCGTCTCGATCGACCTGGCGCCGAAGGGACGGTCGACCTTCTGCCGCAGGTAGCGCACGTAGACGTCGACGACGTTGGAGCGCCGCTCGTAGTCGTAGTCCCAGGCGTGCTCGAGGAGCTGATCGCGCGAGAGCACCTGGCCCGGGCGGTACATGAACGTCTCGAGCAGCGCGAACTCCTTGGCGGAGAGCTCGATCCTCTCCTCGCCGCGCCAGGCCTGACGGGTGGCGGGGTCGAGGCGCAGATCGCCTACCTCGAGCTCCACTGGCCGCTCGCTCGCCCCCCGCCGCACGAGCGCACGCAGCCGGGCGAGGAGCTCGGAGAAGGCGAAGGGCTTGGCTAGGTAGTCGTCGGCTCCGCTGTCGAGCCCCTTGACTCGGTCCTCCACCGCGTCGCGCGCGGTGAGCATGAGAACCGGCGCCCACACGCCCTCCTTTCGCAGCCGCCGGCACGTCTCAAAGCCATCGATGCCCGGGAGCATCACGTCGAGCAGGATCGCGTCGTACTCGCTGCTCGCGGCCATCCAGAACGCGTCCTCGCCCCGGACGGCGACATCGGCGGCGAGGCCTTCCTCACGGAGCCCGCGGCGGATCAGGCTGGCCATCTTCAGCTGATCCTCGACGACGAGCACGCGCATGCCTTGAGCGTGCCGTGGCTAGATGAACCTAGAGTGAGAGATCCCGGCGAGGGGTGGTCCGGGAAGCCACGGTCGATCGTTACGCGCGCGGGGCGATCGGCCGAGCTCGGATCGACTCGTCGGCATGGAGGAAGAGGAGGGGCTTGCTCAGCCTTGTGCGGGCACGTGGTTGCGGTCGGGTGCTCTCCCCGGCTCGGCCTCCTGGAAGCCCGGCAGGCCGACGGTGCCCGCACATGGGCAAGGGGCTCGCAAAGCCTTCCTGCCCCTCTTCCTCGCCACTCAGATAGCGCGCACGAGGAGCCCGGCCGAACGGCCGGGCTCCCCGAGCAGCCCTCCTTTACGGGGCGTCCCGCGCTGCGACGAGCCCTACTTCGCGGCCTCGTTCTGCCCGTCCTGGTGCTCGCCCTCGTCCTGCTCGGCGGCCTCGGTGCCCAGGACGTTGAACGACCTGTCGAGCGCCACGTCCACGACCGAGCCGTCGGCCTTGGTGATCTCCACCTCGTACGCGATCCGGCTCTCGTAGGGCGGGTCGGGCGAGTCGCCCGTCTCGGGTCGTTCGCCCGGCTCGTCCGCGTCGGACGTCTCGGCCGAGACCTCGTTCACCTTGCCGCTGCCGATCTCCGCCAGGGCGGCGGCCTCTGCACGCCTGGCGTCGGCCGGGCTGACGTTGTCGTTGGACTCGCTCTCATCGCCTGCCCCCTCGGGGCCTTCCTTCTGCCCGCCGGCTGACTCCGGGCCCTCCCTCTCCTCGACCGACGCCGCCTTGCTGGGGGCCAAGTCGGGTCCCTGAGCAGCACCGGCGAGGGCCGCGCCACCGAGTCCGAGCACCGCCAGCGCGGCGAGGCCCATGATGATCTTCTGTGCTCGCTTGAGCATGTGACTCCTTCGTTCGTTGACACTGAACGATGGGCAACCTAGGGGCCACCGATGAGGTGGGCATGAGCCGCTCTCATTTCCTCCGGACGCAGTGCGCGGCGGCGGTCGCCCGCGAGCTGCCGCCCGGCTGTGGTGATCCCCCGTCTGCGGTCGGGCGCGCTTCGAATCGAGCTCGAGGCGCTCGAGCTGCGTGGGGCAACGGATCCCGAGCTCCAGGCTTCGCTCGCCCAAGTCGAGCGCCTCCAGAGCACCGTGGACACGCTGCTCAGCGTTGCCCGCGACGCTCCGCGGGGAGCCCCGACCACCAACGTGGCCACACTCCTCGATGAGCTCGAGCAGCGCTGGCGCGGGGCGCTCGGAGCGGACGGCCGTCCGCTCCGGGTCACGGTGAACGCGGAGCGGGCGCAGGTGGCCGCCACGTCGCCGGTGCTCGCCGAGATCCTCGACGTGCTCCTCGCCAACGCCACGGGAGGGGGACCGTCACCGTCACCGCCCGCAACGCGAGCGGGTCCGTCGCACTCGACATCGGTGACGAGGGCGACGGGTTCGCAGCGAATGTCGAGGACGCCTTCGAACGTCGCGCGGGGGCCGGCAACGGCCACGGTATCGGCCTGGCCCTTGCTCGGTCGCTCGCCCTCGCAGAAGATGGCCGCTTGGACGTGACCCACCCCGGTCCGGGCCCGATTGTGACCCTCCTCCTACCTCGCCCGTGACCCCGCGATCCCAATCGAGACCGACCCGGCCGTCACACAGGATTTCCGCATCTCGCGCTCCTCACCACGACGGCCACCCCCTCACCGGAGGCCATGCTCGTCGGGCCCACGGCTAGCGAATGCCCGGCACGACGACCGGCACGGGCTCGCCCCCGACCCGGAGCGGGGAGACTTGGACGCGTGCGCATGCTGATCGTGGAGGACGAGGTGACGCTGGCGAAGCTCGTTCGCCAGGGCCTGAGGGCCGAAGGGCTGCTCGCCGATGTCGCCACTCGCGGCGAGGATGCCCTGTGGATGGCCGGCTCGACCGCCTACGACGCCATCTGCCTGGACGTCAACCTGCCGGGAATCGATGGCTTCGAGACCTGCCGGCGCCTGCGAGCCGACGGCGTCGCCACCCCGATCCTGATGCTTACCGCGCGTGACGCGGTCGACGACCGCATCACGGGACTGGACACCGGCGCGGACGACTACCTCGTCAAGCCGTTCGACTTCGGGGAGCTGCTGGCGCGGTTGCGGGCGCTCGCGCGCCGTCGCCCGACGACTGACGGCAACGAGCTGCGGGTTGGCGACTTGACCCTCGATCTCGCCACGCACCGGGTGCAGCGTGGGGGCCAGGACATCGACCTTTCGGTCAAGGAGGTCCAGATCCTGGAGGTCTTCATGCGCCGTCCCGGCGAGGTGCTCAGCCGGCTGGCACTACTGGAGGGCGCTTGGGACTCGGGGTATGAGAACCGCTCGAACGTCATCGAGGTCTACGTCCGCTACCTACGCGAGAAGCTCGACCGGCCCTTCGGCCGCCGGTCGCTCGAGACGGTCCGCGGGGCCGGCTACCGCCTCAACGCCGAGTAACCGTGTTCGTGGGCGGCTTTAGCAACGCCCCGTCCATGGCCCAATCGCCGTCGCCGTTGAGTGATCGGGTGATCACGCGGCAGGGACGGTGAGCGTCACCTCAGCACCGCCACCCTGACGGTTGTGAGCCCGGGCGCCGCCGCCGAGTGCCTCGGCCAGCGCTGCGACCATCGCCAACCCAAGGCCGGCGCCGGCGCTCCGGCCATCGACAGAGCCCTGGGCGAAGCGCTCGAAGGCCCGCGGCAACAGGTCGTCGGCGAACCCGGGCCCACGGTCGCGTACGGACAGCTCGACGTGGCTCGCCGATGGAGCTCGGGCGACGAGCTCCACCGGGCCGGCGCCGTAGGCCAGCGCGTTCGTGACGAGGTTGTCGAGCGCCTGGACGAGGCGATCGGGATCGGCAAGCACGACCGCGCCACCAGAGATCTCGACCGCGACCTCGATGGGACGATCGGCCTCTGCTGCCGCGGCGGCGTGGCGGCGCGCGGTCCGCTCGAGGAGGTCCTGCGCGTCGACTGGCTCGAGTCGAAGCGGGAGTCGTCCCTGGTCGGCGCGGGCCAGCACGAGCAGGTCGTCGGCCATCCGGGCCAGACGCCGCACGTCGCCCTGGGCCTCGGCCAGCACCGACCGAAGCTCGTGGGGGTCGCGTCCCCCGCGAAGGGCTACATCCAGTCTTGTGCGCAGCACGCTGATCGGCGTGCGCAGCTCGTGGCTCGCGTCGCTGACGATCCGCCGCTCGCGCTCCAGCGCTCCGGCCAGCCGCGCCAGCAGATCGTTGAGCGTGGTGGTCAGCCGGTCGAGCTCGTCACCGGTGCCGGGTTGAGGGAGGCGCCCGCCTGGCTCTCTCGCTCCGATGCGGGCGGCCCGCGCACGGATGAGCTCGACGGGGCGCAGGGCGGCACCGGCGACCTGGTAGCCGGTGAATGCGGCCAGCAGCAAGGCCCCTGACAGCCCGATCGCCAAGAGCGTACCCAGACGCGCGAGCTCCGCCTCGCGGCGGTCGCGGGCCTCCGCGATGGCCACGACCGCTCCGCCGGGCACCGGGAAGGCGAGCACCCGCGCGCCGTCGTCGGTCCCGGCTACCGTGCCGTGCGTCGACAGTCGCGGCCTGTCCTGCGCGGACGCGACCTCGGCCGCCGTGAGCAGGGGCACGCGCCCGAGCGTTCGAGTGCTCCCGCGCAGTTCGCCCGCCGACCCGAAGAGCTGGGCCAGCGACTCTCCGGAAACGCCGAGCAGGCGCTGCCCGGGGACGTCGCCGGCGAGCTTGGTGATGGCGTCGGCTCGTTCCCCGAGCTCTAGGTCGGTTCGGCTGTCGAGGCCGCGCGCGAACTCGCCGAAGACCAACACGCCGGTCACCGCCAGGACCGCGGCGGTGACCACGGCCACCGCGACCGTTAGGCGGGCCCGCAGGGGCCACGGACCGCGAAGCCTCCTCGAGCCGTGTGCGTGCACGGAGCGGACTATCTCACCAGCGGCGTCCTGTGGTGGCTGTGCACAGCCTCGGCGCCCCCCAGTCGCCAAGTGTGCGGATCGACGAGCAGCGCCGCCCAGCGCCCGTAGCGCACATCTCGCGGCGAGTCCCCCGCCCGGCGCGCCGCCGACCCCGTCGGCAACGGCCACCAGCGGCGGGCTCAGGAGTACGGCGTCTTCGTTACGTCGGTGGCGTATGCCGCGCGCGCTTCGCCCCGCGACCCCGAGGCGGATGGCCGGATGACGTCCGGTGCGCTGAGGTGTCGGCCCCTTCTCGGGTGCGGCGCCACCGCCCAACTCTGGCGAGCTCGGGGGATCCAAGCCGTGGGCACCCGACGCCAGCGAGAAGCTGACCCCGCGGGTGCCAGAGGTGCGATCGAACTCAGCGTCGCTCGAGCCGCTCGGCGAGCTCGGCCAAGTGCCGCGTGAGCCGCAGGTTCTCCTCGAGCAGTCGGCTGTAGTGCTCGGTGAGCGCGTCACGGTGGTGCTCGTCGATGCCGGCTTGGACCCGGTCGCGATCGGCCTGCCGTGTCTGGGCCAGGAGGATCAGCGGCGCGGCGTAGGCGGCCTGCGTGGAGAACACCAAGTTGAGCAGGATGAACGGGTAGGGATCCCAGCGAAGGCCGAGCGCGAGGCCGTTGATGGCCAGCCACACCGCGACGATCACGGTCTGGCCGATCAGGAATCCAGGGGTCCCGAAGAAGCGGGCGAAGCGCTCGGCGGCGAGCCCGAACCGGTCGCTGCCGAAGGCGCCGTGGGGAATGCGCCACCGGTCCTGCTTCGCGGATCCGGGGCGGTCGGCGGAGACGGTCATGGGGACCTCATTCTTTTACAGGAGTGCGTCCCGGGAGGCGGGCAGAGGTCAGCGGGCGGCGCCGAGGGCATCCGCTCAATCCGGTCGAGCCGCTCGCGCAGCGCCCGCAGCTCACAGAGGGCGTGGGATTCGAATGCGGCGTCGCGCTGCTTGGCGGGGGTCTCGTCCTCGCGGACGAACAGTGAGGCGAGCGCGGCGGTGGTCAGCGAGAGCAGGGCGAAGCCGAAGAGCATCAGGGCACCGGCGAGGACACGGCCGCCGATGGTGACGGGCGTCTGGCCGACGAAGCCTACGGTGGTCACGAGCGACAGTGCCCACCAGACGCCGTCGCCGAAGCTTCCGACGGTGTGGGTCTCCAGCGCGGCGAACCCGCCGCCCGCGAGCATCACCACGAGCGCAGCGAGGGGCAACAGGTAGCGAAGTCGGCGAACCCGCCGCATCACGCCGGTGCTCCGATGACCTCACGGGCGCGGGTGCGGCGCCGTCGCCACCAGGCTCCGGTCAGGGCGAGGGGTCCGAGGGCCAGGCCGGCCAGGGCCAGAGACGCCGCGCCGGCGGGGCCGAGCAGGTACGCGAGGCTCGCGACGGTGCTCGCCCAGAGCACGGCGCCGAGCATGTTGGCAGCGGCGAAGCGCCGCCAGGGCATCCCCGTAGCGCCGGCCATGACGGCGGCCACGACCCGCACCCCGGGGATGAAGCGGCTGACGAACACGGTCGCGGTGCCGTTGCGCGCGAAGAAGCGGTCGGCGCGCCTGACCGCGTGACGACGGTGCCCGGCCAGGAACCCGTCACGCAGCAGGAACGCCCGGCCACGCTCGCGCCCGAGCCAGTAGCCGAGCGTGTCGCCGGCGATCGCGGCGAGCGTGGCCACGACGATGACCAGCGGCAGCGAGAGGTGCCCTGCGGCGGCCAGGCCGCCGGCCGTGATGAGGGCGGTCTCTCCCGGCAGCGGCAGCCCCGTCGACTCGCCGAAGACGAGCGCGCCGAGCGTCGGGTAGCCGAGGGCCGCGGGAACGGGAATGAGCATGCGTCCAGGCTGCCCAGCGCAGATGAAGCCACGATGAGTGGAAGAACCGCCTGCCACGGTCCACTCACCATCAGCGTTCGCCACCGACGGCGGTCCCGACGGCATGAGACTCAGGTTCGGCTCATCTGGCCTCTGGAAGGTCCTGCGGGTGCAGTCCCTCGAATCCCGATCCACAGGAGGCCCCATGTCCACGCACAGCGCAACGCTCGAGGCACCGAGCGCTCCGCCGGCTCCACACCGCCGAGACATCGGCCGGACGATGCTCAACAAGGTCCCCGAAGTCACCCTCTACTTCTGGATCATCAAGATCATGGCCACCACGGTCGGCGAGACCTTCGCCGACTTCCTCAACGTCGACCTCGGCTTCGGCCTGAACAACACGACCTACGTGATGGGCGCGCTGCTGCTCGGCACGCTCGGCTTTCAGTTCAAGGCCAAGAAGTACATCCCCGGCGTCTACTGGCTGGCCGTCGTCTTCATCAGCGTCGTCGGCACCCTGATCACCGACAACCTCACCGACAACCTCGAGGTCTCGCTGGTGAACTCGACGATCGGGTTCTCCATCGCCCTGGCCCTCACCTTCGCCGCCTGGTTCGCCAGTGAGCGGACGCTGTCTATCCACTCGATCATCACCTCCAAGCGCGAAGGGTTCTACTGGCTGGCGATCCTGTTCACGTTCGCGCTGGGCACCGCGGCCGGCGATCTCTTCGCCGAGGGGCTTGCCTTCGGCTACCTGCCCTCCGCCCTGATGTTCGGCGCCGTGATCGCCGTGATCGCCGTCGCCCACCTGAAGTACGGGCTGAACGCGGTGCTCGCCTTCTGGCTTGCGTACATCCTGACCCGCCCGTTCGGCGCCTCAGTCGGCGACTTCCTATCGCAGGACCCCGACGTCGGCGGACTGGGTCTCGGCGCCACAGCGACCAGCGCGCTGTTCCTGGTCACGATCCTCGGCCTCGTCACCTTCCTCACCGTCACCAAGAGGGATCAGACGCCCCCGGAGGTGGTGGCCGCCGAAGCCTGACCGACACTGCCCGCCCGACCCGACGGCCGCCGAGCTCCTTGGCGGCGGTCGCCGCGTCCGGAGTCCCTCCGGTGAGTGCCAAGCCATCCAAGGTCAAGCAGAGCGCAAGCGGCTCACTTCCCGGTTTGTTAGGGTGCCCTAAGTGGGCTCTCCGGCGAACGTGGCCAGCGACGCGCCGTCCGGCTCCGCTCGCGCCCGTCGCCTGGCGTGGTGGGGCGTCGGGCTCGCCGTTCTGGTCGTGCTGGTCTACCTCATGGGCACCGCGAAGACGGGCCCGGTCGATCCGACCGAGGTCAACGGCCCTCAGACCCGCGCCGCGATCGTCACCAACGCCGCCCTGATCGTCTTTCGGGAGGGCCTCGAGGCCATTCTCATCTTCGCCGCGGTCACCGCCAGCTTCATCGGCGCCAACCGGCGTCGGCGCCGGCCGGTCGTGGCCGGAGCGGCGTGCGCGTTCGGGGCGACCGTTATGACCTGGTTCCTGGCCCAGGCCCTACTCGACGTGGCCTCCCCCCTCGGTCCGAGGCTCGAGGCCATCACCGGGCTCGTCGCCGTCCTCGTGCTGCTCCTCATCCTCAACTGGTTCGTGCACCACGTCTACTGGACGGGCTGGATAGCCCGCCATCACCGCCAGCGACGGCGTCTGCTGGCCTCCAGCGGGCTGGGGGCCACGCTCGGTCTCGTCGCGCTCGGCTTCACGAGCGTGTACCGCGAGGGCTTCGAGACCGTCCTCTTCCTCCAGAACCTTCAGCTCAAGGCGGGGACGGCCGTCGTGCTCGAGGGAGTGACGCTCGGGCTGGTCGGGACGGCGGGCGTCGGCGTCGTCACCTTCCTCCTCGGCCGCCGCCTTCCCTACCGACGGATGCTGGTGGTGACCGGGGTGCTGATCGGCACCGTGCTGGTGGTGATGATCGGCGGCACTGCGGCCACGTTCCAGGACCTCGGCTGGCTGTCGCGCCACGAGGTCCCGTTCCCCGTGCCCGAGTGGCTGGGGGCGTGGTTCGAGATCTATCCGACCTACGAGACCATCGGCATCCAGGTCGTCTCCGCGGCACTCGTCATCGGCTCCTACTACCTGGCCGAGTACCTCCGCTTCCGGCGCCCGCGGGCTCGCGGGGAGAGCCCGGCGCTGCGGGCACAGGCGGCGCCCGAGGGCTAGGCGTCACGCGGCCGCGTCGGTAAGGGTCAGCGTCGCTTCGAAGCCGCCGCGCCGCGACGGCTCCGGCGCTTCTTCTTGCTGCGCGGGTGAGGTCTTCGCTGGGTCGGTGAGGCCCCTGGAGTCGGCGCCGGCTCCACCTCGACCGCCGGCACGACCTCGACGAGGGCGATTCGCGCCTTCGCGCGCCAGAGCGCGATCTGCTGACCGACGTTCCAGAGGCTCGACGTGATCCAGTAGACGAGCAGACCGGCGGGGAACCGGGTCGCGACGCCCACGAAGAGGAGCGGCAGGGCGAGTGCGACCTTCCGGTGACCACCCTCGAGCGTGCGGGTGGCGATGGCGCTCGCCACCAGCTGGGAGACCGTGTAGCCGAGGATCAGCACTACGAGGACCGCTCCGTGCGGGCGCGCGGTGAGGTCGGGGATGAACAGGAAGCCGGCGTGCTCGAACAAACCGCTCTGCACGTCTTGACGCATGAGGTAGTAGAGCGAGATGAAGATGGGGATCTGGAGGAGCGTCGGGCCGAGGGCGCCGAGCGGGTTCACCTTGTGCTCCCGGTAGTAGGCGGCCGTCTCCTCGCGCAGGCGTTTCACGTCCGCGCCGTGCTTCTCCCTGATGCGCTTGAAGGCCGGCGCGTGCTCGGCCAGGCGCTGCTGCGCCCGAAACTGCCTGACCGTGAGCGGCACGGTGGCGAGCCGCACCAGAATGGTCAGGGCCACGATGGCGAGGCCCCACTCGAGGCCCACGCCGTGGAGGGTCTCGAGGATCCATTCCTCCGCGTCGATCAGCGGCTGGAGGACATTGGCGAAGAGCATCCGCGCCTCAGGGTAGGCAGCCGGACCGTTTCGACCCGCGATCCTTTGTGGGAGGCTGAGGCGGTGAAAGCGAACGGAGGGACACGCAGCGCAGACGAGCCTTCCGGGGATGACCTCGAGCGGCTCGAGTGGCTGTCGGTCCGACTCCAGGAGCTCTCGAGCCGGATCTCGCTCCTCGACTTTGGACGTCCCTACCGCGACACCGCACGACGACAGACGCTGAAGCGGATTCGGGTGCAGCTACGGACCGTCGAGAGGAGGCTGTCGACGCTGCGCCGGTCGCTCGACGAGCACCCTGGCGACAGACGTCTGCGTGGTCAGCTTCGTCTCCTTCTGGCGGTAGCCGGCCTGCTCGCGGCCGCGCGGTCGGCCCTCGAGCTCGTCGGCCTCGGCCGCCGGTGGTCGAGGGAGCAGACGCTGGAGAAAGCCGGGCTGGTCGAGGACCTGACTCGGAGTCGGGGGCTCGAGCGCCGCGTGCGACAGCTACAGGGCTCGCTGGACGAGATCCAGCGGGCTCTGGACGCGGCGGGGCCGGTGGGTCCCGGGGCGTCCACCACAGGAACTCGATCGCCGCGCACCGAAGCGTGGCTAGCACTGGCCGAGACTGCGGTCTCTCTCGCTCGCGGCTGGCTGCAACGCGTCGACGTCGCCGCGCCCGGCTCCGGCCTGAGCCCCCGAAGCACGGCGTGGAGGGTCTGGGCGGTCGCCGGCCTCGAGGCCCAGACCGACTACATGGCGGTGCTGGCCGCAGCCGCCGAGATTCTCTGCCGGATGTAGAGGGCAGGCTCCAGGCCTCACGAGCCGGTGTAGGCCAGGCGGCCGAACTTCTGGCGTAGGCGGTGGTAGAAGCTCGAGCCCGGAACCTGGGCGAGGAGCGCCTGGTCGTGCTCGAAGCGCACCTCGAGTTCGGCGCCCGGGGCAAGCGCGCCGACGCAGCGTCCGTCGGTCATCACCTCGACCTCGTCGCGCGAGGAGAGATTGGTGACCAGCAGCGGGTCATCGGTCGCGGCCACCAGAGCGCGGGCGGTCAGCGTGTGCGGGGCGATGAAGGACACCACATACCCCTCGACGCCCCAGGCGAGGACCGGTCCGCCGTTGGCCAGGTTGTAGCCCGTCGAGCCCACCGGGGTGGAGGCCACCAGGCCGTCGCAGCGCACCTCCCCGAGGCGCTCGCCGTCCACCACATAGGCCAGCTGGGCCACGCGATCGTCGGCGCGGCGGTGGAATGAGACGTCGTTCACGGCCAGGCGGCGGTGGCCGTCGACCTCCACCGACAGCGCGGGCAGCCCCAGCACCTCGAATTCACCCGACAGCGCACGGACGAGACCGCCGTCGAGCTCCCCGTGGTCGACGGTGGACAGGAAGCCGATGGCCCCGAAGTTGAACGCGAAGACGGGCACCGGGCGCCCGGCGAACGTGCGCAACGCACGCAGCATCGTGCCGTCCCCGCCGAGCACGATCGCGAGGTCGGCGCCGTCCGCGGCGTCGTCGTCGTCGAGCACGGCGCCGTCGCCGGCTCCGAGCCCGTGCTTCTCGACCTCGGCGGGCGCGACGTGCACCTCGATCCCCGCGTCGGCGGCCTCGGCGATCAGGCGCCGGAGCGCCTCTCCGGTCTCGTGGGGCTGGTCGTGGGTGAAGACCGCGATCGTGGTGGGCTTCGTCAGGGCTCGGCCCGCCGCGCGGCCTGCTCGAGGTCCGGGACGTCGCCCGGCCGGCCGGCTTCCGCCAGGCGTACGAAGCTCTCGCGGTTGCCCGCCGGTCCGGGCAGGCCCGACGAGGCGAAGCCGAGCACCGCGCTGCCGAGGTCGCGTGCCACTCGGGCCACCGATACGAGCGCCGCGCGACGCTCGCCGGCTTCGCGCACCACCCCGCCCCGCCCTACGCGCTCGCGACCGACCTCGAACTGCGGCTTGACCAGCGCCAGGCAGTCGAAGCGCACCGCCGTGACGTCGAGTACGGCGGGCAGGACCTTCGCCAGCGAGATGAACGACACGTCGGCCACCACGAGGTCCGGGCGGTAGGGCAGCTCGGAGGCCTCGAGCGACCGTGCGTTGCGGCGCTCGACGACGGTGACGCGGTCGTCGGAGCGCATACGCCAATGGAGCTCGCCGTAGGCGAAGTCGACGGCGACCACGTGGTCGGCGCCGCGCTGGAGCAGGCAGTCCGTGAAGCCACCCGTGGAGGCGCCGACGTCGAGGCAGAGGCGCCCGGCGGGGTCGACGCCGAATGAGTCGAGGGCGGTGGCCAGCTTCTCGCCGCCGCGGGAGACGAACCGGGGCGGCGCGTCCACCGCCAGCGCCTCCTCGGTGGCGATCATCTGGCCGGGCTTGTACGCTCGGCGGCCGTCGTGGCCGAGGCGCACGCCCCCGGCCATGACCGCGGCCGCGGCCCGCGAGCGGCTCTCGAACAGGCCGCGCTCGACGAGCAGGTGATCGAGCCGCGTCCTCGCCATCGCGGGCAGAGTACTCGCAGGCCATGGACCGGTCGGCGTGCCGATCGGCACGCGTCCACCGCGCGTCGAGCCCATGCCGGCACACTTAGTTAGATCTAAGTGACCCCCTGCACACACGTGCCCTCAAGGCAGCCCTAACGTGTTCCTCGATGCGCCGCTGCCCCTCCCCGGGTGGCCACATACCGCGCATCTCTCCTCCCTCCCCGAGCGACCCGCCATAGTGGCGGGTCGTTCGTTTTTCCGGGGTCGATCGACCGGTGTAAGGGGGCCGGCTCAGACGAGGGCCGAGCGCGGCTCGAGCACCGCCTCGGCCACGCGCCTGGCCACCGACTCGGGGGTCAGGCCGACCTCCTCGCGCAGCACCGCGGGCTTGCCGTGGGTCACGTAGCGATCGGGCAGGCCGATGCGCAGGATGCGGGCCTCGCCGGCGACGTCGCGGTCGACCAGAGCCTCGACCACGGCGGCGCCGAAGCCGCCGCTCAGCACGTTCTCCTCGACGGTCACGAGCACGTCGTGCTCCCCGGCGAGGGTGGCCATCAGGTCCGCGTCCAGGGGCTTGGCGAAGCGGGCGTCGACGACGGTGGGCTCGAGGCCGTGCTCGGACTCGAGCAGCGCGGCCGCGCCGAGGGCGACCGCCACGCCGTAGCCGTACCCCACGAGGGCCACCCGCGTGCCCTCGCGCAGCACATCGCCGCGGCCGATCTCGATCGGCGCCGGACGGGCGGGCAGCGCCACGCCCTCGGCTTCCCCGCGCGGATAGCGCAGGGCCACGGGGCCGTCGTCGTAGAGGAGCGCGGTGCGCAGCATGTGCACGAGCATGGCCTCGTCGCGGGGGGCCATGAGCACGAGGTGGGGAAGCGGACGCATCCAGGAGATGTCGAAGGCCCCGTGATGGGTCGGACCGTCGTCGCCCACCAGGCCGGCGCGGTCCAGGGCGAAGACCACGTTCAGCTTCTGGAGGCAGACGTCGTGGACGATCTGGTCGAACCCGCGCTGGAGGAAAGTGGAGTAGATGGCGGCCACCGGCTTCGCGCCCTGGATGGCGAGTCCGGCGGCGAACAGCACCGCGTGCTGCTCGGCGATGCCCACGTCGTAGTAGCGGTCGGGCAGGGCCTTCTGGAGGATGTCGAGGCCCGTGCCGGTGTTCATGGCCGCGGTGATGGCGAGCACGCGGGGGTCGCGGCGGCACTCCTCGACCAGCGCCTCGCCGAAGACCTTCGTGTACTGGGGCGGCTTGGCCGGCACCTGCGCCGCCTGGGAGGCGGGCTTGGCCGGCGCCGCGGGCGCGCGGCCCACGATCGACGCGGGCTTCGCGGCGTGCCAGTGCTCCATGCCCTCGAGGCCACCGTCCTCGGCCGGCGTGAACCCCTTGCCCTTGACGGTCTTGGCGTGGACCAGCACCGGCCGGTCGGCCTCAAGCGCCTCGCCGATGGCCTCGCGGAGCACCGAGACGTCGTGCCCGTCGATGACTCCGACGTAGGCGAAGCCGAGCTCCTCGAAGAAGAGTCCCGGCGCCCAGTAGGCCTTGAGCGCCTCCTTCCAGATCGGCCCGAGGCGCTCGAAGGTAGAGCCGATGCCGGCCGGAAGCTTCGTGAGCGCCGACTCGAGGTCCTCGCGCGCGTGGTGCCAGCGCGGGTTCAGCCGCGCGCGTGTGAAGTAACGCGACAGGGAGCCGACGTTCGGGGAGATCGACATGCCGTTGTCGTTCAGGACCACGACGATCGGCTCGTCGAGCCCGCCCGCGTTGTGCAGCGCCTCGAAGGCCACGCCGCCGGTCAGCGCCCCGTCGCCGACGACGGCCACCACCTTGCCGTCCTGGCCGACGCCGGAGCGCATCGCCTCCTTGAGCCCCACCGCGTAGGAGATCGCGGTGGAGGCGTGCCCCGCCCCCATCGGGTCGTGCTCGGACTCGAAGATCGAGCAGAACGGCGCGAGCCCCTCGTACATGCGGATGGTCCGGAGCTTCTCGCGGCGGCCGGTGAGGACCTTGTGGGGGTAGGCCTGGTGGCCGACGTCCCAGAGCACCTTGTCGCGCGGGGAGTCGATCAGCGAGTGGATGGCCACGGCGATCTCGCAGGCGCCGAGGTTCGCCCCGAAGTGCCCGCCGATCTCTCCGATCGTGTCGATGATGTACTCGCGCACCTCCTGCGCCACCTGGGCGAGCTCCGGCTCGGAGAGGCCATGGAGGTCCTGCGGACGGTCGATCTTCTCGAGGAGGATGGTCAGCGCCTTCGGGTCAGGATGTAGTCGGTGATCTGCTCGAGCTTCCCGGTGTGTTCGCCGGCCTCGGCGAGCGCACCCCGGGCGCGGCGGTGGTGCTCCTCGGCCAGCTCCCCGGAGCGCTCGAGGCCGAAGGTCGTGACGTAGGTGGGCTTGCCGTGGCGCTCGTCGGAGCGCAGCGGCTTGCCGAGCGAGACCTCGTCCCCGGTCACGTCGAGTATGTCGTCGACGATCTGGAACAAGGTGCCGAGCTCCGCCGCGAAGCGGGAGAGCGCCATTGTGTCAGGTCCGCTCAGACCGCTCACGAGGCCGACGCAGTCGACCGAGGCGCCGATCAGGCGACCCGTCTTCAGCTCCTGGAGACGGCGCACCCCCGCCGCGTCGAGGTCGGCCGACGCCGTCACGTCGAGGTACTGGCCGCCGACCATGCCGTTCACACCCGCGGCGGCCACCAGCTCGCGCACGCACGCGAGCAGGTGCTCGGGCCGGCCGCTCTGACGCTCGAGCACCAGCCTCAGCGCCTCGGCGAACAGGCCGTCGCCGGCGAGGATGGCCACGTCCTCGCCGTAGGCCACGTGACACGTCGGGCGCCCGCGGCGCAGGTCGTCGTCGTCCATGGCCGGGAGGTCGTCGTGGATGAGCGAGTAGGTGTGGACGAGCTCGATCGCCGCGGCGAGCGGCAGGATCTCCTCCGGGTCGCGCCCGAGCGCCTCGGCGGTCGCGAGCGAGAGCACGGGGCGGATGCGCTTGCCGCCGGCGAGCAGCGAGTAGCGCATGGCCTCCTCGAGCCCGCGCGTGGAGCCCTCGGCGGCGAAGGCGAGGCCGGCTAGGAAGAGGTCGACCTCGGCCTGGATCTCGGTGGGGTAGGTGGCCTCGTCCGAGGCCGGGATGGCGGCGGGGCCGAGAGCGCCACGGTCGCCGGCGGCGGCCGAGGGCGCGCGCGGCTCCGAGGTGACGGGCCGGGCGGCCCCTCGTTCGGTCACGGGACCAGCCGCTCCTGCCCGGGGACGAATTCGGCCGGCACGGCCCGCGACTCGCGCTCGAGCTCCGACCCGAGCGCGGAGGCCAGATCGGCGCAGCGCTCGACGAGCGCCGCGGCCGCGTCGTGGTCGAGGTCGCCGGCGCGGAGGAGCTCGGCCGCCCGCTCGAGCTCGGCGGCCATGGCGTCGAGCTCGCTCATCGCGGCCCGCTCGCCTCTCCGGCGAGGCCATCCGCCGCGGGCTCGCCGTCCCCCGCCGCCTCGCGCTCACGACGAACCGAACCGAGGATGCCGTTCACGAAGCCGGGGGCGTCCGAGCCGCAGAGCTCCTTGGCGCCCTCCACAGCCTCGTCGATCGCCACCTCGTCGGGCACGTCGGGACGGTGGAGCATCTCGTACAGCGCGACCCGCATGATGCTCCGCTCGAGCGGCGCGATCCGGTCCAGGGCCCACCCGACCGAGTAGTGGGCGATCAGCGCGTCGAGCTCCTCGGCCGCCTCGGTGGCGCCGACCGCGAGCTCCCTCGTGAAGGCGGTCGCGTCGCGGCCGAGCAGCTCCTCGACCGGGCGCGGGCTCACCGCGTTCTGGTAGAGGGCCACGACCGCCGCCCGCCGCTGGTCCGTCCGTCGTGCCACGCGAGCGTCAGGCGCGCGCTACGTACTCGCCCGAGCGGGTGTCCACCCGCACGCGGTCCCCGGCGTTCACGAACAGCGGCACCCGGACCACCACGCCGGACTCGAGCGTGGCGGGCTTGTCCCCGCCGCCCGAGGCGGTGTCGCCGCGGACGCCCGGCTCGGTATCGGCCACGGCGAGCTCCACAGCGCTCGGCACCTGGAGGTCGGCCGGGCTGCCGTCCACGTAGAGCACGTCGACCTCCTCGCTCGGCAGGAGCCAGCGCAACGCGCTCGCGGCCTCGGCCTCTGGCATCGCGGTCTGCTCGTAGGTCTCGAGGTCCATGAAGTGCGCGTCGGAGCCGTCCGAGTAGAGGAACTGCATCTTGCGGGCCTCGGTGCGCACCGGCCGGAACTTCTCGCCGGCGCGGAAGGTCCTGTCGAGCGACGCGCCGTCGCTCAGGCGTTTCAGCTTGGTGCGCACGAACGCCGGTCCCTTCCCGGGCTTGACGTGCTGGAACTCGACGATCTTGAAGACCGTGCCCTCGATGTCGACGTGGGTCCCGTTCTTGAACTGGTTCGTGGAGATCATCCGGCGATCGAGGTTAGCCCGGGGCGCGAGCAGGGCGCGGAGATCCTCGACCACCTTCCCGGCCTCCTTCTCGAGCTGGCGCCAGGTGAACCTGACCACCCGCCATCCCGCCACCTGTAGCGCCCGGTCGCGGGCGCAGTCGACCTCGAATGCGGAACGTGGTGCGTGGAAGGCGTGACCGTCGAGCTCGACGACCAGCCGCTCGGTGCGCCACAGTTGGCGGCCAGAGGCGCACCGCAGGGTCACGAGCGTTACGGGTCACCGGCACCGCGGCCTCGATCCACCCCGTCCGGCAGCCTCCCCTCCTCGGACAGCTTCTCGAGGTGCGCGCGGAGGGTCATCGCCGCGGCGCCGCGCAGCTCGTGGGGGACGTCGCTCCAGGCGCGCTCCAGCAGCTCGTCCTCGCTACGGGCTCCGGCGTCGAGGGCCTCGACCAGCGCCCGCTCGCGTTCGAGCCGGTGCTCGAGGTACTCATCGATCTTGGCCCGGGGCTCGGCGACGAACGGGCCGTGGCCCGGGCAGAGCACTGCGAGGTCGAGGGCGCGCAGGCGGCGCAGCGAGCGCAGGTAGGCGCCCAGAGAGCTCTCGCCGTCGGCTCCCTCGCCCGGCGCCACGAAGACGCTGCCCCGCCCGAGGACGGTGTCCCCGGTGAAGCAGACCCGCCCGAGGACGAGGCACACGTGGTCGGGCGCGTGGCCGGGGGTGGCGAGCGCCGTCAAGGGGCCGAGGCGATCCCCATCGCGCGGACGGTGCACCGAGACCCCGCCGGCGGCCTCGGCGAGCGCCGCGGCGCCCTCGGCGTGGTCGGGGTGATCGTGGGTGAGCACGATGCCCTCGACCCCTCCGCCTGCGGCGGCCAGTACCGCATCGCGGTGTCGCCGGTCGTCGGGGCCCGGATCCACCACCCAACCGCCGACCACGTAGGTGTTGGTGCCGTCCAGGGTGAGGGCCGAGGGATTGTCCGCGCGCACGCGGGTGACCCCGTCCGGGGCGCGGTCGACCTCCGGCATCCCGGGCATCATCCCAGGCGGCGGATAGGCTCGCGCGCCCTTGCCGACCGCAGGTCCGATCCTTTGAGCCGCGAAGCCCTCTCCCTTCCCGCCGTGGAGCAGGCCGAGCTCGTGCGCTCCGGTCAGGTCTCCGCCCGCGAGCTCGTGGAGGCCTCGCTCGCGGCGGTCGAGAAGCTCGACCGCGAGGTGAACGCGTTCGTCCTCGTCGACGCCGAGAGGGCCCTCGCCGAGTCCGACCAGGTGCGCTCCGGGGACTCTCGACCCCTGGCCGGCGTGCCGATCGGCGTCAAGGACCTCCAGCTCACCGCGGGGATGCGGACCACCTTCGGGACGCGCGCGTCGGGGGACTTCGTGCCCGACGAGGACGCCGCCGCCGTGCGCCGCCTGCGCGACGCCGGCGCGATCGTGATCGGCA
This sequence comes from Thermoleophilaceae bacterium, assembly GCA_050998555.1. Classification (GTDB taxonomy): domain Bacteria; phylum Actinomycetota; class Thermoleophilia; order Solirubrobacterales; family Thermoleophilaceae; genus JACCZP01. The sequence continues at coordinate 28,228 of JBPCQB010000038.1, forward strand.
AGACCAACACCCCTGAGTTCGGCATCCTCCCGGTGACCGAGCCCGACCGCCTCGGGGCCACGCGGAACCCGTGGGACACCTCGCGCACGTCCGGAGGCTCATCCGGGGGCAGCGCCGCCGCCGTGGCGGCGGGGATGGTCTCGCTGGGGAGCGCCAGCGACGGCGGCGGCTCGATCCGCATCCCGGCGTCCTGCTGCGGCCTGGTGGGGCTCAAGCCGACGCGCGGCCGCGTGTCGCTGGCGCCGAACCCCGACCCGCCGCTGGGCATCGTCCACGAGGGCTCGCTCTCGCGCACGGTGGCCGACACCGCGGCCGTCCTCGACGTGCTCGCGGGCTACGAGCCCGGCGACCCCTACACCGCCCCCGCGTCCCCACGGAGCTTCGTCGAGGCCGCCGGAACCGAGCCGGGCACCCTGCGGATCGCGTGGTCGGCGCAGTCGCCCACCGGCGTGCCGGTGGCCGAAGAGTGCGTCGCCGCCGCCCGTGGCGCGGCCACCCTGCTCGAGGAGCTCGGCCACCACGTCGAGGAGAACGCGCCCGCCTGGTTCGACCCGGCCTACATCGAGAGCTTCATCCAGATCTGGCTCGTGGACGTGGCCTCGAACGCCCGAGCGCTCGGATGGCTGCTCGGGCGGGAGCTGGACCGCGACGATCTCGAGCCGCTCACCCGCCGGATGGCGGAGTCAGCGGACGAGGTGGCGGCGGTCGACTACTGCCTCGCGCTCGCGCAGCTTCGCCTGAGCTCCCGCGACCTGCTCGCCTTCTGGGAGGACTACGACGTGCTCGTGTCCCCGACCCTCGCCCAGCCGCCGCTCGAGATCGGGGCGCTCCGCCCCGCCGAGGACGAGGACCCGATGCAGATGCTGTCGAGCGCAGGAGACTTCGTCCCGTTCACGCCGGTGTTCAACGTGTCGGGCCAGCCGGCGATCTCGCTGCCGCTGCACCAGACCGACGAGGGCCTGCCGGTCGGGGTCCAGCTCGTGGGCCGCCACGGTCGCGAGGACGTGCTGCTCTCCCTCGCCGCCCAACTCGAGGCCGCCCGGCCGTGGGCCGGCCAGCGGCCTCCTATCGCGGAAGCGGCGGGCCCGAGGTGACCGGAGGGGCCGTCACGGATCGGTGGTCGGCGGCTCGAGCTCGACCTTCATCCACCCGGGCTGGCGCTGGTCGAAGGCCTCGTAGGCCTCGATCGCCGAGGAGACGGGCTGGAGCTCGGTGAGCACTCCGAGGGGCTCGACGCTCCCGTTGCGGACGAGCTCCACGAGCTGGGGCACGTAGCGCCGATGGTTGCAGTTGCCCATCTTGATCGTGAGGTTCTTCTGCATGGCCTCGCCGATCGGGAACGACTGCGCCTCCGGCGGATACGCCCCGACGATCGAGAGCGTGCCGGCCTTGGCCAGCGAGCGCACAGCCCAGCGCAGCACCATCGAGGGCCCGTCCCCGGGATGCCAGGAGTCCCCCTGCGGGTTCTGCTCGGGGGCGACGGCGTCGACCTCGCGGTCGAGCTCGGAGTCGGAGGTCTCCGACCGGCCGACGGCGGGCCCCTCCTGCGGGCGCTGGGCGTCCACCCCCACCGCGTCGATGGCCCGGTCGGGGCCGATGCCGCCCGTCAGCCGGCTGAGCGCGTCGATCGGGTCCTCGGCCGAGAAGTCGATGACCTCGGCGCCCAGGCGCCGGGCCATGTCGAGGCGATCGGCGAGGCGATCGACCGCGAAGACGCGGACGGCCCCGAGCAGCTGCGCGCTGAGGATCGAGAAGATGCCGACCGGGCCGCAGCCGAAGACCACCACCGTGTCGCCGGGGGTGATCTCGGCGATGTCGGCGCCGAAGTAGCCGGTGGGGAAGATGTCGGAGATCAGCAGCGCCTGGTCGTCGGAGACCTCGTCGGGCAGCTTCACCAGGTTCACCGCGGCGTAGGGGATGCGCGCGGCCTCGGCCTGGAGGCCGTCGAAGGGCCCGCTGGCCTCCGGGCCCCCGAAGAACGCGGTGCCTCCGGGCACGAGCGTGTCGCACTGGGCCTGGTAGCCGGCGCGGCAGTAGGAGCAGTTGCCGCAGCCGAGCGTCGAGGGGATGACCACGCGGTCGCCGGGATAGAGGTTGCGGACGTCGTCGCCCACGTCCTCGACCACGCCCACGCCCTCGTGCCCGAGGATGGTGCCGGGCTTCATCCCCGACATCGTGCCGCGGACGAAGTGCAGGTCGGTGCCACAGATGGCGCTGGCGGTGAGACGGACGATCGCGTCCGTGGGCTCCTGGATCTGCGGCTCGGGAACGTCGTCGAGCCGGATGTCGCCTACGCCGTGGAACACGACTGCCTTCATGGATGGGCCTCTCCTTCTTCGTGTACGAAGGTGGGGTCTACCCACACCGCGCCGGGGGGAACGCGCCGCGGGGGTCGTCGCGGCCCGCGGTGGCGGCGGCTCAGGCCGCGAAGATCGCCAGGGTGGCCGTGAAGCCGTGCACGAAGTTGCGCTCGCCCACCGGCCCGATCTCCCCGGCGCAGAAGAAGCCGGCGGCCGGGGCGCCGCCGAAGGCGCGCTCGAGGGCCGCAGCGTCGTGGTCGGGCGCGCCGAACATGTGTGATCCGCGGCCGTTGCAGGTGAACAGCAGCGCTCCGGCCGGCGGACCGGGAAGCTCGCGGAGCTGGCGCTCGAGGGCGAGGTCGAGATCCTCGTCCGCGGAGGGGCCGTCGCGGACCTGCATGCGCACCGTCTGGCCGACCCTGACCCGCTCACCGACGGTCACCGACTGGGTCTCCTCGTCGATCGACAGCAGCCCGCGCACCAGGAAGTCGCCGCGGCCGTAGTCGGGCTGGTTCTCGTCGATGACGATGCCGAGCAGCAGACCGCGCGCCGCCAGCGCCCGCTCGTGGGGCTCGAGGTCGCCGATCGCCTCCTTGAGGCGCTCGAGGGCGGGTCGGCTGGCCAGCTCCTCGATCACGTTGCCCTCTCCCGCGGTGATGACCATCTCCGGACCGATCGGCCGGGCGCCCTGCGACACGCACGGCCGTACGTCGACGCCGCCGAGGGCCACGCCCACCGCTCCTGCGCGGCACACCCCGTCGCCGTGCATCAGCACCCCGCCACCGCGTCCACCGAGGGAGGCGAGCCCCCCGATCACCGGAAGGCCGGGCCGCTCCTCGGCCATCTCGGCGAGCACCGGCTCGACCGGGAAGCTCCATGGATCGGCCAGCAGGATCAGGGCCCCGGAGGCGTCGAGGTCCGGCATCCCGGCCACGGCCACCTGTCCCTCTCCGGCCGGCAGGGCCTCGAGGTGGAACGTCTCGATGCGCGCGCCGGGGAGCGACGCCGCCCACACGGCCACCCCACCCTGCTCGAGCTCGCGCCCGCCGGCCACGACGCCCTGGGCGCCGCATCCGATGAGCGCCGGGGTCCCGAGGCGGTCCCTGACCGCGACCACGCCCTCCTCCACGTCCTCCACGCTCGGCGCCCCCGCGAACACGAGCACCAGGTCCGCCGGGGCGCCGCCGAGGCCGGCCTGGGCGCGAGCGGCGGCCTCCTCGAAGGCCTCGACGCCGCCGGAGGAGACGAGACCGGTGGCGATGGTGGTCGGCACGTCTCGCATGGTGTCACGGGTGGGTGGCGTGTGGGCTACAGGAGCGTCTGCTGGCCCTCCGTCGCATCGGGCGCGGGGCCCGGGTCCTGGCCGATCAGCTCGCGCAGTCGCCGCGCCGCGGTCGGCGCGTCGTCGTCGCGGTTGTTGTTGAACATCACCCTCACCTCGTCGGCCCCCTCCCCGAGACCGCGGGCGCGCTCCTCGATCTGTCCGAGCTCCGCGTCGGAGTAGACCCAGCCGAAGCGCTCGGCCACCGTCCTCCCCGTCATGTAGCCGTCGGTGTTGCGTCCGTGGGCGCGGAGGTAGGCCAGGTCACCCCGGGTGACCGCGTCGAGCGCGGGCATGATCGGCACGTGGTCGCCCGGAGGGGCGTCGACGCACACGAAGGCCGCTCCGATCTCCGACAGGTGGCCGAGGGTGGACTCCACGCGCTTCTCGGCCACCCAGCCGCGGTGGCGGAGCTCCACGGCCACCGGCCACGGCGCGAGGCGCTCGATCAGGGGATCGAGCTCGGAGAGCTCGTGGCGGTCAGGGGAGAACGACGGCGAGAGCTGGAGTAGCAGGGAGCGCAGCTTGCCGGCCTCGATCAACGGCCCGAGGGCGCCCAGGAGGTTGTCGGCCACCACGGCCTCGAGGTCGGGGGTGAGGACCACGCGTCCGCGCGGAGTGGTGTCCGCGCGGTCGCGCAGCTCCTTCGGCAGGGAGTCGAGCGGCGCGGCGTGGCGGGAGAGCAGACGATGTAGCTTCACGTCGAAGGTGAATCCCGAGGGGGTGCCCTCGGCCCACCGCGCCACCGTGCGCTCGGCCGGCAGCGCGTAGTAGCTCGAGTTCACCTCGACGGCCTCGAAGCGCTCCGCATACCAGCCGAGGCGATCGCGGGCGGGCATGCCCTTCGGGTACCACTCCGCGACGAACCCGGGATCGGCCCAGCTCGAGGTTCCGACGACGATCTTCACCGTGGCTCCTCGACGGGCAGGCCGAGGTCCCGAGCGGCCGCGAGCAGACGCTCGTCATAGGCGATGAGGGCATCGAGATCGCCGCCCAGCGAGTACGCGGTGGCCAGGTGCATCGCATCGGGCGTGCGTAATCCCGTCCGCCCCAGTCGAGCGGCGGACTCGAGCGTCGGGTGATCGATTGGGATCAGCGTGATCCCCGCCAGGACCGCATCCACGCGGGCGGGAGTCGGGGCGGACGCCTGCCTCCCGGCGGCGAGGTGGACCTCGACCAGGGCGAGCGCGCTTGACACGCGTTGCTCGCGACCACGAAGTGCCGTGCGCAGCACTCGGCTCTCGGCCTCCTCCACGACGAGCTTGACGATGGCCGAGGCATCGAGGTATACGAGGTCGGGCACTAAGAGCGGTCGGAGCGCACGTCGTCCAGCAGCTCACTGAGTGACGGCCCACCCGGAAGCTCGAGCGGCTCGAGGTCGAGCAGATCGCCTCGGGCGGGTATCGCCCCGCGCTCGTGCACCAGCCGCGCGTGCGCGTCGCGGTGCGCGGCGGGCGGACCGAGCTCGGCCACCGCGCGCCCCCGCGAAGTGACGGCGAAGGTCTCGCCCCGCTCCACCCGGCGCAGGTACTCGCTCAGCTCACGGCGCAGCTCGCGCACCCCCACGGAATCGGCCATGTGCGACATTGTAGTCACTTACCGCCCTCGCCGCCCGAACGAGTGCGCGACCGGGGCGACCGCGCGCAGGTCCTCCTCCCGCTCCTCGGTGCTCCACACCCGCCGCGGCTCGATGTGCCTGATCTCCGCTCGCGGGAGGTCCGGCTGCTCGACGCGCTCCACGGAGTCCACCACCACGTTGGTCGTCCCCTCGCGGCGCTCGAGCTTGCCGGCCGCCAGCACGAGCGGCTCGGCTCGCACGGCCAGTCGGTCGCGGTCGTGGATGGGCGGCGGCACGATCAGGTTGATCGTGCCGTGCTCGTCCTCGAGCAGCATGAACGTGACCCCCTTCGCGGTGGCCGGGCGCTGGCGGGCCACCACGAGGCCGGCCACCCGCACCGTCCTCCCCGTGCGCACGTGCTCGAGCTCGGCGCTCGAGAGGACGTCCTCGGCGAGCCGCGGGCGCATGAGCTCGAGCGGGTGCTCCTCGAGGGTGACCCTGGTCGAGGAGTAGTCGGCCACCATCCGCTCCCACGGGGTCAGGGCCGGCAGCTCCGGCGCCGCCGCCGGCTCGAGCGCCAGCGCCAGCTGCGTGCCGCCCGGGGCGGTCGCGCCCGGCGCCGCCACCCCGAGCTGCCACAGCGCCTCCCGGCGCCCACCGTCGACCAGCGTGTCGCAGGCCCCCGCCCACGCGAGGCGCTCGAGCGTCTCCGGCGCGGCGGCGCACCGGCCGGAGAGGTCGGCCACCGACCGGAAGGCCCCACTGCGCCCGCGCTCGGCCACGAGCTCCTCGACGTCCTCGGTGCGCACCCCGCTCACGTGCCCGAGGCCCATCCGGACGGCGAGCCGCCGTCCCGCCTCGACGGTGGACTCCGCCGCCGTCCACTCCACCGAGCACAGGGCACGGCTCCGAAGCACGCAGGGCGCCAGCACCTCGAGGCCCCGCCGCTGAGCCTCGTGCACCAGGGCGTCCGGCGGATAGAACCCCATCGGCTGCTCATTCATGAGCGAGCACAGGAACTCTGCCCCCCGGTGCACCCGCAGCCACGTGGACTGGTAGGCCAGCAGGCCGAACGCCGCGGAGTGGGCCTTCGGGAAGCCGAAGCCCGAGAAGCCGACGATCTGGCCGTACACCCGCCGGGCGGTCTCCTCGGTGGCGCCGCTGGCCATGCCCCCGGCCACGAACTTCTCCTCGTAGGCGCGCATGGCCGCCTCCGAGCGGGCGCGGCTCATGGCCCGCCGCAGGCCCTCGGCCTCGCCGGCCGAGAAGCCGGCGAAGGCCATCGCCACCTCGATCACCTGGTCCTGGAAGACGATCGCCCCGAGCGTGTCGCGCAGCACGGGCTCGAGCGAGGGGTGCTCGTAGGGCACCCGGTACTCCGGGTCGGCGCGCAGGGCCTTGCGGCGCTCGATGTAGGGATGGACCGCGCCGCCCTGGATCGGCCCCGGTCGCACGAGGGCCACCTGCACGGTGAGGTCGTCGAGCGTCGCGGGCAGGGTGCGCGGCAGCATCTGCATCTGCGCGCGGCTCTCGATCTGGAACACCCCGGTGGTGCGCGCGGCCTGGATCTCCTCGTACACCGCGGGGTCGTCGTAGGGGATGCGCGAGAGGTCGATCCGCTCGCCGCGCGCGCGCTCGATCTCCTCAACGCAGCGCTCGACGCAGGAGAGCATCCCGAGGCCGAGCAGGTCGATCTTCAGGAAGCCGGCGTCCTGACACGACTCCTTGTCCCACTGCACGAGCTGGCGACCCTCCATGGCCGCGGGCTGGACCGGGCAGACGTCGATCAGCGGCCGGGTGGAGATGACCATGCCGCCGGGGTGCTGGGAGAGGTGGCGGGGCAGCCCGGCGGCGTCGGCCACCAGGCGCACGAGCGCCCGCCAGCGCGGCGAGCGCGCGCTTGCCTCCCCCACGCAGGCGGCCACCTCGCGCTCGATGTCGTTTCCGTGCCACACGTCGGCGGCCCGGGCCACCCGCTCGACGTCGGCGAAGGGCAGCCCCAGCGCCTTGCCGAGGTCGCGGACGGCCGACCGCGCGCGGTAGGTCGCGAACGAGGCCACGAGCGCCGAGTTCTCGCGGCCGTAGCGCTCGTGCACGCGCGGGATGAGCACGTCGCGGATGTCGCGCGGGAAGTCGAGGTCGATGTCCGGCAGCGCGGTGATCTCCTCGTTGAGGAAGCGCCCGAGCAGGAGCTCGTTCTCGATCGGGTC
>JBPCQB010000118.1:0-2445 GCA_050998555.1 Thermoleophilaceae bacterium
GCCGCCCGGAGCGGTCGACGGCCTCGATACGCCGCGCTCGCCTCTTCGTGGATTGCGCGGGGACTTCCCGACGCTCGCCCGCGTGCAGGACGGCCGACCCCTGACCTACCTCGACTCGGCGGCCACCTCCCAGAAGCCGGTGGCGGTGATCGAGGAGATGAACGACTTCCTGCGCCGCTCGAACGCGAGCGTGCACCGCGGCGTCTACCGCCTGGCCCAGGAGTCCACCGACCGCTTCGAGGGTGCGCGGGAGCGGATCGCCGCGACCTACGGCGGCGAGCCGGTCACGACGATCTTCACCCACAACGCGACCGAGGCCATCAATCTCGTGGCCTACTCCTGGGGCCGCGAGCACGTGGGGCCCGGCGACGAGGTGCTCCTCACCGAGATGGAGCACCACTCGAACATCGTCCCGTGGCAGATCCTCTGCGAGGAGACCGGCGCGCGCCTGCGCTACCTGTCGGTCTCCGACGAGGGGGAGCTCTCACTCGACGAGCTCGACGCCGTGCTCGCCGAGGGGCGCGTGAAGCTCGTCGGAGTGGTGCACGTCTCGAACGTGCTCGGCACGATCAACCCGGTGGCGGAGATCGCCGCGCGGGCCCGCGCGGCCGGCGCCGCGTGCCTCGTGGACGGCTCGCAGGCCGCGGCGCAGATGCCGGTGGACGTGGGGACGATCGACGCCGACTTCTACGTGTGGACGGGCCACAAGGCCCTGGGTCCGACCGGTGTGGGCGTGCTGCACGGCCGGCGCTCGGTGCTCGAGGGCATGCGCCCGTTCATCGGCGGCGGGCACATGATCTCCTCGGTCGGGCTCGAACGCTCGACGTGGAACGAGCTGCCGTGGAAGTTCGAGGCCGGCACGTCGGCGATCGCCGACGTGGTGGGGCTCGGGGCGGCGATCGACTACCTGTCGGCCCTCGGCTTCGACGCGGTGCGCGACCACGAGCGCGACCTGACCGCGTACGCGCTCGAGCGGCTGGCCGAGATGCCCGGCCTCGAGCTCTACGGTCCGCTCGATCCCGACCGCCGCGGCGGCGTGGTCTCCTTCGCGATGGAGGGCATACACCCCCACGACATCGCCGAGATCTGCGACCGCGCCGCCGTCTGCGTGCGCGCCGGCCACCACTGCGCCCAGCCGCTCATGCGCCGTCTGGGCGTGGGCGCCACCGCCCGAGCGTCCTTCCACGTCTACAACGAGCGCGAGGACGTGGACCGGCTGGTGGAGGCGCTCGTCGAGGCGCGGCGGGTGTTCGGGCTGGGGTAGAGCGGGGGGGCCGCCCCGCCGCGCCCGACGAGAGGTTCGCGATCGACTTCTGAGGTGTCCTGGGCACCGGCCGTCGGGAGACGAGTACGAGCGCACCGAGCGCTTCAAACGTGACTTCAAGGACCTTCCCGAACATCACCGCGAAGAGTTTCGCCAGGCCGTACGGGCGTTCCACGACGACGCCGTTCGAGCCTCGCGAGCTGATCCCGGCCCGTGGAGGAACGCCCTCCGCGTAAAACCCGTGGCGGGCGCACGCGGAGTCTGGGAGATGACGTGGAGCTGGACCGATCCGGATGGGAGAGCGACGTGGGAGTGGATCGAGGTCGATGGGGAGCCGGCGGTGCGGTGGCGGCGGGTCGGGACGCACGCGATCTTCGGAAGCCCATGAGGAGACGACCGTGGACCGGCTGACGGGGCGGCGCAGGCGGGCGGGCCGGCGGAGGCGAGCATTCACGCTCGTGGTGCTCGCCGGGGTGGCGGTCGTCGTCGCGGGCGCGCTGGCGCTCGGCTCCGGCGAGGAGGCCGCGCGACCGAGGCCGGCATCGGAGGACGACCCCGGGCGGCCGGCACGCACCCCCCGTCCCTCGCTCGACCGCCAGGTCGGCCAGCTCCTGATGCTGAGCTTCCAGGGCACCGAGGTGCCCGACTACGTGCGCGAGTCGCTCCGCCGGGGCCGCGCGTCCGGTGCGGCGCTCTTCGCCCGCAACGTCGCTTCCGAGGCGCAGGTCCGAGAGCTGACCAGGGAGCTCCAGGACGCCGGCGGGGACAGCGCGCTCATCGCCACCGACCAGGAGGGGGGCGAGGCCCGGACCCTTCCGTTCGCGGCGCCGACCGTGGCCCAGCCCGCCCTGACCGACCCGCAGACGGCCGCCTCCTCGGCACGGCGCTCGGCGCGCGAGGTGCGTGCGGCCGGGGTGAACATCGTGCTCGCGCCGGTGGCCGACGTGGGCACGCCGGGCGGCGCGCTCGCGGGCCGCGCCTACCCCGGCGGGGCCGAGGCCGTGGGCGCCTCGATCCGCGCGGCGGTGCGCGCCTACGCCTCCGCGCGCGTCGCCCCCACGCTCAAGCACTTCCCGGGCCTCGGGAGCGACGGCGCCAACAACAACGACGTGCCGGTCAACCCCCCCCCCCTCCCGAACCAACTCGAACGCCACGAGACCCCGCCCTTTGTGGCCGTGATC
>JBPCQB010000147.1:0-1345 GCA_050998555.1 Thermoleophilaceae bacterium
ACGCCCTGGCGCTCGCCGGCCACCACGTAGAGCGCGAGCATGATCGGTGCCGGGGCGTTGACGGTCATCGAGGTCGAGACCTCGCCCATGTCGATCCCGCGGAAGAGGGTGTCCATGTCCTCGAGCGTGTCGACGGCCACGCCTTCGCGCCCCACCTCCCCGAGCGCGCGGGGGTGGTCGGAGTCGTGGCCCATGAGGCTCGGCATGTCGAATGCGGTGGAGAGCCCCTCCTGACCGTGGTCGAGGAGGTAGCGAAACCGCGCGTTGGTCTCCTCGGCGGTGCCGTAGCCGGCGAACTGGCGGACGGTCCACAGCCGTCCCCGGTACATCGAGGGGTAGACCCCGCGCGTGTAGGGGAACTCGCCGGGCAGACCGATGCGCTCGGCGGCGTCCTCGTGGAGGTCCTCGGCCGTATAGAGCGGCGCGACGGCCTCCCCGGAGATGCTCGTGAACAGCGCGTCGCGCTGGGGCTTCGAGGCGAAGCGCTCCCGGTACCAGCGCTCGGCGTCGGTCATCGGGCGTGCCGGCGCGGCCATGCCGGGAGTCTACGGATCGGGTCGCCCTTCGGAGGATCGGGCCCCACTACGCTCGGCCGTGTCCGACCATCGCGCACGGGAGGTGCTCAGCACGTGCCACGGCGACGCGCAGCGAGAGGATCGGGCGGCCGCGCAGAGCTGCCCGACGGGACTCCGATCGTGGTCCGCTCCCTCGGGGAGGAGGATCAGGAGCTCCTGATCACGATGTTCGAGCGCCTGAGCGAGCGGTCGCGCTACCGCCGGTTCCTCACCCCCAAGCAGCGCCTCAGCGATCGGGAGCTGGCCGCGTTCGTCGACGTGGACCACCGCAACCGCGAGGCGCTCGTGGGGCTGGCCTCGAACGGGGCGGAGACCGGGATCGGCGTCGCCCGCTTCGTGCGCTCTCCGGAGGATCCCGAGGCGGCCGAGGTCGCGGTCGCGGTGGCCGACGACTGGCACCGCCGAGGCGTGGGGCTCGTCCTGCTCGCGCAGCTGGCCGACCGCGCCCGTGCGGAGGGCATACGCCGGTTCAGCGCGCTCGTCCTCGCCGAGAATCGAGACGTGCGGGCCCTGTTCGAGCGGGTGGGCGACGTCACGGTCGGCTCCGCCGACGAGGGCCAGCTGGAGCTCGAGATCACGCTGCCCGAGGGCGAGGGCATCGGTCCGGGGCTCGCCCGGGCGCTGAAGGCCGCGGCCCGGCGCGAGATCTCGCTGGGCGAGGCGGGCAACGTCTTTCGGCGCGCGCCGGAGGCGCTGCGACGGCGCGTCCGGTCGATCGGCGCAGCACCCGAGCCCCGGCGCGCCGGCCCGATCCGCACGATCCTCGCCGC
>JBPCQB010000144.1:0-13196 GCA_050998555.1 Thermoleophilaceae bacterium
TGATCACCAGCCGCTTCGGCCGCCCGCCGTCGAACTCCGCGTAGAACACCTGCTGCCAGGGGCCGAGGTCGAGGCGGCCGTCGGTGATCGGGACGATGGCCTGGTGGTGCACGAGGAGGTTCTTCAGATGGGCGTCGCCGTTGTCCTCGCCCCCGCGGTGGTGGCGGTAGTCGCCCGGCTCGGGCAGCAGTTCGCTGGCCACCGCGGTGTCGGGGTCACGCCAGCTCGGCGGGGCGAGCTTGTCGAGCCACTCGAGGGCGTCCTCGAGGATTCCCGGCTCGTCGTCGTTCACCCACACCCCTGCGGTGATGTGCATGGCCGACACGAGCACGAGGCCCTCGCGGACCCCGGCGTCGTCGACCGCGGTCTGCACGTCGTCGGTGATGCGGACGAACTCGCGCCGCCGCTCGGTCTCGAACGTGCGGTAGACGGTGTGGGACCTCATCGGGCTCCTCCTCGACCGGGAAGCGGGCATGATGGCGGTATGGACCTTGGCCTCGCCGACCGGACCTGCGTGGTGACCGGCGCGAGCCGCGGGATCGGCCGCGCGAGCGCCGCCGCCCTCCTGACCGAGGGCGCGCGGGTCCTGCTCGTGGCGCGCGGCGAGGAGGCGTTGGCCGAGGCCGCCGCGGAGCTCGGGTCCGGTGGGCCGGGGTCCGCGGACCGCGTGGCCACGCTGGCGCTCGACGTGACCGCGCCCGATGCCGGCGGGCAGGTGGCCGCGCGCTGCGAGGAGTCGCTCGGGCCCGTCGACGTCCTGGTCAACAACGCGGGGACGTCGTACAACCGGCCGCTGGAGGAGCTCGAGGACGCCGACTGGCAGGCCCAGTGGGAGCTGCACGTGATGGCCTCGCTGCGCCTCATGCGCGCGACCGTGCCGGCGATGGCCGAGCGCGGCTGGGGGAGGGTGGTGAACGTCTGCTCCTCGTCGGGCAAGCGGCCGTCGCTGTCCAACGCCGCCTACTCGGTCACCAAGGCGGCGCAGCTGTCGCTCTCGCGCGTGTTCGCCGACTCCTACGCCGATCGCGGGGTGCGCGTGAACGCCGTCGCCCCCGGCCCGGTGGAGACGCCGCTCTGGCTGGAGGAGGGCGGCATGGCCGACCAGGCGGCCGCCGCGCAGGGTGCCTCTCGCGAGGAGGCCCTCGAGGCGGCGCGTGGCAAGGTGCCGATCGGGCGGTTCGGCACCGCGGAGGAGATCGCCGCGGCGGTGGCCTTCCTGTGCTCGGAGGCGGCCTCGAACGTGTCGGGCGCGGCGTGGTCGGTCGACGGCGGGAGCGTGCCGATCATCCTCTGAGGGCGTCCCGAGTCGGGGTGCAGGAGCGCCGCTGCTGCTAAAACCCTTTCGTGACCGCGCCCACGAGCCGGCGCGGCGGAACCCTCGCGTTCGTCGGTCCCGCCGCCCTCTTCGCCGTCGCGGCCCTCGTGATCGCCGGACTGCTCGTGGCCGGCACCGAGGCCACGCGCGGGCTCAGCTACCTCCTCACCGGGGCCATCGCCCTGGCCGTGCTGCTCGCGGGAGCGGGATGGCTGCTCGATCGCCGGAGGCTCAAGCACCTCGCGGAGCAGACCGGCGACGTGGACGACCAGCTCGAGGAGGCCCGTCGCGCCGCCTCCGAGCGCGAGCGTGAACGCGACGAGGCGCGCCAGAGCGCCGACCAGCGCGGCCAGGAGCTCGAGCGCGAGCAGCACCTCCGGGGCCGCGTCGAGCGGGCGCGGAGAGCCGAGCGCGAGTGGTCCCAGGAGCTCCGCGGCCAGCTCATGGCCATGCACCGCGAGCGTGGCGCGCTCGGGCGGACCGACGACGTGCGCGAGCTGGTGCTCCGTACTGCGGTCGAGCTCAGGGAGGCCGAGAAGGGGATCCTCCTCGCGCGCGAGGACGCCGACGGGGACGGCCTGCTCGACCTGGTGGCCCACCAGGGCTTCGAGAACGATCCCGCCGACAGCGCGGTGGCTCAGCGCTTCTCCCGCGAGGTGATCGAGCACGATATGGCCGTGCGCGAGGACGATCCCCGGCAGCTCGAGGGCCCCACCGGAGCCGACGAGGAGATCCGCAACCTCGTCGCGATCCCGATCTACATCCACGATCGCTTCAGCGGGGCGGTCGTGTGCGTCAACCGCGAGGGCGGCTTCGCCGAGTTCGACGATCAGGTGCTCGTCTCCCTGGGCGACCACGCCGGCGCGGTCCTCGACTCCTCGCGCCTCCAGGGCGAGCTGCGCAGCAGCTACCTGGCCACCGTCCGGATGCTCGGCGAGGCGCTCGAGGCCAAGGATCCTCTGCTGCGGGGGCACTCCGACGAGGTCTCACGCCACGTCTCGGCGGTGGCCGACCGCATCGGGATCCCGGCCGACCAGCGCGAGCGGCTGGTGTTCGGCTCGCTCCTCCACGACGTCGGAAAGATCGGGATCTCCGAGCGCATCCTGCTGAAGCCGGGGCCACTCACCCGCGAGGAGCGCGCCGTGTGCGAGCTGCACCCGCGGATCGGCTACCACCTGATCCAGCACGTCCCTGCGCTGAAGGGCATGGCGCCGGCGATCCTCCACCACCACGAGCGCTTCGACGGGGGCGGCTATCCCTCAGGCCTCGTCGGTGAGCAGATACCGCTCGAGGCGCGCATCGTCTGCGTGGCCGACTCCTTCAGCGCGATGACCGCCGAGCGCCCCTACCGCAGCTCGGTGTCGACGAGCGACGCGTGCGAGGAGCTCGAGCGCTGCGCGGGCACCCAGTTCGATCCCGAGGTGGTGCGGCTGTTCGTGGAGGAGGTGCGAATGGGCCGTCGGGAGCCGGCGCCCGCGCCGACGCCCTCCCTTCTCGACGATCCCGAGATCGCGGTGCGCCGCAACGGCGACGAGGCGGTGCTGGGTGCGAGCTCGTTCGCCATCACCGACAACCTGACGCTGCTCTATTCCTACCGGCACCTGCTCGAGATGGCCGGCAACGAGGCCGAGCGGGCGTCGGTGCAGGACTCGACGTTCTCGGCGCTCGCTCTCGAGATGGTCGATATCGCGGAGCTCAACCGCCGTGAGGGGTACGCGGCCGGCGACGACTCGATCGTCGGGGTCGCGCGGGTCCTCGAGCGGGTGGCCGCCCGTGCCGGAGGGACGGCGGCGCGCCTCGGCGGGCGGCGGCTCGCCCTGATCCTTCCGCGGTCCGGCGAAGAGGAGACGGCCGGGCTGATCGACGAGCTGATCCAAGAGCTCGAGCGCGGGCCGACGGTGCGCATCGCCCGCGCCACCTGGAGCCCCGGCGAGCGCGGGCACGAGGTCGTGGACCGCGCCCGCGCCGGGCTGCGCGCGGGCGCCCCGGCCCCCTGAGCCCCGGCCGCGGGGACACGCCGGAGGGGGCCGGCGGGCTCCCCACCCGCCCGCGGGCGGTCATGGCGCTCTCGTTCTTCCCGCGCGGAGGCTCGTCGCAGGTGGCCCGCTACCTGGCGCGTTTCCTGCCCCGGGCGGGATGGGACGTGACCGTGGTGGCCGGCTCCCTCGGTGCGCCCGGTGACGCGACGCACGCCGGAGCGTTCTTCGGCTCCGACGCCGACGTTCGCGCCGTCGACTACACCGAGGCACGCGACGCGGCGGACCCGCTGGCCGCGGACCCGCCGTTCCAGCCCTCCTACGAGGAGCGCCCCGGAGCTCCCGACCGCATCTACGCGTGCGTCGACGACGAGGCCTACGAGCGGCTGGTAGCCGCCTGGGAGCGGGAGCTGGCGGCGGCCGGAGCGGCCGACGCCGACGTCCTCCACCTCCACCATCTGACGCCGATGAACGAGGCCGCCGAGCGCGCCTTTTCGGACGTGCCGCGCGTCGGCCACTTGCACGGCACCGAGCTGCTGATGCTCGGGGCCATCGACGAGGGCCCGCCGCCGGGGTGGCCGCACGCCGCGGCGTGGGCGGAGCGCATGCGGCGTTGGGCGCAGCACTGCGAGCGCCTGCTCGTCCTCTCCCCCGACGCGGTGCGGCGTGTGCCGGACCTCCTCGGCGTCGACCCCGGGCGCGTGGTGGCCGCGGCCAACGGCTTCGATCCCGACATCTTCGACCGCCGCCCGGCCTCGCCCGGGGACCGCCTCGCGCTGTGGCGGCGCTGGCTCGTGGAGCAGCCGCGCGGATGGGACGAGTCCGGCGTGGAGGGCTCGGTGGCCTACGCCGAGGGCGAGCTCGACGCCTTCACCGCCGGCGCGCCGGTGGTGCTCTACGTGGGCCGCTACACCGAGGTCAAGCGCCTGCCGCTGCTGGTTCGCGCCCACGCCCGCGCCCGGGCGCAATCGGGCGTGCGATTCCCGCTGGTGCTCCTCGGCGGTCATCCGGGGGAGTGGGAGGGCCGGCACCCGCTCGCGGTGGCACGCGAGGTGGGGGCAGAGGACCTCTTCCTGGCCGGGTGGCACGGCCACGAGGACCTGCCCGACGCGCTGAACGCCGCCGACCTGCTGGTGCTCCCCTCGGTGCGCGAGCAGTTCGGGCAGGTGCTGGTGGAGGCGATGGCCTGCGGCCTGCCGGTGATCGCCGCGAACGCCCACGGACCGACCACGATCGTGGAGGACGGCGAGACCGGCTGGCTCGTCGAGCCCGACGACGAGGACGACATGGCGCGCGCGCTCGTCGAGGCGGTGGAGGAACCCGACCGGCGCACCCGCATGGGCGAGGCCGCGTACGCCGCGAGCCGCGAGCGCTACGCCTGGCCCGCGCTGGCGGAGGGGGTGGCGGAGGTCTACGAGGCGGCGCGGCGGGCGGGGTAGCGGACGACGCCGGGCGGCCGCAGCCGCCCCGCGGTCCGGACGGATGATCCACCCCCGTGGCGCCGCGCGCGGCGTCATACTCGCCCCGCACCGCGATCCCGGGGAAGGGAGACCGCATGTACCAGCAGCCCGAGGGCTACGCGCCCATCGCCGACTCGCTCGGGATCTCCGCGCTCGTCGCGGCGATCCCCCTGGTCCTGCTGTTCGTGCTGCTCGGGGCCCTCCGCATGCCCGCGCAGTGGGCGTCGCTCATCTCCCTCCTGGCCGCGGTGCTCATAGCGATCTTCGGCTACGGCATGCCGGTGGACCAGACGGCGATCTCCGCCTCCGAGGGCGCGGTGTTCGGCTTCTACCCGATCATGTGGATCGTCATCAACGCCATCTGGGTCTACAACATGACCGCCAAGACCGGGCACTTCGCGGTGCTGCGACGGTCGTTCGGGACGATCTCCGACGACCAGCGCGTGCAGGCGATCATCATCGCCTTTCTGTTCGGGGCGCTGCTCGAGGCGCTGGCCGGCTTCGGCACTCCGGTGGCCATCACCGCGGTCATGCTCATCGCGCTCGGCTTCCAGCCGATCAAGGCTGCGGCGGTGGCGCTGGTGGCCAACACCGCTCCGGTCGCGTTCGGGGCCATTGCCGTCCCGATCACCACGCTGGCCGAGCTCACCGGCCTCGAGGTGGAGGCCCTCGGCGCCATGGTGGGGCGCCAGACGCCGTTCCTCGCCCTCGTCGTGCCGCTCATCCTCGTCGGAATGGTCGACGGCGGTCGCGGTATCCGCCAGACGTGGCCGGCGGCCCTGGTGGGCGGCCTCGCGTTCGCGGTCGGGCAGTTCCTGTGCTCGAACTTCTTCTCGGTCGCGCTCACCGACATCGTGGCCGCGCTGGTCGGCACCGGCGCGCTCGTGCTCTTCCTGCGCGTGTGGTCGCCCGGCGAGACGATTCGCGGAGAGGCCGGCGGTGCCCACTCGGCGGCCGCGGGCGCGGAGGGACACGATCCCAGGATGGAGGCGGAGATCGACCGCCGCGACCGAACGGGCGGGGACTCGCGCCGCGAGGTGCTCGAGGCCTACGCGCCCTACCTGGTGATCATCGTCGTGTTCTCCCTGGCTCAGCTCCCCTTCGTCAAGAGCCTGCTGCGCTCGGCCGAGTACGCCGTGCTCGGCCTCTCGGGATCGACCGAGGAGGAGCCGAAGGTCGCCTGGCCCGGGCTGAACGTGATGAACCCCGACGGCGAGCCGGTGTCCTCGGCCATGTTCACGGTCAACGTCTTCGAGGCCGCCGGCACGCTCATGCTGCTGGCCGGCATCCTCACCGCGCTGGTCCTGCGGGTGCGCCCCGGTCGGGCGCTTGAGACCTACGGCGAGACCCTTAACCAGCTCAAGGGCGCGATCCTCACCGTGGTCGTCGTCCTCGCCCTGGCCTACGTCATGAACCAGTCGGCCCAGACGCTCACGCTCGGCACCCTCGCCGCGCAGACCGGAGGGTTCTTCGCGATGCTCTCGCCACTGCTCGGATGGCTGGGGGTGGCGGTCACCGGCTCCGACACCTCGTCGAACTCACTGTTCGGCGCGCTCCAGATCGAGGCGGCGAGCGGCGCCGGCCTCAGCCCCCTGCTGATGGCCGCGGCCAACTCCTCGGGCGGGGTCCTCGGCAAGATGATCTCGCCCCAGAACCTGGCCATCGGCGCCGCCGCGGTGGGCATGGCCGGGCAGGAGGGCGACCTGTTCCGTCGCGTGCTCGGGTGGAGCCTCCTGCTCGTGGCCATCATGTGCGTCCTCGTCTTCCTCCAGTCGACGCCCGTGCTCGACTGGATGGTGCCGGAGACCCCTGCGCCGAACCCGTCGTAGGTCGTCGGAAGACAAGCGAGTCGTCCGACACGCCGGTAAGGTGGACGGAATGAACCTGAAGACGAGACGGGTGCAGGCCAACGAGACCCGGTTCCCCGAGCCCGAGGCGGGAGAAGCCATCGTCGTGAGCAAGTACGGCGATGACCGACGCAAGGCCGTCATCGTCCATCCCGACGACTTCGACCTCTTCGAGCGCTACCGTCGGATATTCGCCGCCCGCGAGCCGTACGAGATGCGAGTGACGGACACGGCGGTCGCAGCCCATGAGCTCGGAGAGCACGGCGGCGACGAGCCGGACCTCGACCTCGAGTCGCTGGACCGCGCGCTGGTCTGATGGCCTTGCCGGCCGAGCCGGGCCTGCGAGGCGCCATCGTGTGGGCACTGGTCGGCTTCGTGCCCGAGGCGCCGTTTCGCGTCTGGAACGGCGAGGATCACCCGAGCGCGACCGTGCCCGACGCGCTTACGTTCGCGCAACAGGTGCGCGGGCAGGGGCTCGACGCGCAGCAGACCTTCCTCGTCGACGGGAAGCTACGTCCCGTCCTCCTCCTTCAGGACCGTCCGCGCAAGGTCCTGCGCGAGATCGTCGGTCTGCGCATGGTCCGGGTCGAGACCTTGGCCGAGCCGGCCCGGACGAGCATCCGCGACCACCGCGAGCCGTCGCTGTTCCACCTGCCCGCCCGCCCACCGAAGTACGGACTGTCGAAGGAGATGGCGGTCGACCTCAACGCATTGGTGCGAGTCCATGCGACGGCCATGCTCCCTCGCGCGGTCGGGCGTCTGGACGACCACGAGATGCGCGTCATAGGGCAGCGGCTCGCCGAGCACCTTGACATCGACCTCGAACCGCTCTTGGCGCGGCTGGTCGAGGAGCGCCTCGAGCCGCTGACACGGCCGGATACGTCGTGATCTCCGAGCGGACCGGCCGCTTGGTGGGCCGCCCGGCTACACCGTCTCCGGCAGGCACCTGCCCAGTCCGTACTGCTCGGCGAAGGGGCGGGTGTCCGCCGCGATCCGGCTGAACTTCGTGTTCAGCTCGCTGAGCTTGGCGCCGTCGCCCGACCTGATCGCCCGCGCCAGTGACGGGAAGAGGGCGGCGGCGTCCTCGAGGCGATCGAGGAAGCGCCTCCACTCCGCCGCGTCCGCCCGTGGCGGCTTCAGCGCCCGCAGTCGTCGCTGGTAGGGCTTGATCACCTTCGCCCCGGTGATCAGGGCGTCGGCCACCACCTCGTCGCTCGAGCCCGTGACCTTCCCCTCGTCGATCGCCTCCCGGCCGCGCCGCGTGGCCAGCGCGATCGCGGCCTCGCTCCGGGCGCAGATCTCGCTGGCCCGGCGGACGAGCTCGGGCCGCGACAGGCGACCGTCCTCCGTGACCGGCGGAGAAGGCGGGGGCTCGTCGTCGCCTCCGCAGCCGGCGGCGAGGGCGGCGACGGCCGTGGCCAGGATGACCACCGCGCGCGTCACGGCGGACCAGCCCTATCGCCGCGAGGGCGGCAGCTCGGCGGGGCTGGGCGGCGTCCCGGGCTCGGGCTCCTGTCCGGCGGGCGGCGCCGGTGGCGCGGCATCAGCCTGGGGCACCGGGGCCGGTCCGAGCGCACTGGCCACGCCGCTCGGCCCCGAGCCCGCCGGGCCGGCGTCGAGCGACACCTCCGGCAGCGGCGGCAAGGCCGATCGCGGCGGGCGCTTCGCCGGGTCTCCGCCATCGCCGAACCCCTCTAGGAACGGCCGAATGAGGTCGATCGGCAGGGGGAACACCACCGTCGAGTTCTGGTTCACGCCGATCTCGCCGAGGGTCTGGAGATAGCGCAGCTGGAGGGTGGCCGGGTTCTGGGAGATCACGTCGGCGGCCTCGGAGAGGCGCTGGGAGGCCTGGAACTCGCCCTCGGCGTTGATGACCTTGGCCCGGCGCTCGCGCTCGGCCTCGGCCTGGCGGGCCATCGCCCGCTGCATCTGGCCCGGGATCTCCACGTCCTTGATCTCGACGGTGCTGACCTTCACCCCCCAGGCCTCGGTCTGGTCGTCGATGATCCTCTGGACGTCCTCGTTCAGGCGCTCGCGCTCGGAGAGCAGCGTGTCGAGATCGGCCTTGCCGAGCACCGAGCGCATGGTGGTCTGGGCGATCTGCAGCGTTGCCTGGAGGAAGTCCTCGACCTTGTTGACCGAGTCGTTCGGCCCGATCACCGCGAAGTAGGCCACCGCGTTCACGCGCGCGGGCACGTTGTCGCGGGTGATGACCTCCTGGGGCGGAATGGTGAGGGTCACGGTCCGCAGCGAGACCCTGACCATCTGGTCGACGAAGGGGATGAGCAGGATGAGCCCGGGGCCCTTCTCCCCGATCAGGCGGCCCAAGCGGAACACCACGCCGCGCTCGTACTCGCGCAGCACCCGCACCGACGCCGCCACGAAGGCGAAGCCGATGACGACGATGACGATCAGGACGAGCAGGATCATGCCTTGAGCTCCCATTCCTCGGCTTTGCGCACGCCCAGGGTGAGCCCCCGCACGCGCTCGACGACGACGCGATCTCCCGTCCGGAGAGCCTCGCGCTCCTCGTACTCGTCGGCGGGCTCGGCCCGCCACAGCGCTCCGTCCACGAAGACCTGACCGGGCGCTCCTCCGGCTTCGAGCTCGGCCCGCACCTCGCCGGTCCGACCCACGAGGCTCTCAGAGCCACTCGACGTCGGAAGGCGCATGGCGCGCACCGTCTTCGAGGCCACGAGGCCGAGCACCGCCGCGGCGACGACTCCGGACCCCACCGAAACGGGCACGGCCACCGCCAGGCCGGCCCCGGCCGCGACGAGCGCGATCCATGCCCCGGCCACCAGGGCAGCCACGCCACCGACTCCGAGCACGCCCCCGACGGGTAGGTGAGCCTCGGCCACGAACAGCGCCAAGGCGGCGACCAGCAGGGCGATGCCGAGGGTGAACATGGGCGACGTCACGATCCTAGGGGAACCGCAGTAGGGAAGGTCCGGGCGAGCACCGCGGCGCCATGCGTCATCCTGTGGTGGGTGACCGTCGAGCGAGGAGAGAGCGTGGACGTCGAGGCGCTGGTCGAGGAGATCGCCGGCATCAGCGGCGAGCAGCACGTGGTGACCGATCGCGACGCGCTGCGCACGTACGAGTCCGACGGGCTCATGCACTTCAGCGCGACGCCCGGCGCCGTGGTCCTGCCCGGCTCGGCCGAGGAGGTCCAGGCCATCGTGCGCGCCTGCCACCGCGCCGGCGTGCCGTTCGTGGCCCGCGGCGCGGGCTCCGGCCTCTCCGGCGGCGCGCTGCCCGTCGAGGACGGCGTGCTCATCGCCCTCACGCGCCTGAACCGCGTGCTCGAGGTGGACCTCGACAACCAGCGCGTGGTGGTCGAGCCCGGGGTGACCAACATCGCGGTGTCGAACGCGGTCGGGCCCGACCACTTCTACCCGCCCGATCCCTCGAGCCAGATCGTCTGCTCGATCGGGGGCAACGTGGCCGAGAACTCCGGCGGCGCCCACTGCTTCACGTACGGGTTCACCAACAACTACGTGACCGGCATCGAGGTGGTGCTGGCCGACGGCGAGCTCGTGCAGCTCGGCGGCAAGGAGGTCGACCGGCCGGGCTACGACCTGCTCGGCGCCTTCGTGGGCTCCGAGGGCACGCTCGGCGTGACGACGAAGATCACGCTCCGGGTTATCCCCTCGCCCGAGGACGTGCGCACGATGGTCGCCTTCTTCGACGGCACCGACGACGCCGGCAGGGTGGTCACCGACATCGTCGCGTCGGGCGTGGTGCCCGGCGCCATCGAGATGGCCGACCAGCTCTGCATCCAGGCCTCCGAGGCGGCCACCGGCGTGGGCTACCCGAAGGACGCCGGCGCGGCGCTCACCATCGAGCTCGACGGCTCGGCCGCCGAGTGTGGGACCCGCTTCGACGAGGTCGTCAAGATCTGCGAGGACAACGGCGCCACCAGCATCCGGGTGGCCGAGGACGACGCCGAGCGCGAGCTCATCTGGAAGGCCCGCAAGGCCGCCTTCGCAGCGATGGGCCGCGTGTCACCCAACTACTTCGTCCAGGACGGGGTGATCCCGCGCACCCGCCTCTCGGAGGTGCTCGGGCAGATCGCCGAGCTCGAGTCCGAGTTCGGCCTCCAGGTGGCCAACGTCTTCCACGCCGGCGACGGGAACCTGCACCCCCTCATCTGCTACGACGGCTCGCGCGAGGGTGAGGCCGAGCGGGCCGAGGAGCTCTCCTCGCGCATCCTCGACGCCTGCCTCGAGGCCGGCGGCTCGCTGACCGGCGAGCACGGCATCGGCGTGGACAAGAAGAAGCACATGCCGAAGATGTTTCGGGAGCCCGACCTCGCGGCCTTCCAGCGGCTGCGCTGCGCGTTCGACCCCGACGGCCTGGCCAACCCCGGCAAGGTCATGCCCACGCCGCGGCTGTGCGGCGAGGTGCCGGGCCCCTACCGCCAGCACCCGCTCGAGGCGGCGGGGCTGGCCGACCGGTTCTGACCGGGTTGGCCGCCACCGGCGAGAGCTCCCACACCGTGCGCCCGTCCTCCGCCGACGAGGTGGTCGAGGCGCTGCGCGCGGCGGGTGCCGAGGGCCGGCGGGTGCGCGCCCGGGGCGCGGGCACGAAGCTCGGCTGGGGCCGCCCGACGGAGGAGCCCGAAGTGGACCTCGACCTCTCCGGCCTCGACCGCGTGCTCGAGCACAACGAGGGCGACCTGACCGCCGTGCTCGAGGCCGGCGCGCCGCTCGGGCGCGCGCAGGCGCAGTTCGCCGAGGCGGGCCAGATGCTGGCGCTCGATCCGTCGCTCGGGCCCGGTGAGGCGGCGACGGCCGGCGGGGTCTTCGCGACCGGGGACTCCGGGCCCCTGCGCCACCGCTACGGCGGCGGGCGCGACGTGATCATCGGCATCGGCGTGGCCATGTCCGACGGGATGAGCGCCCGCGCGGGCGGGAAGGTGATCAAGAACGTGGCCGGCTACGACCTAGCAAAGCTGTTCACCGGCTCCTTCGGCACGCTCGGCGTCATCCTCGACGTGGTGGTCCGCCTGCATCCCCTCGACCCGGCGCTCGCCACCGCCCGCGGGCGCGCGGACGACCCCAACCGCCTGGCCGCCGCCGCCTCCCGTCTCGCGCACGCGCGGATGGAGACGATGGCCGTCGACGTCGCCTGGTCCGGGGGCGAGGGCCACGTGCTCGCCCGCTTCGGGGGACAGACCGCCGCCGATCAGGCCCGGGCGGGCGTCGAGCTCCTCTCCGACGGGGCCGGGGTGGACGCCGACGTGGTCGAGGACGATGCCTCCCTGTGGCAGGCCCAGCGCGACGGCCAGCGTGCCGGCGAGGGCGGAGCGGTGGTGCGGGTCTCGAGCGTGCAGGCGGAGCTGCCCCGGGTGCTGCGCGCCGCCGAGCGCGCGGGCGCCGCGGTGGTCGGCCGCGCCGGGCTCGGGCTCTCGTGGCTGCGCCTCGGTCCGCGCTCCGACGCAGCGGAGATGACCGCCCCCATCGAGGCGTTGCGCGCCGACCTGGCCCCCGCGCCGTGCGTGGTCCAGGACGCGCCCGCCGAGGTGCGCGCGGCGCTCGACCCCTGGCACGAGCCCGAGGGTCCCGGACTCGTGCTCATGCGCCGGGTCAAGGCCCGGTTCGACCCGGCCGGGGTGTGCAACCCCGGCGTGTACGTGGGAGGGATCTGATCGCCGTCGACACCGCACCGGGCGGACCGGGCGACGAGCGCACCGGCGCCCCGGATCCGGGCGGCGGGGGCGTGGCCACCCCGGTCGACCGCGCCTTTGACGACACGCGTCCCCCCGAGATCGATCTCATCACGGACTGCGTGCACTGCGGCTTCTGCCTGCCGACCTGCCCGACGTACGTGCTCTGGAACGAGGAGATGGACTCCCCGCGCGGGCGCATCGTGCTCATGAAGTCGGGTCTCGAGGAGGGCTCGGAGCTGACGCCCACGATGGTCCGGCACTTCGACAACTGCCTGGGTTGCATGGCGTGCGTGACCGCCTGCCCGTCCGGGGTCAAGTACGACAAGCTGATCGAGGACACCCGCCAGCAGGTGGACCGCCACCACGAGCGCGACCTCCCCGACCGCGCCCTGCGGCACCTGCTGTTCGAGACCTTCCCGCGGCCCGGTCGCCTCCGCGCTCTGGCCCCCGGCCTGATCGCCTACCGCCGCCTGCGGCTCGACCGGCTGATGGAGCGTGTCGGCCTCCTCGACCGGTTCCCCCGCCTTCGGGCCATGGAGGACCTGGCGCCCGAGGCCACCCTCGCCGACGTGCTGCGTCCGCTCCCGACGTTCGTCCCCGCGCGCGGCGAGCGCCGCGGCACCGTGGGGCTGCTCCAGGGGTGCGTCCAGCGGGTGTTCTTCCGGCGGGTGAACGTGGCCACCGCGCTCGTGCTCTCCGCCGAGGGCTTCGACGTGGTGATCCCGCGCGAGCCCCGCTGCTGCGGCGCGCTCATGTACCACACGGGCGGTCGCGAGGAGGAGACCGCCGCGCTGGCCCGCGAGACCATCGCCACCTTCGAGGACTGCGACCACCTGGCCATCAACGCCGCGGGGTGCGGGTCGGCGATCAAGCACTACGACCACCAGCTCCGCGACGACCCGGAGTGGCGCGACCGCGCCGCCG
>JBPCQB010000141.1:0-9922 GCA_050998555.1 Thermoleophilaceae bacterium
TTCCCCGTGCGACTCGACCATCTCGAAGATTGGCCTACCCAGCCGCGAGCTGCGCGAATCTAGCGCACCTGCGGGACTACGGCCGCCGGGGCGACTTGTCGACGTCGCGGTGGACGACGTCCACGAGATAGCCGCCGCCCTCCTCGGCGTACAGCGCGGCCAGGTGCTCGGCGATCACCACCGAGCGATGACGCCCGCCGGTGCAGCCGATCCCGATCGTGAGGTGGGCCTTCCCCTCACGCACGTAGGCCGGAAGGAGGTAGTCGAGCAGAGGGAGCAGCCGCTCGTAGAAGCCCTCGACGCCGTCGGAGCGCTGCACGAAGTCCCTGACCTCCGCGTCGAGCCCGGTGAGCTCGCGGAGCTCCTCCTCATAGTGGGGGTTGGGGAGGAAGCGCACGTCGAAGAGGAGGTCGGCGTCGTGGGGCACGCCGTGCTTGAAGCCGTAGGTGAGGAAGGTGACGGCCAGCTTGCCCCGGGTGCTGCGCAGAAGCATCTTGTCGGCGACGATCTTGCGCAGGCGCGCCGCCGAGAGGTCCGACGTGTCGATCGAGACGTCGGCGCGACCCTTGATCGGCGCGAGCAGCTCGCGCTCACGGGCGATGCCCCCTCCCACCTGGCCGGTGTCCGCCAGCGGATGGCGGCGCCGCGTCTCCTTGAAGCGGGAGATGAGAGCCGACTCCGAGGCGTCGAGGAAGAGGAGCCGTGCACCGGTGCCCTGGGCGTCGAGCTGGCCTAGGACGCTGACCAGGGACTCGAAGTACTCCCCCCCGCGCACGTCGCACACCACGGCGGCGCGCCGGACGTCGGACCCCGGGTGCTCGAAGAGCTCGGCGAGGGAGGCGATCATCTCGGGCGGGAGGTTGTCCACGCAGAAGTAGCCCGCGTCCTCGAAGCAGGCCATGGCCTGCGACTTGCCGGCGCCCGAGAAGCCGGTGATGACCACGAAGTCCTCGAGGCGCGACCACGAGGACGGGCCGCGTCCGGGCCCCGGGGGCGCCCCGTCGGGGGCGTCAGTCGGTCTTGTGGACATGCCAGTAGACGTCGCGGGCCACCTTGCCGGGCAGGCCCGGCACCGACTCGAGCTCCTCCCGGGTGGCGTTCAGGAAGCGGTCGGGGGAACCGAAGTGGGTGAGCAGCAGTCGCTTGCGCGCCGGCCCGACGGCCGGGAGGTCGTCGAGCACGGAGCGGGTCATGGCCCGGTCGCGGCGGCCGCGGTGGAAGTCGAGCGCGAAGCGGTGGGCCTCGTCGCGGGCGCGCTGGAGCAGGTGCAGCGCCGGCGAGTCGGTCGCTAGGAGCAGCGGGTCGGAGCGCCCGGGGACGAAGACCTCCTCGATGCGCTTGGCGAGGGAGACGACCCGCACGCCGAGGTCGCGAAACTCCTGGAGCGCCTCGACGCCGGAGGAGAGCTGGCCCTTGCCGCCGTCGATCACGATGAGCGCCGGCACGGCGGCGAAGGAGGCGTCGGATCCACGCTCGTGCGGAGAGCGCTCGCGGTGGTCGGCGTACCGGTCCATGCGCCGGGTGAGGACCTCGTTCATCGCCGCGAAATCGTCCTGCGCCGCGTCGCGGATGCCGAAGCGGCGGTAGTCGGACTTCTTGGTGGCCCCTCCCTCGAGCACGACCATCGAGGCGACGGTGTGGGTCTCCCCCAGGTTCGATATGTCGAAGCACTCGATGCGCATGGGCACCACGTCCATGCCGAGCGCCTCCTGGAGCCCCTCGAGGCCCTCGATGCGCTGGCTGCGCCGGTGCTCGGAGCGGAGGCGGTCCTGGTCGAGGGCGAGGCGGGCGTTGCGCAGGGCGAGCTCGAAGATCCGTCGCTTGTCCCCGCGCTCCGCGTGACGTATCTCGACCGCGGCCCCGCGGCGCTCGGCCAGGGCGGCGGCCAGCGCGTGGGGTGCCTCGAGGTCCGGCGGGACCATGACCTGCGGGGGGATGGCCGGCGAGGTGGCGTAGTACTGGAGGATGAACTCCTCGGCCACCTCCGACTCCGGCCGCTCGCCGGCGTTCTCGAGGTAGAAGGACTGCCGATCGGCGAGCACGCCGTCGCGAACCTGGAAGACCTGCGCGTTGGCGTCACCGCCCTCGGCGGCCACGGCGATGGCGTCGAGCGTACCCACGCCCTCGTTGGCGATGCGCTGGCGCTCGAGCAGCGAGCGGACGGCCTTCAGGCGGTTGCGCAGCAGCGCGGCCTGCTCGAACTCCTGGTTGTCGGCCGCGTCGTGCATCTCGGCCTCGAGGTCGCGCTCGATCTGGCGGTAGCGGCCGGACAGGAAGGCGACGATCGAGTCGATGCCGCGGCGGTACTCCTCCTTGGAGGCGTAGCCGACGCACGGAGCCTGGCAGCGCTTGATGAAGTAGTCGAGGCACGGCGACCCGGACGCGCGCCCGGGCTCGGTGCCCTCGCACGTCCGGTACTGGAAGACCTTCCCGAGCAGGTCGAGGGTCTCCCGCACGCGCTTGGCGTTCGAGAAGGGCCCGAAGTACGCGCGCGAGCGGCGGTGGCGCTCGCGGGTGAAGTAGACCCGCGGGAAGTCCTCGTCCAGGGAGATCGCGATGAACGGGTAGGACTTGTCGTCGCGCAGCCGCACGTTGAAGCGCGGGCGGTACTGGCGGATGAAGTTCTGCTCGGCGAGGAACGCCTCCGCCTCGGACTGCGTGGCCACGAACTCGATGTGGTCGATCTGCTCGACCATGTCTTCCGCGGCGCGTACGTGCGACTTCGAGAAGTGCGAGGCCACCCGCTTGCGCAGGGACTTCGCCTTGCCGACGTACAGCACCTTGCCCTTGTGGTCGCGGAACAGGTAGACGCCGGGTCCGTCCGGCAGCGAGCGCCGCTGCTCGGAGACCCTCTGGGAGCGGCCGGGACGCTCGACCGTGACCGTGCTCACCCCCACGAGGATAGGTAGCGCCCAGGTCGGTTTCGGGGGTGGAGATCGTCTGGCGCGCCCGAACCGGTTCCGGGACCGCCTCCGAACCGGATATGAATATGGGAGTGAGAGTGCTCGGGAGGGTGGCAGGGACACTGGGCATCCTCGCGGCGGCGCTTGCGGTCGTCGCGGTGGTGCTCCTGCTCGCGCTGACGAGCATCTACCGCGCGACGTGTGGCGAGCGCGACTCCGCGCGCCCCCAGTACATCGTGGTCCTCCCCGGGCAGGAGGTGCCCGACGACTGCCGCCGGGCCCGGACCGGCTACCGCATCCTGGTCGAGAGCCTGAGCGTGCGGGAGGGCGAGTAGGTCCCTACTCGACGAGCCTCACCTCGAACGGGGGTAGGGAGATCTCGCCGGCACCCCCCAGGAGTCCGAGGATGCGCGCCACGTAGGCGCGCGTCTCGGCGAACGGCGGGATCCCCCCGTAGCGCGCCACGGCGCCGGGACCGGCGTTGTAGGCGGCGAGGGCCAGCGCCGCGCTCCCGAATCGTCGGAGCAGCTCGCTCATCATGCGCGCCTGGGCGTTGATGGCCGCCTCCGCGTCGAACGGGTTCCGCAGGCCGTACGCCCGTGCGGTGCCGGGCATGAACTGGGCGATGCCGAGCGCACCGGCCGGGCTGCGAGCGAACGGGTTGAAGTTCGACTCGGCGTAGAGCTGCGCCGCGAGCAGGTTCACGGGCACGTTGTGCCTCAGAGCCGCTCGCGTGATCGCGTCGCGGTAGCGCTCGGGGACGAAGGACGGAAGGCGATGAAGGACCCGGTCGTGATCGCCGTCCGGCGGCTCCCAGGCTCCCTTCTCGTACTGGGCGGGCACGTCTCGCGGGTTCTTCCCGTAGCCGTAGTGCCAGGGCTCCCAGGCGTAACGGTGGATGAAGCCGAAGCGGCGGTAGTTGTGCTTGAGCCACCCGTACGCGGCGGGCGGCCCGAGGTCGAGCTCGGTGGCGTAGCGGTGCAGGCTCGTCCCCGGGGGCGCCACCCACCGCGGGTTGGGATTGGCCGCGAACAGCCGGCGCTGCTCGGCGTCCGACCGGAACGCGCTGTTGACCCCCAGGGTGATGCCGTCGGCCCGGGCCGCCGCGGCCATGCGGTCGAAGGCCTGGGCGACGTCCGGACGCATGGGCTTGCCCATCCGGCAGGCGAGCGGGCCGCTGTACCCGCCACCCGAGGCCACCGACGGGCAGCCTCCGCCGCCTCCCCCGAGGGAGGCGCCGGCGGACGCGGGCGGGGCAAGCTCCGCGGTCGCTCGCGCCCGAACCGACACCGATCCTCCGCGCCCCGTCCCCGCGCCGAGCCGCACCTCGGCCGAGCCCCGGACCGCGGTGGTCACCCGGGTCGGCGCGAAGGAGCGTCGCTCGGGAAAGGAGACGTCCGAGGCCGCGAGCTTCACTCCGTTGGCGTGCGCACCCCTCACCGCGGCGGTGCGCGCGCGGACCAGGTACTCCGTCCGTGAAAGATGGCGTGGATTCGGCACGCCCGGGCGCAGGTAGGGCGCCGCGAACAGTCGCGGGTACGCGTCTCGCATCGCTCGTGCGCCCGAGACCGCGGCCAGGTCCGCAGCACGCTGATGGCTGCTCCTCGCCCCCAAGGCCTGCCCGAACGCTCCGAGCACCAGGGTGCCGAGGACTATCGCCCCGGCGATGCCGAGCAGGAGCACGAGCGACTGGCCCGACTCGCACCGAAGGCACGCGGCCGCGCGTCGCCCGAGCTCCGAGGCCGCGGAGTGGGCCACTGGCCTCGTCGTGGCCTCCTTCAGTGCCATAACGACGCCTCGAGCAGGGCGGCCAGCTCGGTGAGCGCAAGCCCGATCTCGCCACGAGCCTCCCGGCCCGCGGCCGCCCGCCGGGCGGCGAGCCTCGACTCGGGGAGGACGACGTCGGCGCGGGCGTCCCAACGCGCGTCCTCGAGCGCGCGGTCCAGAATCACCGTCGGCTCTGGTGCCGAGCCAGCCATCGACTGAGCGACGACCTCGGCCAGGGCCGGCTCGACCTCGGGAGCGGCCACGAGCAGGACGTGGTCGGCCACCGAGAGAGCCGCCTCGGCGGGCACGCCGTGACCGACGTCGAGCACGAGCGGGGCGAGGTAGGTGGCCGCGATGGACAGAGGCGAGTGCACCTCCGAGTCGACCAGGCACAGCCGCCCTGCCGCCCGCACCGGCTCGAGAGACCGGGCAGCGAGGCCGCGGGCGAGCCGGGCGGCTCCCGCCGTCCTGAGCGCGCCGGTCCCGCGTGGGGCGACGGTGGAGACGATCGCGGCACCCTCCGGGTCGCGAGCGGCCAGAGCGGCGGCCACCCACCTCGCGACGGTGCTCGCCCCGCACCGAGGCGCCAGGCCGACCACGGCGACGACCGGGCGTAGAGGCGGCGCGAGGTCGAGCGCCGACTCGGCGACCGGGTCAAGGGCGGCGTCGAGCGCCTCGATGTCGGCGTCGGTCGGTGATTCGACCGGATCGAGAGAGGCGAACGTGTCGGCAGCGGCCGCGTCGGCCGGCGGCGGCGGCGGAGAGGCCGGCCCTTCCGCGGGGGTCCCGTCGCCCGGCGTCGGCGGCGGGGGTGCGGTCGGGAGCGAGTCGGTCGGCGCGCCGGTGTGCGGACCCGGCGGCGCGATCGACCACCCCTCGCCACGATCCACGACCATCGAGACGCGACCGCGGGTGGTGGACGTGGTCGACGACGGCGTCATCCCGCCACCGCCGCTGCCGCCCTGACCTCGAGCCGGCGGGCGATCGAGTCGATGGGCGTGGGGGGTCGTAGCCACACCTCGACCCGGCTGCCGGAGACCCTGATGCGGACGTCGTCGCGCGAAGCCTCCGGCAGCGCGTCGCGCGCGCCCGAGCGTCCGTCCCGCCCGGCGGCGAGCGCGAGGGCCCCGGCCTCGGCCGCGTTCCCGGCGAGCACCGCGGCGTAGCCGACGGCGAGGACGTGGAAGCACACGATCCCGAGCACGAGCATCGCCGGGAGGCCGCCGAGGAGCTCGACGCTCGCCTGACCACGCTCCCCGAGGGCGCCGGGCACGAGCGCGCGGGCCCTCCCGCTCACCGTGCCGCTCCGAGGGATGCCGTGGCGGAGACCGGGATCGAGCTGCTCCAACGGTGGGCGAGCATCGGCATGAGGACCGTCACCCGGGCGCCCCCGTCGCGCTGCGCCTCGACCTTGAGACCGGTCTCCAGGTAGTCGGGCAGCAGGCTCCGCGCGGCGCCCTCGCCGTCCTTGCCGACCACCTCGGCGCGCGCCGCGGCCCGTGCGGCCTGGGCGCACTGCCAGGCCGTGTGGCCCGCGAGGGCGAGCTGCCACACCACCGCCCCGACGACGAACACGAACGGGACCATGGCCAGCGTCTCGACCGACGCCTGGCCGAGCTGCCCACGCCACCGACGCGAGGAGTGAGAAGACGGTCGACGGCGGGGCTGCGGGGGTCGCTCGGGCATGGTGGCCACGATCGCGCCACACGCGTGACGGCACAACGAGCGCGAGCTACAGAGCGGTGACGGTCGGGCTACGGCCCGGTGAATCCTGTGCCGCGGGCGCCCGGCCCTCTAGTACCGGCTGGCGAACACCCGGAAGACCGCGAACGAGGCGAGCCCGAGCAGCGCGATCCACGCGAGCACCCCGAGGCCCCCGAGCGAGAACAGGCGGGGCGTGGCGGCGAACACGAGGAAGGCGAGGCCGACCGCCCCGTAGAAGATCAGGCGGCGTTGATCGTCCATGGCGTCGAGGGTGAAGGTCCGATGCTCGCGGTAGAGGCGGTAGCCGAACACGCCGATGGCCGCGAAGAAGGCCATGGTCAGCACCGTGAGCACGATGTCGAGGACGGGACCGCCACCGGGGGCCGCCGTTAGCGCGAGCGCGATCGCCCCGACGATCGCGAAGTTGCGCGCGATCTTCACGCCTCCGACCTTAGGGCCCCGGTCCGCGCACCGGACCCGGAAGCGGACGCTCGGCCATCGCCCGGCCGACCCATGCTCCGCCTGCCCGGCTCAGCGGATGACCCCGCCCAGCGCGAGTCCCAGCACCAGCACGCCGAGCGCCACCCGGTAGGCCACGAACACCCCCGTCGAGTGGGTGGCCAGGAAGCGCAGGAGGAAGGCGATCGACGCGTAGCCCACTACGAAGGCGAGCACGGTGGCCACCACCAGCGCGACGAGGCCGGTCTCGCGGCCCTCGGTGCCGTCGAGGATGGACAGGAGCTGGAAGACCCCGGACAGAACGACGGCCGGGACCGACAGCAGGAACGAGAAGCGCGCCGCGGTGGGGCGGTCGAGTCCGAGGAAGAGGCCGGCGGTGATCGTGGCTCCCGACCGCGACACCCCGGGCACCAGGGCGAGCGCCTGGGCGAACCCCACGACCAGGCCGTCGCGGGCGCCGAGTGACTCCATGCCCCGGAGCCGAGTCCCCACCTTCTCGGCGAGGAGGAGAACCAGCCCGAGCCCGATGAGCGTCCCCGAGATCAGATAGAGGCTGCGGGCGCCGGTCTCGATCGAGTCCTCGAAGGCCAGTCCGAACACCGAGATCGGGACGGTCCCGAGGACGATGTACCAGCCGAGCCGGGCGTCGAGCGACCGCCGCGCGCGTGGCGCGCGCAGCGACGCGAGCCACGCCCGCGCGATCCGGACGAGATCCTCGCGGAAGTACACGAGGACGGCGGCCATCGTCCCGAGCTGGGTGACCGCGGTGAACGCCGCGCCCGGATCGGGCCAGCCGACGAAGGCCGGGATGATGCGCAGGTGAGCGGTGCTCGAGATCGGCAGGAACTCGGTGAGGCCCTGGACGATCCCGAGCACGATGGCCTCGAGGAGCGACATGCGGCCAGGAGGCTAGAAGCCGCCGCTCCGTCGGCCGCTTACGACCCTTCGCGCTCGCGAAAGCGCCGGCGGGAGGCCTCGATCTCCTCCCAGGCGTCCTCGCGGGTGAACCAGCCCTCGACCGTGGTCGTCTTCTGCTCGAGGTCCTTGTAGACCGAGAAGAAGTGGGCGATCTCGTCGGTGAGCTGCTTGGGCAGGTCCTCGACGGCCTCGAGGTGGCTCCAGTCGGGGTCGTCCACCGGCACGCACAGGACCTTGTGGTCGGGCCCCTTCTCGTCGGCCATCTTGAACAGCGCGATCGGCTTGGCCTCGATCAGGCAGCCCGGGAAGGTGGCCTCGGAGACGCAGACCAGCACATCCAGCGGGTCCTCGTCCTCGGCCCAGGTGCCGGGCAGGAACCCGTAGTCCGTGGGGTAGACGATCGAGGAGAAGAGCAGGCGGTCGAGCTTGATCGCCCCGAGCTCCTCGTCCCACTCGTACTTGTTGCGGCTTCCCTTGGGAATCTCGATGGTGCAGACGATGGACGTGTTCTCGTCGTCGGCCACCGCGGCGCGAGACTACCTCCCCCGGGGGCCTCGGGTCGCCCGGCCGCCCGATACGATTGACGGTGATGCGCCGTCCCCGTCTCGCCCTCGCCGCCCTCCCGGCTCTCGCCCTGTCGCTCCTGCTCGCGGCTCCCGCCTTTGCGGCGGACAACGGAGAGGGCCTCCTCGGGGAGACCGACGACAAGATCGTCACGGTCGTCTCGCTGGGGGTGCTGCTCTTCTTCACGCTGATCGTCTTCGTCGGCTCGTGGGCCCAGGCGGCGCTCGACCGGCGCAAGCAGGCCCGCAAGGCCGGCATGGGCCAGCGCACCGGCTGGTAGGGCGAGCGCCCGCTTGAGCTCCGCGGGCGGCGGGGTCCGCTACGAGCGGACCGGTTCCGCCGCGGTCCTGACCATCGACCGCCCGGAGCGCCGCAACGCCGTCGACGGCCCGGCCGCCGAGGCGCTGCGCGACGGGCTCGCCCGCTTCGAGGCCGACGACGGCGCCCGCGTGCTGGTGCTCACCGGCGCCGGCGGCGAGGCCTTCTGCGCCGGGGCGGACCTGAAGGCGCTAGACACCCTCGCACCCGGCATCGACGGTGAGGACGGGCCGCTCGGGTTCACCCGGGTGACGCCCACCAAGCCGACGATCGCGGCGGTGTCGGGCTGGTGCCTCGCCGGAGGGCTCGAGCTCGCGGCCTGGTGCGACCTGCGGATCGCGGCACAGGGGTCCACCTTCGGCTGCGCCGAGCGCCGGTGGGGCGTGCCGCTGATCGACGGTGGCACCCAGCGGCTGCCGCACATCCTCGGCCTCGGTCGCGCGCTCGACC
This sequence comes from Thermoleophilaceae bacterium, assembly GCA_050998555.1. Classification (GTDB taxonomy): domain Bacteria; phylum Actinomycetota; class Thermoleophilia; order Solirubrobacterales; family Thermoleophilaceae; genus JACCZP01. The sequence continues at coordinate 9,084 of JBPCQB010000141.1, forward strand.
TCATCCTCACCGGGCGCATGGTCTCCGCCGACGAGGCACTCGCCCTCGGGCTCGTGACCCAGGTCGTGGAGACCGGCTGCCATCTGGACCGTGCCCTCGAGATCGCCGAGGGCCTGGCCGGCTTTCCCCAGGAGACCATGCTCTCCGACCGCCGGGCGGTCTACGAGGGGCTGGGCGTGACGCTCGCCGAGGGCCTGCGGCGCGAGGCCGAGATCGGGGCCGGGTCCTCGGCGGTGGGCGAGCGCGGGGCGATGCGGTTCGCCTCCGGCGAGGGTCGCGGAGGGTCCGGCACGGGCACCTGAAAGCCGACGGCCAGCGGGTGCCCAGGGCAACCGAGGCGCTTCGGTCCGCCGAGGCGCCGAGAGCCGTGGCATGGTTGCCGACCCCATGAGCGAAGACCCACTGATCCTGGCCGCCGGAGTGCTGCTGGCCGTCGGAGTGGCGGCCTCGCTCCTGGCCGCCCGCGTGCGGGTCCCCTGCCTCGTGCTCTTCCTCGCCCTGGGGATGATCGTGGGCTCGGACGTCACCGGGCTCGTGCCCTTCCAGGACTACGAGGTGGCGCGCACGATCGGGGTGATCGCGCTCGCGCTGATCCTCTTCGAGGGCGGGCTGAGCGCCGGCCTGCGCGAGATCCGGCCGGTGCTCGGCCCGGCGACGAGCCTGGCGGTCGTCGGGACGCTGATCACCGCGGTGATCACCGGCCTCGGCGCCGCCTTCCTGCTTGATCTGTCGCCGCTGGAGGGACTGCTCCTGGGCGCCGTGCTGTGCCCCACCGACAGCGCGGCCATCTTCGCCCTGCTCCGCGGATCGAGCCTGCGCCGCCGGCTGGCGCGCACCCT
>JBPCQB010000027.1:0-9376 GCA_050998555.1 Thermoleophilaceae bacterium
GGCCGTCGCGGGTTGCAGCGGCGACGAGCCGCCCGGCCCGCCGCGGCCGCCCGGGCCTTCCCCGCAGGCCGATGACCCGCGCGGCGCCCGATCGCCCGAGCGCGAGCGCGACGGGCAGGCCGAGGCACCGCCCGAGGCCGACGACCCGCGCCGGGATGGGCTCGCTCCGGTCGGAGCGCCCTATCTCTGCAACGGCCAGCAGCTCCGGCGCCTCGACGCCGAGGGGGCGATCCGCGTCGAGCCGCCGGTGGTGGCCGCCGGCGAGGAGTTCCGGGTGATCGTGGAGGACCCGGACGCCGACGAGGCGCTGGTGAGCCTCGGCGGGGTCTCGGACGACCCGATCTTCGCGGAGGCGCGCGCGCAGGGCGACGGCCTCGCGGTCAAGCTGCGCGTGCCGGCGGACGCGAGCTGCGGAAACAAGCTCCTGAACGTGGAGGGCGACGTGAGCGGCGAGGCCTACGTGGCCGTACGGCGCTGAGTCCCGCCGAACAGGTGCTCGTTCACGCGCACGAGCCCGTCCAGGTCGTGCACGTCGTCGTCCAGGTCGGGCACCCGGACCAGGGGCTCGCCGTCGAGCTCGGCCGCCAGGCGCTCTAAGCCCAGGCGGTCGCGCTCGGCCAGCGCCCGCCAGTCCGCAGCGTTGCGGGCGACGCGTCGAGCGAGGTCATCGCCCACCAGCTCGACCAGCTCGCCCTCGACGCCCGCGTCCGGAGCCTCGGCCGGCGCGTAGTGCACCCGGTTCACCACCGCCGCCCCGAACGGCAGTCCCGACTCGCGCAGGCGCCGGCGGAAGAAGATCGCCTCGTCCACGGCCTCCTCCGCGGGGCTCGCCACCACCACGAACGTCGTCCGCTCGCGGTCGGCCAGCAGCGCGCCCACCTCCCGGGCGCGGCGCTCGAAGCCCTCGCTCATCCCTCCGAAGCTGCGGAAGAACTCGGCCATGTCCTCGAGCAGGTCGACGCCGGTGACCCTCCGAAGGACCGCGAACAGCGCCTGCGACGAGCGCCCGAGCAGCCTGAGCGATCCGCGGTTGCTGCGTAGGAACAGCCGCAGCGACCGCGAGTCGATGAACCGCGAGAGGCGTGCGGGGGCGTCGAGGAAGTCGAGCGCGTTGCGGGTGGGCGGGGTGTCGAGCACGAGCAGGTCGTAGCGGCCCTCGGCGTGGAGCTCGTGAAGCTTCTCCATCGCCATGTACTCCTGCGAGCCGGCGACCGCTGAGGACAGCTCCTTGTAGATCCGGTTGCCGAGCACCGCGTCGCGGGTGCGCTCGTCGGGGGCGTGGCGCTCGATGAGCTCGTCCCAGGTGCGCTTGGCATCGAGCATGGCCGCCCATAGCTCGCCCCGGGCCTCCACCCCGGCGGCCGACAGTCGCTCGGGGTCCACCCGCCGCTCCTCGCCGCCGATCTCCTCCAGGCCGAGCGAGTCGGCCAGGCGTCGCGCGGGGTCGATGGTGAGCACCGCGACACGCAGGCCTCGCGCAGCCATGGCCAGGCCGATGGCCGCCGCGCTCGTGGTCTTCCCCACGCCTCCCGGGCCCGCGCAGACCACCACCTCGCGTCCCTCGAGCACGCCGCCGAGATCGCTCACAGCGACCGCTCGAGCTCTCCGGCCAGGCGTCCCCACTCGGGGAGCCCCACCGACGGCGTGAACAGGAACGGCAGGCCGAGCACCGGGACGTCGTCGAGCTCGCGTCGCAGGCGCCGGAGCTGCGACCGCTGCGTCCGCGCCCGCGCGTGCTCCTCGAGCGCGGCGCCGAGGGCGGCGCGGGCGATCGGTGAGCCGCGGCCGTCGAGGCCGCCGATCCGTCCCGCGTCGGCCGCCGAGAAGCGCTCGGGGTAGAGGGCGTTCACCGCCACCGCATCGAGGGCGATCCCCATGTCGGCCTGAAGCGCGCGCCGGAAGTGCAGCGTCTCGTTCACCGGCATCTCCTCGGGACGGGCCACGCACAGCACGCCGGTCTTCGGCCCGACGACGAACGAGTGGATGATGTCGGCCTGGCGCCGGATCGGCCCGACGCGGGCCACGTCGCGGAACGTCCGCGGGGTCCGCAAGATGCCGAGCCCATGTCCTGTCGCCGGGGCGTCGACGATCACGATGTCGTAGGGCGCCGCCTCGGGGGTGCGCCGCTCGAGCTGGGCGAGCTCCCAGATCTTGCCCACGGTCAGCAGCTCGCGCATGCCGGGGGTGGCCGCTGTCAGGTACTGGAAGAGGCGGTTCTCGAACACGAGCTCCGAGAGCCGGCGCGAGCCGATGCGGTCGCGCAGGTACTCCTCCATCGCGCGCTGAGGGTCGATGGAGATGGCCCACAGGCCGGGGGCCAGCTCGGTCTCCTCGAAGCCCACTCCCGCCCCCCCGAGCGCTCGGGAGACGCGCTCCTGCTGGGCCACCTCGCACACGATGGCCCGCTTGCCCCTGCGCGCCGCGGCCAGACCGAGCGCGGCGGCCACCGTGGTGCGTCCCACACCCCCCTTCCCGGTCACGAACACGAGGCGCTTGTCGAGGAGGGAGAGGGACACCGTGTCGACCGCAGGCTAGGGAGGCCGTCGCCACGGGAAGGATCACGCCGGCCCGGCGCGAATACCCGCCATCGAGATGGGCCTGCTCGAGAAGAAGAGACCGGCGCAGGGCGCGCGACGGACGTCGAACGGCTCGAACGGGCGCCGCCGGCGCAAGCAGGCGCAGGTCATCGCCTTCGCCAACCAGAAGGGCGGGGTGGCGAAGACCACCACCACGCTGAACCTGGCCGCCGCGTTCCAGGAGGCCGGCCACCGCGTGCTGTGCGTGGACATGGACCCGCAGGGCAACCTGACCATGAGCCAGGGCATCGACCCCGACGCGGTCGAGGTCTCGATGTACGACGTGCTCGTGCACCACGTCTCGATCCGCGACTGCATCGCCCAGCGGGAGGTGGACGTGGCCTGCGCCTCGATCGACCTGGCCGGCGCGGAGATCGCGATGTCGACCCAGATCGGCCGCGAGCGCTCGCTCGAGAAGGCGCTCGACGAGGTCCGGGAGGAGTACGAGTTCGTGTGCATCGACACGCCGCCGTCGCTCGGTCTGCTCACGATCAACGCCCTGACCGCGGCGCGCGCCGTGATCGTCCCCGTCCAGTGCGAGTATCTGTCCATGCGCGGCCTCGTACAGCTCCAGAACACGCTGGCCATGATCAAGGAGAACTTGAACCCCGACGTCGAGATCGCGGGCATACTGCCCACCCTGGTGGACTCGCGGACCGTGCACGCCAAGGAGGCGATCGAGCTGCTCGAGGAGAACTTCGGCGATCAGGTCTTCGCCTCGCGCATCCGCAAGACCGTGCGCTTCGCCGAGGCGCCCGTGAAGGGCATGTCCGTTCTCAAGTACGACCCCGACGGCAAGGCGGCCTACGCCTACCGTCAGCTGGCAAGGGAGGTCCTCGGTGTCGACGGGTAAGCGCGCGAGCATGAGGGAGGGGCCGCTGGCCGCCCTGTTCCGTCGTACCGACGGGGATGAGGCGGGCGCCCACGCGGCGTCGGCCGGCGACCGCACGGCCCCGACGCCCCCGCCGGCCGAGCGCGAGCTCGCGCACGCCGAGGCCCGTCCGGCCGTGCCACCGCACGAGCGCCTGCGTCAGGTCTTCTCCCCGGACATCCCCGAGAACATCCTCGACCGCCCGATTTCGCCGGCGATCCGGGTGCCGGAGGCCCCGCGCGAGGCGGTGCTGCGCGTGGTGGGCGTCGGGGGCGCCGGCGTGAACGCCGTCGACCGCATGATCGAGGCCGGGGTCGAGGGCATCGAGTTCATCGCGCTGAACACCGACGTCCAGTCCCTCGGGCGCTCCGACGCCCACATGCGCCTGCACATCGGCGAGGACATGACCCGTGGGCTCGGGGCCGGCGCCGATCCCGAGATCGGTCGCCAGGCCTGCCTGGCCGAGTACGACCGTCTGAAGGGCATGCTCAAGGGCTCGGACATGGTGTTCATCGCCGCGGGGGAGGGCGGAGGCACGGGCACCGGCGCGGCACCCGTTGTGGCGCGAATCGCCCGCGAGGTGGGCGCTCTGACCGTGGCGATCGTCACCAAGCCGTTCTCCTTCGAGGGGTCGCGGCGCTCTGCGCAGGCCGACCTGGGGATCGACATGCTCGCGGCCGAGGTCGACACGCTGATCGTGGTCCCGAACGCCCGGCTGCTCACCGCGCTCGAGAAGCGCACGTCGATGGTCGAGGCCTTCCGCGTGGCCGACGACGTGCTGCGCCAGGGCGTGCAGGGCATCTCGGATCTGATCACCCTTCCCGGGCTCATCAACCTCGACTTCGCGGACGTGCGGACCGTGATGTCGGACGCCGGGCAGGCGCTCCTCGGGATCGGCATGGGCACCGGGGAGCACCGCGCCACCGAGGCGGCCGAGCGCGCGGTGGCATCGCCGCTGCTCGAGACCTCGGTCGACGGCGCCCGCTCGATCCTGCTCTCCATCACCGCCGGGCGCGACTTCTCACTCTGGGAGGTGAACGAGGCCGCTCGCGCGGTGGCGGAGGCCGCCCACCCGGAGGCCAACATCATCTTCGGGGCGATGGTGGACGAGGAGGTCGACGACCAGGTGTGGGTCACCGTGGTGGCCACCGGCTTCGGCGACGCGCCGTCGCCGCGCCGCGACTCGGGCCGCGACCGCGAGCCGGCGCTCACGGGCGCGGGGATGGGGTCGGGCTCTTCGGCCGTCGGGCGCGCCTCACGTACCGCGCCGTCGCGCGATCGCATCGAGGAGATCGACGTCCCGGAGTTCATCCCGCGCAGCTAGGGCGGTCGCTCTGACCGCCTCAGGAGTCGTAGCTGCCGGCCATCCGCTCTCGGCCGAGGCCGGCGCGGCCGTGCTCCGCGCCGGCGGCAACGCGGTCGACGCCGCGGTGGCCGCCGTGCTGATGTCGTTCGCGGCCGAGTCGGCGCTCACCGGGCCGGGCGCGGGCGGGTTCATGCTCGTCCACACCGCCGGGGGTGAGGACCACCTGCTCGACTTCTTCGTGGCCGCGCCGGGTCTGGGCGGCGGGCACGCCGAGGGCGCCGCCCTGCTCCCGGTCGAGATCCGGTTCTCCGACGACGCGGCCCAGGTATTCCACGTCGGCCCGGCGTCGTGCGGCGTGCCGGGCACGCCGCTCGGCCTGGCCGAGGCGGCGCGGCGGTTCGGCACGGCGCCGATGGCGGAGCTGGCCGCGCCGGCGGCGCGCGCCGCGCGCGAGGGCGTCGAGGTCACGCCCCTGCAGGCCTCCCTCCTCGAGCTTCTCAACCCCATCATGCGATCGAGTGCCGAGTGCGCCGCGGTGTACGAGCCCGACGGCCGGCCGTTGCGGGTCAGGGAGCGAGTCCGACTCCCGGAGCTCGGGACGTGGCTCGAGCGCTTCGGGGTCGAGGGCCCCGACTTCACCTACCGCGGCGACGTGGGCGCCGCGCTCGCCGCCTGGGTCGCCGAGCGCGGCGGCTCTTTGTCGGCAGCCGACCTCGACGCCTACCGGGTGGAGAGCCGCGCGCCGGCCCGGGCGCTCTACCGCGGCCGCGAGATCCTCACCAATCCTCCGCCCTCCTCGGGCGGCATACTCGTCACCTACGCGCTCGATCTGCTGGGACGGCTCGATCGCCCGGGGGATCTCGAGGTGCTCGTGGAGGTCATGGAGAGCGCGGGGCGGGCGCGGACCGCGGACTTCGCGGCCGGCCTGTACGCCGACGGCTACCTCGAGCAGTTCATGGCCGTAGAGGCGCTCGCGCTCGCTACGGGCGAGGTGTCCGCCCGGCTTGGGCCCGCCGGCGCGCCGCCGGAGCCTTTGCCGCCGCCGCTGCACTCGCGGCTCGGGTCGACCACCCACATCTCGGTGCTCGACGGCGAGGGCGCGTGCGTGTCGGTCACCTGCTCGAACGGGTCCTCGTCGGGCGTGGTGGTGCCCGGCACGGGCGTCCACCTCAACAACATGCTCGGCGAGCAGGACCTGAACCCGCTCGGCTTCGGGCGCCAGCAGGCCGGACGGCGGGTGTCGAGCATGATGGCTCCGACCGTGGTGCTCCGCGACGGCGTCCCCGAGGCGGCCATCGGCTCGGCGGGCTCGAACCGCATCCGCTCGGCGATCCTCCAGACCATCCTCGCTGTCGTCGACGAGGGCCTGCCCGCCGAGGCCGCCGTCGCGCGCCCCCGCCTCCACGTCGAGGGCGGCGTGGTGGAGGCCGAGCCGGGCGTCGACCCGGCAGCGCTCGGCGCCCTCGAGCGCCGCGGCCGCGCGGTGCGGCGCTGGCACGAGCGCAACCTCTACTTCGGCGGCGTGCAGGCGGCGGCGCGCGACCCGCGGACGGGGGCCCTGTCGGGCGGGGGTGACCCCCGGCGGGGCGGCGCGGCGGTGGTGGTGTGACGGCGGAGGCTTCCGCGACCTCGACGCTCGCGGCCGTCCTCTCGACCCGAGAGGTCGAGCGTCTCTACTCGGGGTTGTCGGTGCTCGTCTCGACCGCCTCGGAGGGACGACCCGCCGCGGCGCTGGCCGCCTTTGGCGCGCTCGACCTCCTGCTCGATCCCGACCTGCTGCGGCGTGCGCAGGAACCCGAGGCCACGCCCTCGCTGTCGTGGGGCGGTCGCGAGCGCTTCGCGTCGTCGCTTCTCGAGCTGCGTGACCTGGCCTTCGAGCTCGACGCGCTCGCCCTCTTCGCGTGCTCGGCGTCGGTGGAGACCATGGGCCTCACCCCGGCCGACGTCGAGGAGCGCTTCGACGGAGTGCTCTCCACACCGCGGTTCCTGCGGCAGGTGGAGGGAGGACGGCTGCTGTTCGTGTGAGACTCCGCCCGCGCTAGCCGAACCTGATCCGCCCGTTCGAGCGCGCCCGCTCGCCCACCTTCTCCGCGTAGTCGAGACGCTTCATCGTCGTCTCGAACAGGGTGGTCAGCGCCCGTAGGCGCTCGCTCTCCGAGCGCAGCTCGAGCAGCCTCTGCTTGTCCTCGGGGCGGAAGTCGATCGTCGCGGCCATGCCGAAGGCGTCCATGCCGGCCACCTCGTCGGACTCCGGGCGGTGGTCGGTGGCGCGGTCAACGAGGTCGGCGTAGCGCTCGCGGGCGGTGTCCGCGTCCTCGTCCGAGGCGTCCGCGTCGAGGTCCTCGAGGGGCTCGACGTCGCCGGCGGGGTAGGGCATGTCGTCACGTCGGCGCTCGAGCCGGAACGGTCGGGTCCCGCGGACGAGGACGTTCAGGCGTCCGTCGTCCATACGCTCGATGACCTCGTCGACCGCCGCCGCGCAGCCGACGTCGCGTAGGCCGTCGTCCGACATCCACACGATGCCGAACTCCTCGTCCTCGTCTATGCACTCGCCGATCATCAGCTTGTAGCGCTCCTCGAAGATGTGGAGCGGCACCAGCTCGCTCGGTAGCAGCACGAGGCCGAGGGGGAAGAGGCGAAAGCGCTCGACGAGCTCCGGCATCGATCTAGGCTACCGCCGTGAGCCCGGCCGCGAGGGCCCTGCGTAGGCACTTCAGATGACCGCTCTCGTCTGGTTCCGGCGCGACCTGCGCGTGCACGACCACCCCGCACTGCGCGCCGCCCTCGACGCGCACGAGCGCGTGGTGCCGGTGTTCTGCCTCGACGATCGCATCCTCGCCGGGCGACATCGCTCGGGCCCTCGAACCCAGTTCATGCTCGAGTGCCTGGAGGATCTCGACTCCTCGTTGCGCGAGCGCGGCGGCGGTCTCGTGATCCGCCACGGCCCGCCCGAGCGCGAGCTCGTCGAGCTGGCCGGCGAGGTCGGCGCCGAGGAGATCCACTTCACTCGCGACGTCTCGCCCTACGCCCGCCGGCGCGCCCAGCGCGTGCGCGACGCCTGTGCCGAGACGGGGCTCGAGCTGTGCGCCCATCCCGGGCTGAACGTCGTGGACGACGTCCGCGAGCTGCGCACCAAGAACGGCAAGCCCTACACGGTGTTCACTCCGTTCTGGCGCACGGCGCTCGGGGCGCCCCACCGTGAGGTGATCGGAGCGCCCCGCAAGGTGAACGTGCCCTCGAAGGTCCACAAGGGCCGCGTGCCGAAGCTCGAGGACCTCGGCCTCGAGGAGCGCGTCGCGGACCCCGTGGCGGGCGGGGAGACCGAGGCCCGCAAGCACCTCTCGAGCTTCGTGCGCTCCCGGGTCGGGCGCTACGGGAGCTCCCAGGACGACCTCGGCGACGACGGCACCTCGCGGCTCTCGCCCTACCTGCACTTCGGCTGCCTCTCACCGCGCGAGGTGGTGGAGCGGTCCTCCGACGAGGCCAAGGGCCCCGGCGCCTTCCGCCGGCAGGTCTACTGGGCCGACTTCTACCACCACGTGATCTACCACTTCCCCGACAACCAGCGTCACGAGCACCAGGAGCGCTACCGCGGCACGCTTGAGTGGCCGGGCACCGACGAGCAGCTCGAGGCCTGGAAGGAGGGTCGCACCGGCTACTCGCTGGTCGACGCCGGCATGCGACAGCTCGCCCACGAGGGTTGGATGCACAACCGCGCCCGCCTCGTGGTGGGATCGTTCCTGACCAAGGATCTCGGACTCGACTGGCGCGACGGGGAGGCCCACTTCATGCGGCTGCTCCTCGACGGCGACGAGGCCGTGAACAACGGCAACTGGCAGTGGATCGGCTCGACCGGCGTCGACCCCGCGCCCTACTTCCGCCGGATGTACAACCCGGCGAGCCAGATGGAGCGCCACGACCCGAACGGCCGCTACGTGCGCCGCTGGGTGCCCGAGCTCGTCCCGGTGCCCGACCGCTACCTCCGCGAGCCGTGGACCATGCCCGAGGAGACCCAGCGCGAGGTGGGCTGCGTCATCGGCGAGGACTATCCCGGGCCGATCGTGGACCACCGCGAGGCGCGCCAGGCGGCCATGGAGCGGTTTCGCGCGGCGACCGGAGGCTGACCCCCAGAGCGCGAGTGCCCGCGCCCGTCGCGCGCGCCCATCGCCTTGCGCCGTGGGACCTACGGCACACGAGTTGCCCGGGAGGCACAAGGGTTGCCCGTGGCGAACATCGTGTGCCGTAACGCATACGGTGCGGACTGCTGGCCGCGGCGGACCTAGCTCCGCGCCGGCGCACGGGCCGATAGGAGCAGGTTGTAGAACGACGCGGGCGGAAGGTGCGGCTCGAGCAGCCGGCGGTCGAGGGCCTCGAGCGCCAGGTAGCCCCGCAGGGCGAACAGGTACCAGGCGTAGGGCAGCTCGCCGGGCACCGCGGTCGACTCGAGCGTACGGGACATCCACCCGAACCAGTTGGCCACGAGCTCTTCGCCGTTCACGCGCACGTCCTCCAAGCCCGCGCGCCGCGCCAGCCGGACCAGGTCGCCGGGGACGAAGGAGTGGACGTCGACCACGGCCTCGAGGGCCGCGGTCTCATCGCCCTGCTCCGCGTGCCCGTTGCGGG
>JBPCQB010000128.1:0-6451 GCA_050998555.1 Thermoleophilaceae bacterium
GTGGTGTGGCGTTTTTTTGTGGTGCTCTGCCCTTGGTCCCGTGCGCTGGGGTTTGGCGGGGGCGCCGGCGCCCCCCGGGTCGGCGCTGTTACGGTGCTCGGGAACGCCAAGGAGGGAGCATCATGGAGCCAGTCGAGGACAGCCGCGAGGACCTGGTCGCCGAGGGTCGCCGTACCGACGAGTCCGAGCAGCTCATGGAGGCCGCGCGCGTGTCGACCGAAGGTGCTGGAACCGCACCGCGCGGCACGAGCCCCCCGGCCGACGCGCAGAACCAGGCCACGGCACCCCCGGGCAACGGGGAGCTCGACGAGTCGGCGCTGGCCGACGGGCTCCATCGCCTCGAGCAGGCCGGCGGCGGGCACTAGCCCGCGGCCGTCCCCCTCGGTGGCCGCCTCGCGCCCCGACCCGGCGCGGCTCGATGCGGCCATCGACGCGCTCAGCCGGCCCGGACGGCTGACCGACGCCGAAGCACGCGTGGCCGAGATGGCGCCCCAGCTCGGCGTGATCCTGGCCCGGGCCCTGGAGGACGGGGGCTGGCTCGAGGCCCACGACCAGGAGGTTCGCCGGGCGGTGGCGGCTTCGGAGCCCGAGGAGCGGGTACGGCAGGCGCGAGACCTGCTGGCCGACCAGACGCGCATGGGCATGCTCGTGGGCGTCGCCGTCGGCTGGGAGCTCGCCCGCGAGCTCGACCCTGGCCACCCTGACCCGACCGAAGGAGCCTGACCCGCAATGGAGATCCGCTACCTGGGCCACTCGTGCTTCGAGCTGACCGAGGGGGAGACCCGCATCCTCATCGACCCGTTCCTGTCGGACAACCCGACGGCGGCCGCCACCGCCGAGGAGCTCGAGCCGACCCACATCTTCCTCACGCACGGGCACTTCGACCACTGGGGCGACGCGCCGGACATCGCGAGGCGCACCGGCGCGCAGTGCGTGGCCATCACCGAGCTCGGGTGGGAGCTCCAGGGCATCGGGCTGGAGAACGTCGTGGACCCGAACCTGGGCGGGACGGTGGAGTTCGACGGCGGCTGGGTGCGGCTCGTGCCCGCGTGGCACACCTCCACAACCCCGAGCGGCACGGCGAACACCCCGGCGGGACTCGTGATCGGGCTCGCGGGGAAGGTGGTCTACCACCTCGGCGACACCGCCCTGTTCTCGGACCTCCAGCTCGTCCCGCGTCGCAACGAGGTCGACGTGTCCATCGTGCCGATCGGCGGCCACTACACGATGGACCGCTTCGACGCGGCCACCGCGTGCGAGCTTGTATCGGCCCGGACGGTGATTCCGTGTCACTACGACACCTTCCCGCAGATCGAGACCGACGCCGAGGCGTTCAGGTTCGACGTCGAGTCGCGGACCTCCTCGCGGGTCGTGGTGATGGCGCCCGGGGATACCCACTCTGAGTAGGCCGGTCCGCCGCACGGCGGCCACGTTGGCCGCCGTGTCTGCGCTGGCCGCTGGAGGATGCGGGGGAGAGGAGCCGCCGCGCGCGAGCGCTCCTGCGGACGCCGAGCGGGGTGCGCGCGAGCCGCCGGCGCCGCCCGGCGCCGACGGGACCGGCAGGGAGGACGGGCGGGCGCCGCCCGGAGAGGAGCCGCCGCCGCGTGGCACCGAGGATCAGCCCGGCGGGGCCGGCGACGAGGAGCCGATCCGCACCGAGGCCGTGCTCCGCGGACGCGACGGGCGCCTCGCACCCCGCCTGGTCCGCGTGCCGCCGTTCATCTCGGTTCGGCTCGAGCTGCGCTCGGCCGACGGTCGCACCTACGCCGCGCGCGTGGCCGGCCGGACGCTGCGGGCCACGGGCTCGCGGCCCGACGCCGTCACCCTCGAGGGACTACCCACCGGTGATCGCTACGTGGTCCGTGCCACCGGCGGGGGGAGCGGCCGATCCGTGATCGAGGCCGTGGCCGAGCCCGGTCCGTGACGAAGGGCGCCTGAGGCGCGGTAGGGCGGGGGAGGAAGGGCGGCGGCTAGGGAAGAGCCGGCGTGGCATCGTCGACGGCGTCGACACCCGTGTCGGGCACGCCGGCGCCTCCGTCCGGCTGCGAGGCGCCGCTCGGGGCCTCGGGCGCGGGCGTCACGTCGCCCTCCGGCGGATGTGGGGGAAGGGCCACGGTGGCTTGTCCGTGCTCCTCACGCGGGGGTGCGGGCTGGGGCGGCGTGCCGACGGGCGTCGTGCCCGCGGCGGGTGCGCCGGGAGCGGCGGGAGCGTCCTTCGTCCCCTCCGCCTCCTTCGCGGCGTCCTCGTCCTCGGTCCCGGCCTTCTCGCCCTCGGCGGCGGCGGCGTCCTTCTCGTCGTCGCGGCCCTTCGCACCCTCGGCGTCGGCCGCGCCGGCCTCGCCCTCGGCCGGCTGCTCCTCGCCGGGCGCGGGCTGGGGCCGGCCGTCCTCGGCGTCGGCCAGCGGCCCGCCGAGCGGCCGGTCATCGCCGGGCGGCTCGACGTTGGCCTCGGTCGCCGGAGTCGAGCGGCCGGAGCTCTCTCGGACGTGCTCGACCTCGACGGCGCCGGCGGTCACGATGGCGGCGGCCACGAAGCCCGCGGCCGCCTTCGAGGCGAGCGCGCCACCGCCGAAGGACATGATGCCTCCCGCACTGCTGGCCGTCGCCGCGCCCGACGCGACCGAGGAGCCTCCCGCGAGACCGGTGCCGGCCACGCTCGCCGACCCTCCGGCGCTCGCGGTCGAGCCGCCGCCGAGGGCGCCGGCGCCGAGCTTCGCCGCCAGGAGCTTCTTGAGGATCACGAGCGGTCCGATGGGGTAGATCGCCGCGAGGGCCCTCGTGCTCCGGCGCAGCTCGCCCTTGAACACGCGGCAGCGGTCGCAGCCCTTCAGATGGCGGCGCACCGGCGCCGTGCTCTTCGCCAGCCCCTCGGCCACCTGGCCCAGCTCGAACCGCACCTCCTCGCAGCTCAGCAGGCGCGCCTCGGAAGCCTCGGCGAGTGACACTCGCGCGCGCACGAGGAGCGACTTGATGCTCGGCACCGTCGTGTCCATCGCCTCGGCGATCTGGTCGTAGGCGAGCGCGTCGATCTCCCGTAGGAGCAGCGCGGTGCGCTGGGTCTCGGGAAGGTCCTGGACGTCGGCCACGATGCGGCGGAACTCCTCGCGCCTGTGGACGGTGTCGGCCGTGGACAGCCCGCCGTCGCGCTCGAAGACGTCCATCGAGTCCTGGCCGGAGTGGACCGGCCGGCGGAGGTGGTTGAGGCAGCGGTTGCGGGCGATCCGGTAGAGCCACGGGCGGGCGTTGATCGGGCGCTCGTCCGCGCAGATCGCGTTGAAGGCGGCGGCGAACACCTCCTGGAGCACGTCCTCCGCGTCCTCGGTGGAACCGAGCATGTGGCGGCAGAACGACAGCAGGCGGGACTCGTACCGGGTGACCAGCGCCTCGAACGCGCCGTGGTGGCCACGACGGATCAGGGCGACGAGCTTCTCGTCCCCCTGGAGGCGGAGCAGCGGCGAGCGCCCGACCAGGGCGGTGGCCGGCGCGGAGGGGTTCTGGAGGGCTGAGGCTTCCATCTGGCGAGTCGGTGGGACCGCCCGAGGCGGACGTCCAAGCGTCGGAAACCCTAACAGCGGGAAAGTTGCGGATCGACCCTCGGGAGGACGCTCCCGGCGTGGGCTCAGCGCGCCGGCGGGCCCCCGCACCGGCCGTAGACTCGGAAGCCGCGGGCCCGGGTGATGGAACTGGTCAGACATGGGGGACTTAAAATCCCCTGCCCCCAGGGGGCGTGTGGGTTCGATTCCCACCCCGGGCACCTGACCTCCGGCCCCTGCTCAACCCTCATTCTTCGCGGGAGGGTTCGGGTCGGCCCGGAACGGAAGCTGGATGGCGTCCTGCGCCGGCAGCCCGGCCTCGAGCTCCCGCGCCCGCTCGACCTCCGCGTTCAGCTCCGCCCCGAACAGAAAGGCGAGATTGGAGATCCACAGCCAGACCAAAAAGGCGATGACCCCGCCGATCGACCCGTAGGTGGCGTTGTAGGAGGAGAAGTTCGCCGCGTAGACCGCGAAGGCGACCGACGCGAGGATCCACCCGAGGACGGCGACGAGCGCCCCGGGCGTGAACCAGCGAAAGCGCGGCGGGCGGACGTTCGGGGACACGTGGTAGAGGACCCCGAAGATCCCGATCACGATCATGAGGATCACCGGCCACTTCGCGATCCCCCACACCGTCACCGCCAGGTCCCCGAGGCCGAGGACGCCGCCGATGGCCTCGGCCACGGGGCCGCTGATCGCGAGCGCGATGGCCACGACCGCCAGCAGGAGCAACATGGCCACGGTGAGGGCCATCTGAAGGGGATAGAGCTTGTAGAACGGCCGTCCCTCGTCGACCTGGTAGATCGCGTTCGTCGCGCGTATGAACGCGCCGACGTAGCCGGAGGCGGTCCAGATCGCGCCGACCATCCCGACCCCGAGCAGGGCGCCGGCCGTCCCCTTCTCCGCGACGATCGGCCGGATGGCGCCCTCGAAGGAGTCGGCGGCGCTCGGGGCGAGCTGGCGCACCACGTCGATCAACGTGGCGAGGGTGTCGGGCTGGCCGAACAGGCCGAGGAGCGCGCCCAGCACGATCAGCGCCGGGAAGACGGAGAGCACCGCGTAGTAGGTCAGGGCGGCCGCCCAGTCGGTGATGTTGTCCTTCTGGAACTCCTTGACCGTCCGCAGGACCACGGCCTTGAGCGACGGGCGCGAGAGCTCGGTCGGCCCGTCGGGGCCGGGCTCGACCTCGTCCGGGCGGCCCTCGTCTCGGATGTCGGTCGAATCGGCCACGGCAGAAGCTTCTTATAGGGTTACCCGCGGATGCTCAAGGCCATCTTCATTCCGCTCAGCGTGGTCGGCGGGTTCGCGGCCGGCCTCGTCGGGAAGGCCGCCTTCGCGAAGGTGTGGGGGATCCTCGACGAGGAGGAGCCTCCCGACGCCAAGCACCGCGACGTGACGTGGGCGAAGCTGCTCGTCGCCGCCGCCATCCAGGGCGCGATCCGTCAGACCACCCGGGCGACCTTCGAGCGCGCCACGCGCATCGGGTTCGCCAACCTGACCGGATCGTGGCCCGGCCCGGAGGCGCCCGAGCCCGAGGATTGAGGCTGGGCGGGCACGGCTTAACCCAGCCTTAACACTTCTTCTTCACACCTCAAGCCGGACGGCTGTAAAGCGCCCTTTCCGCGTTCTATGCTGCGCCGGCCGCTGCAGGGGACCATCCCTTGCAGCCGGGCACTAGGGCAAGGAAGCGAGGTGAGGTCATGGGCTCTGTAAGCACGCTCGGGAGGGTCGCCGTGGGCGCGGCGCTCTTCGTGGTGGTGGGAGCCCTCGCCTTCCTCATGCTCGGTCCCGGCGCGCCGAGCTACAACCTCAAGGTCTACTTCCTGAACGCCGGCCAGCTCGTCAAGGGCAACGACGTCCAGATCGCCGGCACCAAGGTCGGCACCGTCCAGGACCTCGAGATCACGCCCAACGGCCAGGCCGCGATCACCATCCAGGTCGACTCCTCGGACTACACGCCGCTGCACGAGGGCACCCGCGCGACCATCCGCCTGACCTCGATCTCGGGGATCGCCAACCGCGTCATCGACCTCCAGCTGCCCGAGGGCGACAACCCCGAGATCCCCGACGGCGGCTCGATCGACGTCGACCAGACCGTCACCCAGGTCGACATCGACGAGGTCTTCAACACCCTCGACCCCGTCGCCCGCGTGGCGGTGCAGGAGTTCTTCAAGGGCCAGGCCACCCAGATCCGCGGCCGCGGCGACGAGCTCAACGAGGCTCAGCGCTACCTGAACCCCGCCCTGAGTACCTCGGCGCGGCTCTTCCGGGAGCTGAACCGCGACACCCCGCTGCTCGCGCGCTTCCTCGAGGAGTCCGCGCGCCTGAACGGCGCGGTGGCCGAGCGCCGCGAGGACCTGACCGAGGTCATCACCCGCTTCAACACCACGACGCGGGCGATCGGCAACCGCCGCCTCGAGCTCCAGGAGTCCCTCGAGCGCTTCCCGGACTTCATGCGCCTGGCCAACACCACCTTCGTCAACCTGCGCGGGACCCTCGACGAGGTCGACCCCCTGGTCGAGGCCTCGAAGCCCGCCGCGCGCAAGCTGCCGGGCTTCTTCGACGAGCTGCGCCCGCTGGCCCGCGACGCGCGCCCGACCCTGCGCGACCTACGCCTGACCGTCCGCCGACCCGGCACCGACAACGACCTCGTCGAGCTCGGGCGCACGCTGCCGCCGCTGGCCCACGCCGCGCTCGATCCCGAGGAACGGGGCGGCGAGCGCCGGCTCGGCTCGCTGCCCGAGGCCTCGAATGCCTTCCGCAACGCCACGCCGATCCAGGCCAAGTTCAAGCAGTACGTGGTCGACTTCGTCGGCTGGCAGGACGACTTCTCCCACGGCGGCAACTTCGACGGCATCGGAGCCTTCGCCTCCTCCCAGGTCTACTTCAACCTCTTCGACTTCCTCGGCAACGACCAG
>JBPCQB010000132.1:0-4114 GCA_050998555.1 Thermoleophilaceae bacterium
AGGTCGTGGGCGGCCTCGGTCTCGCCAAGGGCGCGGTCTGGACCGGAGCGGCGGCCATCGTCCTCGGCATCGGGTTCTGGGTCCTGATCGGGATCGACATCTCGAACGACCCCTGAGCCTCGGTCGCGCGAGCACGGCCCTCCCGGCGCTGCGTCCTAGATGCGCTGGGTGCTCAGGCAGGCGGCAGGATCGGCGCCCACGGGCGCCGCGAAGACCGACGCGGCGGGAGCGCAGGCCTCGCGCTGAGCGTGGCTCATGTGGAAGGCGCAGAGCACGCCGGCCCCGGCCAGGACGAGCAGGCGGGTGTGGGCGCTCCGAAGCACTGTCTCGTTATAGAGACGGGGGCGGGGTTCGTCAAGGCGGGTGACGGGAAGAGAACGTCGGAGAGCGTTCCGCCCTGGACCAAGCGGGCGGGTACTAGCCTCGGAGGCAACCGTCAGGAGGAGGATGAGGACCATGGAGAAGGCCATGTTCGCGGCCGGGTGCTTTTGGCAGGTGGAGGAGGAGTTCCGCCGGATCCCCGGCGTGATCGACGTCTCCTCCGGCTACTCGGGGGGCCACACGCCCGAGCCGACCTACGGCGACGTCTGCTCCGGGGCCACCGGCCACGCCGAGGTGGTGGAGGTCGAGTTCGACCCCGAGCAGGTGCCCTACGGAACCCTCGTCGAGCGCTTCTGGGAGATCCACGACCCGACCACCCCGAACCGCCAGGGGCCCGACGTCGGGACGCAGTACCGCTCGGCGATCTTCGTCCACTCGCCCGAGCAGGAGGCCGCCGCCCGGGACTCGCTGGAGCGGGCCCGTCCGCGCTTCCGCAAGCCGATCGTCACGGAGGTCACCCCGGCGTCCGAGTACCACCGCGCCGAGGAGTACCACCAGCGCTACCTGGAGCGACGCGGGCTCGTCCACGGTTGAAGGGGCGCCGCGCGGTCCGTCCCGGGCGCGCGCCTTCTCTTCGGTGCGGCGATGGGCGCCGTGATCGCCGCCCTCGTGGCCGTGGCCATCGCCGAGGGGGGCTGAGCCCCTCGGGCTACGCCGCGGTGTGGTGGCTCCACTGCGCCCCGTCCCACCAGCGCAGGCGCGCCTGACCCCAGGGGTCGGGGTGCCAGCCCGGGGGGATCGCGGGAGCCGCGGGAGCCTGCTGCGTAGCCGCCGGAGCCTGCGCGGCCGCAGGAGCCGGCTCCGCGGCGACGGGGTGCCCCGCGCCACCGAACCGCGACTGGAGGCTCCGAAGCTGCTCCTGGTAGGCGAGGTCGTCCTGATCGGAGGCGTGTCCGTGGTAGGTGCCGGTCGAGACCTTGTGGCGATGGAGCGCCAGCTCGACCGCCGTCACGTGGAACTGCTTGCGGGCGCGTCGCGCGCCCCCGCCTCGGCTCCTGGCGGCCTGCAGCGCGTGCTTGCGAGCCGCGCGCGAGGAGAGCACCCCTAGCTCCGAGGCCGGGATGAGCCCGGTGCCGACGTCGTGCTGGAGGTGGGTGCCCACCAGCCGCAGCTCGCGCCGTCGGGCCACCACGACCATGACGATGATCCCCGCGAACGTGGGCACGAAGAAGAGGATGTAGACCGCGATCAGGCCGAGCGGCCCGCCGAGGCCGCCCACCCCGTTCCAGACCGCGTGCAGGAACATGGCCGCAATCAGTCCGATGAGGGGGGCCCCGAGCTTCACCACGGCGTGCCGCGACCCCGCGGCGATGGCGAGCCCGAGCCCGGTCATCGCGGTGAACAGTGGGTGGGCGAAGGGCGAGAGCACGCCGCGGACGATGAAGATGACCACCTCGTTGACCGGCGTGCCGGCCGCCGCCTGCGACCCGAACTCGCGCGCGTAGTAGAGGATGTTCTCGGTGGTGGCGAAGCCGAGCCCGACCATCGCCGCGTAGACGATGCCGTCGATCACGCCGTTGAACTCGTTGCGACGGAAGAGGAAGATCGCGAACAGCACCACGGCCTTCGCGCTCTCCTCGACGATCGGCGCCGAGACCACCGGCCCGAAGATCGCCCCGGCCCCGGGACCGAACACGCCGGAGACGATCAGCGTGCCGATCGTGTTGAAGATGAACGCGATGAAGAACGACGCGGTGGCTCCCCACAGAAAGGCGCTGACCAGCATCTTCACCGGCTCGGGCTCGTAGCGGTCGATGAGGAGCGCGAGCGCGACGTAGATCGGCACCGGCACCAGGGCCATCAGAAGACCACCGGTCAGGCCTGCGACGCCGGCCTCCCCGGCGATGACGGCGAGAGCGAGGAGGAAGAGCATCCCGGCTCCGATGAGCGCGGCCACGAACAGGGCGCCGCGCGCCGCCCGGTTGTTGCCGACGGCCGATCGGTGGACGTAGGCGCCGGCGTAGGCGGGCTGCGCGCCCCCGGGCGCTGGTGCTCCGGCGCTCACCGCGCGAGAACCTAGCAAGCCGGCGACCTCCTCGAGGCCGTCAGCGAAGCGATTACTTTTCCGGCGCTCCGCGGTCTCAGGGAGCAGCAGCAGACCGACAAGACCGGACCAGAGGACGGACCCATGACCACCGCCGCGACCACCGACGCTTCTGGGACACCCGCCCGCGGACGGGCGCTGAACATCACCCTCTGGGTGGTGCAGATCCTGCTGGCCGCGCTGTACGCGTTCGCCGGGATCAACAAGCTGCTCACCCTCCAGGTCTGGACAGCACGGTGCTCGCCGACCGGGCAGATGCTGTCGAGACTCGACCCTCATCACGATATACCCCTATGGGGTGTGCTACAGTCTAGGCCGCAGATACCCCTAAGGAGTACCAAGGAGGCTACGGTGGCAACCACCGACGAGCGGACCTATGTGGTCGAAGGGATGAGCTGCGGTCACTGCCAGCGCGCGGTGATCGAGGAGGTCGAGGAGATCCCGCGCGTCGAGGCCGTCGACGCCGACGTCGCCACCGGCCGCTTGACCGTGCGCGGCGAGGATGTGGACGACACGGCCGTGCGAAACGCCGTCGCCGAGGCCGGCTACCGGGTCGCCGCTTGAGGCGTCCGGTCGCACGAGGGGAGGGAGCTGAAGATGAACGTAACGACGAGGGTCCCCGCGTTCGTCGGGCTGCTCCTACTCGCCTTCGGCGGGGCGGCGCTCGCGGGTGCGACGATCGGCCCGGCGGGTAAGCAGCCGGCCGGCGAGCACGGCGAGGGAGGGTCGCAACCAACGGGGGCTACGCAGGGCCACGGTGGCGGTCACGCGAGCGTCAACGGAGGCCCCACCGCCGGCGGCCTCGCGATCAGCGAGGACGGCCTCTCGCTCGAGCCCGCCCGAACCTTCTTCGGCGCCGGCGAGCCGGCGCGCTTCGCCTTCCGCATCACCGACGTCCGCGGTCGAGCGCTCCGGGACGGGTACCAGCTCGAGTCCGAGCGTGAGATGCACCTAATCGTGGTTCGTCGCGACACCGCGACCTACGAGCACCTGCATCCGGAGAGGGGACCCGACGGCACGTGGGCGGTCGATCTCGGGCTCGCCGCGCCGGGCACCTACCGTGCGTACGCCGACTTCATGATCGGCGGCAGGCAGCGAACCCTCGCCACCGACCTGTTCGTGCCGGGCGAGTTCCGGCCCGAGCGGTTGCCCGCCCCGCGCCCCACGGACAGCGCCGAGGGGTTCGATGTCGCGCTCGAGGCGCCCGAGCTTCGCGCCGGGCGCGAGGGTGAGGTGAGGTTCGAGGTCTCCCGCGAAGGCCGGCCGCTCGAGAAGGTCGAGCCCTATCTAGGGGCGAACGGGCATCTCGTGGCGCTACGCGAGGGCGACCTCGCCTACCTCCATGTCCACCCCGAGGCGGGTGAGGCGCGCGGAGGGGCAGCGGATGAGAGCCACGGTGGGGGCGAGGAGGAGCGCGGCGCGCCCCACGGCAGCCAGATCGCCTTCGCGGCGACCTTCCCCACGCCCGGCCGCTACCGCCTGTTCCTGCAGTTCAAGACCGGCGGCAAGGTCCGGACGGTCGCCTACACCCTGGACGTGCCGCGATGACCACCGAGGCCAGCACCCAGCGGCTCGAGATGCCGATCGAGGGCATGACCTGCGCCTCCTGCGCCAACCGGATCGAGCGCCAGCTCAACAAGCTCGACGGCGTCGAGGCGACGGTCAACTACGCCACCGAGAAGGCGGCGG
>JBPCQB010000124.1:0-3173 GCA_050998555.1 Thermoleophilaceae bacterium
GCTAGGTTCCCCGCCGATGCGAATCGACCTCACCGGACGCACCGCGCTGGTCACCGGCTCCACCGCGGGCATCGGGCACGCCATCGCCGTCGGACTCGC
Organism: Thermoleophilaceae bacterium; assembly: GCA_050998555.1. Classification (GTDB taxonomy): domain Bacteria; phylum Actinomycetota; class Thermoleophilia; order Solirubrobacterales; family Thermoleophilaceae; genus JACCZP01. The sequence goes on from JBPCQB010000124.1 coordinate 100, forward strand.
CGGGGCCGGGGCGACCGTCGTGGTCAACGGCCGCGGGCAGGAGCGGGTAGACGAAGCGGTGAAGAGCCTGGCCGAGGCGGCCGGCGCGGGCGGGCGTGTCCGGGGCGTGGCCTCGGACCTCGGAGGCGCAGAAGGCGCCCAAGAGCTGATCGACGCCGAGCCCGACGTCGACGTGCTCGTCAACAGCGTCGCCGTCTTCGCGCCCCAGTCCGTCTTCGAGATCCCCGACGAGGAGTGGCTGCGCTTCTTCGAGGTGAACGTGATGAGCGGCATTCGGCTCGCGCGCCACCACGTCCCCAGGATGGTCGAGCGCGGATGGGGTCGCACGATCTTCATCTCCAGCGAGTCCGCCGTCCAGATTCGCGCCGAGAGGGTCCACTACGGGATGACCAAGACCGCCCAGGTGGCCGTCGCGCGCGGGATGGCCGAGTCGGTCTCCGGCAGTGGGGTGACGATCAACAGCGTGCTGCCCGGACCGAGCAGTCCGAGGGCATCGAGGACTTCCTGTCGCAGATGGGGGGCGGCGAGGACGGGCAGTCGATTGAGGAGATCGGCCGCGACTTCGTGCAGCGCGAGCGCCCCACCTCGCTCATCGAGCGCCTCGCCACCACCGAGGAGGTGGCGAGCATGGTGGTCTACGTGGCCTCCGAGCAGGCCTCGGCCACGACCGGCGCGGCGCTGAGCGTGGACGGCGGCGTGGTGAGGGCCGTTCCCTAGCCCCAGCCCGGATGGGGTCTCGCGCGGGCGGCCTCATCCACGCGGGTCCCCCCTGGATGTGCCCGGAAGGCGCGACAGCAGACGGCGCCTGAGCTCGCGGAGCCGTGGACCGAGGCGATCCGGCTCCTCCTCGCCGCAGTGCCCGTCGCGCACCGCGGGCCACTTCGCGCTCACCTCAGCGCCCAGCAGGAATACGTTGGCGGCGATGAAGACGAAGACCATGAAGGCGATGACCGCGCCGATCGACCCGTAGACGGCGTCGAAGCCGCCGACGTTCTCGAGGTAGACGGAGAAGGCGATCTTCGTGAGCTCGTAGGCGACGGCGGCCGCGAGCGCGCCCGGCCAGACGTCGCGGAGCGGCGTGGGGCGAGCCGGAAGGACCACGTAGAGGAACGTGAAGATCGCGAAGGAGAGCACGAGCGGCGCGAGTGCCGTGGTCGCGAGCACCAGGCGAGGCAGCAGCGAGCCGACGGTGCCGAGGAGGCTGGCAAGCCTCTCTCCCAGGGAGTCGGCGAGACGACCGGTCACGGTCAGGGCGAGCGACATCGCGACCGGCACGCTGACCGCGAAGACGAGCAGGAAGTCGAGCGCCTTGCCGCGCAGCGGCGTCCGCCGCTGCTCGATCCCGTGGGCGGTGTTCACCCCGTGGCGCAGCGCGGCCATCAGGCCGCTGGCCGAGAACAGCAGCCCGAGCACTCCGACGGCGCCGAAGGTCGAGGCGCTCTCCGCGGCGCTCTGGAAGAGGCCCTCGAGGCGCGCGCGGCCCTGGCCCTCGGCCAGCGGAACGCTCCCGATCAGCAGGTCGACCACGCGCGTGCGTGCGGCATCGTCGTCGAGCAGCAGCGAGAAGCCCGCGGTCGCGAGGATGGCGATGGGGAACACCGAGAAGAGCGTGAAGTACGAGACCCCGGCGGCGATCTGGGGAGAGCGGTGGGCGAAGAAGCTCCCCACCGCGCGGCGGGTGGTCCGAGCCACCTGGGCTCGAGTGAGGCGCAGACGGGCGGCGAGCGCGGGACGCCGAGCGCGGGGCCCCGCCATCCGGCTCACGCGCCCGTCGTCGAACCTGCGACCGGCGTCTGGAGGTCGTTGCCTCCGCTGACTCGAGAGCGGAAGTGCGAGCCGGCCGCAGCGATCATCGCGGCGAGAGGCACCGCCACCAGCGCGCCCGCGATCCCCGCCAGGGTCGTGCCCGCCCCCAGCACGAGGACGATGACCACCGGGTGCAGGTTCACCCGCCGTCCGACCACCCGCGGGTAGAAGAGGTTCCCCTCGACCTGTGCGATGACGATGACGGCCCCGATGACCAGCAGGGCGTCGGTGCCGCCGTTGAAGGCGAACGCCACGAGGGCGGCCACCGCGCCGGCGAGGTAGGATCCGACGACGGGCACGAAGGTGGCGAGGAACATCACGATTCCCAGCGAGCGCACCAGCGGCACGCCGATCAGGTAGAGGGCGACCATGAGGAGCCCCGCGTTGAAGAGGGCGACGAGGGTGATGCCCTGCAGGTATGCCCGCAGCGCCGCCCACGCGCCACGACCGACGGCGTCGAAGTCATGGCGGTGCCTACCCGGGACGAGGCCCACGAAGAACGCCCAGATCCGGTCGCCCTCGAGGAGGAAGAAGAACAGGATGAAGAGCGCCAGGGCCGCCTCCGCCAGCACCGAGAACCCGGTCAGGGCTCCGCTCAGCAGCGCGCTCGTGCGCTCCCCTTCGGGGAGGCGCGCGGGGCCGGAGAGGAACTGATCCTTGGCGGCCGCCGCGGCCTCGGCGAGTTGCTGGGAGGAGACGATGCCGAGTGAGGTGAGGCCGCGGTCGACCTTCTGGAGGCCCTGATCGAGGCTGAAGTCGACGGAGCCGAACTCGGTTACCGCCCGCTGCTCGACGTACACGACAGCACCGACGACCAGAAACCCCGTCAGCACGAGCACGAGCACGACGGCCAGCGCGCTCGGCAACCCGCGCCGGCGCAGCCAGCCGGTCGGGCCGCCGAGGAGTGCCGTGAGGAACAGCGCGACCACGAGCGGGATGACGATCGTCGCCATCCAGGCGAGGGCATAGGCGAGCCCCGCGGTGGCCAGCGCCAGGCCCACGAACGCCCACGAGTAGACCGCCGTCGACCTGACCCAGCGGGGAACCCCCACGTCGAGCGCCGGCGAGGGGCCCTGCCGATCGCTCAGCGCACGGCCCTCGGCCTCGAGGGCTTGGACGTCGGAGGAGACGGGAGGGGTCCGTGAGGACTGGGGGTCGACCACCCGAGTGGACCCTACCCTCGCGGGCCGCGCTCGCCTTGGGGGCCGCGTTCGCCACGGGGCCCGCGCGGGCCGGGCACCCCGGCCGCGGAGCCACCCGCTCCGACC
>JBPCQB010000025.1:0-18469 GCA_050998555.1 Thermoleophilaceae bacterium
GCTACGCCGGCTCGCGCCATCCGCCGGTGTCCCCCTTGTAGAGGCCCTCGCCGTGCGCCAGCACGCGGGCCGTGCGGGCGATGATCCTCAGGTCGAGGAGCGTGGAGCGGTTCTCCACGTACCACACGTCGAGCTCGATGCGCTCGGGCCAGGGCAGCGACGCGCGGCCGTTCACCTGCGCCCATCCGGTGATGCCCGGCCTGACCTCGAGCCGCCGCCGCTGGCGCTCGGTGTAGCGGTCCACCTGGGCCTGGATCGTGGGTCGCGGACCGACCACGGCCATGTCCCCACGCAGGACGTTCACGAGGTTCGGCAGCTCGTCGAGCGAGAGGCGCCGCAGCACCGCGCCCACGCGGGTTATCCGTGGGTCGCCGTGGTTCACGGCGAGGCCCGCGCCGACCCCCTCGGCGCCGGAGACCATGGTCCGCAGCTTGAGCATCTCGAACGGCGCGCCGTGGAGCCCCACCCGGCGCTGGCGGAAGAGCACCGCGCCGCGGCTCTCGAGGCGGACGGCCAGCGCAGCCGCGGCGAGCACCGGCGCGGCCAATACCAGGGCCAGCGCGGCCAGGAGGACGTCGAGGGGCCGGCTCACCGGGTGCCCTCCGCCTTCTCCCACTCCGCGGGCGTGCCGGTGCGCAGCCAGTCGAGGAGGCCGGCGGCCAGCGACGCGGTGACCAGCACGTAGTAGCGGGCGACCCGGAGTGGCCGGGTGGGTGCGACCGGCTCGAGGGCCGCGGCGCCGAGCAGCGCGAGCTGGAGGCCCAGCGCGGCGCGGTAGGCGGGTCCCCGGCCGGCGAGCGCGGCGGCGGCCACGAGCGCGGCGGCGTGCAGGAACGGCGAGACGTAGCGCAGCACGCGGTGCGAGGCGACCTCGAGCGCGTATAGAGGGGAGTAGCCGCGCGGTGAGAGCATCCCGCCGCGGAGCACGATCGGCCACATGTGGCTCATCATGCGGCGCTTGCGGGCGAACTCGCCCTCGAGCGTGGGCACCATCTTCTCCTGCGCGCGCGCGTCCGGCACGTACACCGCCCGCCATCCGCGCTTGACCATGTTGAACGGGAACGAGAGGTCGTGGCCCATCCGCGGGTCGACGACCAGGTAGGCCTCCCGGCGCGTGGCGTAGATCGCGCCGTTGCCCCCGGTCACGCCGTCGAGCCGGGACTCGAGCTCGCGCACGGCCATCTCGTAGCGCCAGTAGAGGCCCTCCTGGTTCGACCCCGCCTCGTCGATGAATCGCACCTGGCCGCAGGCGTAGCCCACGCGGGGATCGGTGAAGGGGTGGACGAGCGCCCGGAGGGCGTCAGGCTCCCACGTCGCGTTGGCGTCGGAGAAGGCCACGACGTCGGCCTGCGAGCGCTCGACGGCGGCGTCCTGGGCGCGGATCTTGCCCCCGCGAGACAGGTCGAGCACGACGTCGGCACCGGCCTCGCGGGCGCGCTCCACGGTCGTATCGGACGATCCGTCGGAGGCCACCACGACCTCGAGGCGCTCGCGCGGATAGTCGAGCTCGAGGGCGTTCTCGACCTTGCCCGCGATCACCTGCTCCTCGTCGTGCGCGGCGACGATCAGGGAGACGGTCGGTACCGTTGCGCCCCCGCCCGTCGGCGTCTCGCCACGCAGGCGGGCGGGTTCTCGCCGTCCGTGCGCCAGCGCCCAGAGCAGCACCGGGTAGCCGGCGTGCGTGTAGGCGAGGAGTCCGAGTGAGCCCCAGAGGACGGTCTTCAGCATCGGCGCCGGACGCTACTGCGCGCCCCGGCCCGCGCCCTAGCGGATGAGGGTGCGGTAGCGGTTGACGATCGAGTACACCTCGCGCGGCGATCCGTCGGGCCGGAGCAGGCCGGCGTCGAAGCGGTCACTCCCGCTGGCGAGCGGCCGCCAGTTGTAGAGGTAGATCCGCTCGATGCGCGAGCCGCCGATCCGGCGGAGGCGACCAAGGAGATAGGTCATCGCCCGCGCGGCGCGGGCCTCGCTCGGCGGGAACGCGGTGCGCCCCCCGGCGGTCCGGAAGGTCACCAGCCCGCCGGTCTCCGTCAGCCAGATCCTCCCCCGCGTCTCGGCGAGCAGGGTGCGCGTGCCGCTCGTCCGGAAGCGGTTGACGTCCCCGTAGTTGTGCAGGCCCCAGATGCGCAGGCGCGGGTTGCCCTTGGCGGTGCGTTGGAAGGTCCGCACCCAGCGGCGCATGTTGGAGATGTCGAGCACGTCGGCGGCCACGATCCGGCAGTTGCGGCAGTTCGCGCGGACGATGTTGTTGTAGAGCGCGGCGTAGCGCGGGTTGCGCCCGGTGGGCTGCGTCCCGCTGTTGGCCTCGTTCCACGGCGAGATGATCCGCAGCTCCGGGTACTTGGCCCGGAAGGCCTTGAACGCCCGCTCGTAGGCGGCCGGGCTCACCGGGCGGCAGCCCGACCCCGGACAGGTCATGGACGCCGGCTTCTCGAAGGAGATCAGCGGCTCGAGGCCTGCGGCCTGGGCGGAGCGGATCCACTGGTCGAGACGCACGGGGTCGCGGAAGATCGAGTCGTACGGGGTGAACACGCGGGTGCGCTTGACCCCGAGCTGCTTGAACAGCGGATCCTGGAAGGTCTCGGGCTTCTGGTCGCCGATCCCGAGGATCGGGGCGGCGAGCGCCGAGGGGGCCAGCACGGCGAGCGCGATGGCGGCGGCGAGCAGGCAGGCGAACGCCTGCCGGCGACGGGTGGTCGGCATTGGATGTCCTCTCCTGAGGGGGGGTGCGGGGAGCGCTCGCTGGGCCTTCGAGGGCGTCGATGCGGCGCTGTCTGTACGAACACCACTCCCGCCGCCGAGTCGCGGTCCGCGGCCCTGCCCGGTCGCCTCAGGCGAGCAGCTCGCGGTACAGCGCGACCGTGCGCGAGGCCACGGCATCCCACGAGTGGGAGCCGGCCGCGGCGCGCCCCGCGGCGGCGCCGAGGCGCTCACGCGCGAGCGGGTCGGCGAGCAGCTCCTGGAGCGCCGCGGCCAGGGCGTGCGGGTCGCTCGGAGGCACCAGGCGCCCGGCGCCGTGCTCCCGCGCCACCTCGCCGAAGCCGCCGACGTCGGAGAGCACGAGCGGCTTGCCGAAGGCCAGGGCGGTGTAGAGCACGCCCGATTGGTCGATCTCGCGGTAGGGGAGCACCACCAGATCGGCCCGGCGGAAGAAGCTCGGGATCTCGGGGTCGGTCACGAACCGGGGCACGAACCTCACCGTCCCCGGCGCGCGGCGGGCCAGGTCCTCGAGCGGAGCCAGGTCCATCCGCGGCATCCCCACCACCCACAGCTCGGCCCCCTCGACCTCGCGAAAGGCCGCGAGCAGGACGTCGAGGCCCTTGTAGGGACGGAGGAGCCCGAAGAAGAGCACCACGGGGCCAGGGACCTCGGCCAGGTCCGGCGGCAACGGCATCTCTGTCGGCTGCCGGGTGAGATGGTCAAAGGCCCCGTGTGGGATGACCCGGACGCGGCCGGCCTCGGCGCCGAGCTCCTCGCGCAGGCGCCGCGCGCCGTGCTCGGAGTGCACCACGACCGCGTCCATCCGCCGTACCAGCCGCCGCGTGGCGGCCAGCTGCCCGGGGCGCGGCTCGCGCGGAAGGACGTCGTGGGCGGTGAGCACCCGCGGGCGCTTCGGCGGGAGCAGGTGCACGTCGAGGGGCTGGACCGTGAGCCACTGGTAGTGGACGAGGTTGGCTCGGCGTGTGCGCCGGCGCAGCGCGAGCATCCCGGGCACGTGCTCGGCGAGCTTGAGCGCCGCGCGGCCGCGGGCGCGCGGGCCGAGGCGAGCGCTGAGCGGATAGAACGCCTCGCTCACGCGGTAGCCCTCCGCGGTGGGGACCGGGCCGTAGGGGAACCGGCTGGTGACGAGCTCGACGTCGACCCCCGCGCGGGCCAGCGCGGCGCTCAGCGCGTGGTCGTAGGGCGGTGTGAACGCGGAGGGGTCGACGAGCTGGACCCTCACCGCGGCGGCAGGCTAATAGGCGGGTCGCTCGTAACCGGCCGTAGGCGCCCGGGTCAGGCCCCCGCCACCGGGTCGCCGACCCAGTAGCGCGGGCCGGGTCCATGGCTCGCCGCGCGGTCGTCGGGATTCGTCAGCTTGCAGCGGGCGAGGGAGAGGCAGCCGCATCCGATGCACTCGGTGAGTCCTGCCTTCAAGCGCTCGAGCTCCGCGATCCGCTCGTCGATCCGGGTGCTCCACCGGCGCGAGAGACGCTCCCAGTCGCGGCGGACCGGTACGCGTCCCTCGGGCAGCTTGGCGAGCTCGCTGCCGATCTCGGCGAGCGTCAGCCCGACCCGCTGGGCGAACACGATGAAGGCGATCCGCCGCAGGACGGGCCGCGCGTAGCGTCGGTGACCGGAGCCGGCCCGCTCGGAGGTGATCAGGCCTCGCTCCTCGTAGAAGCGGAGCGCCGAGGAGGCGACGCCGCTCCGGCGCGAGACCTCGCCGATGGTCAGCAGCTCCGGCACGGAGGGAAAGAAAGCAGGTTGCGCCGTTGGCATCAAGTGGGATTGAGCCGTAGGGTCTTCCTCGTCCGGCGAGGAGACCCGTGAACGACCCGAACCGACTTCCAGCGAATCTGCCCGTGCCCGAAGACGACGGGGCGGCCGATCACCTTGCGGGGCTCCCGGCCGCGCAGATGACGCTTCCGAGCACCTCCGGGGGGAGCGTCGCGCTCGACAGGCTTGGCGCGGGGCGCGCGGTGGTCTACGTCTATCCGCTGACCGGCCGCCCGGGCATCGACCTGCCGAAGGGCTGGGACACCATCCCCGGAGCCCGCGGCTGCACAACCGAGGCGTGTGACTTCCGCGATCACCACGCGGACCTGACCGACGCCGGGGCCTCGCAGGTGTTCGGGCTGTCAAGTCAGGACCGTGACTACCAGCGCGAGGTCGTCGAGCGCCTCGGCCTTCCGTTCGCGCTGCTCTCGGACACCGGCCTCCGCCTCGTCGAGGCGCTGGGACTGCCGACCTTCGAGGCCGGAGGCTCGACGCTTTTCAAGCGGCTGACCTTCGTCGTCCGCGACGGCGTGGTCGAGCACGTCTTCTACCCGATCTTCCCGCCGAACGAGCACGCTCACGAGGTGCTGACCTGGCTGCGAGCGGCGAGATGAGACACGGCTCGGAGCGCGACCGGGGGTCCTCGCCCGACGAGGGCGCCCCGATCGCGATCCTGCTGATCTCGGGCAGCCTGCGCGCGGGGTCGACCAACACCGCGGCGCTGCGCACGGCGCAGGCGGTTGTCCCCGACGCGGTGACGACGGTCCTCTACGGCGGCATGGACGGTCTGCCGCACTTCAACCCCGACGACGATCGCGAGGGTGAGCGCCAGCCCGACGCCGTCGCCGATCTACGGGCGCATGTCCGGGCGGCGGACGCGCTGCTGCTCTGCACGCCCGAGTACGCCGGAGCGCTGCCCGGCGCGTTCAAGAACCTGCTCGAGTGGACCGTCGGCGATGCGGGCACCTACGGAAAGCCGCTGGCGTGGATCAACGTGTCCGGCCCCGCGGCCCCGACGGGGGCGGCGGACGCTCACGAGTCGCTACGCAAGGTGCTGGGCTACGTGGGGGCGGACATCGTCGAAGGGGCCTGCGCGGGGATCCCGGTCCTGCGTGACGCCATCGGTCCCGACGGCACGATCGCCGACGCGGCGATCCGCGAGCAGATCGCGGACGTGCTGACGACGCTCGTTCGCCACGCCGCCGATGCGTCGCGATAGCCCGCCCGACGGGCTTGTGACGCTCCCCTCAGTAGTGGACGCGGAAGCCGCCGATCAGGGTGACGACGTTGCCGTCGGGGTCGTCGATCGCCGAGAGCTCGACGCCCTTGTTCGCAGCTACCGTGTCGCCGGGGGACAGACCCCGCTCTGAGATCTCCTTCCTCGTCGCGGCGAGGTCGTCGACGGCCAGGTTGAGCTGCGCCGATCCCGAACGGTCGGGGTCGACCGTGACCTGGACCCAGCCCGTATCGGTCACCTGCCACTCCACGAGGGTCGGCATGGGCCGATTGTCGGCAGGGCGCGCGAAGAGCGCCTCGTACCACGCGTCGGCCCGTTCGATGTCGGTGACGGGCATCACTGCGAGGACGTGTTCGATGGACATGCTCTGGCCTCTCGGTTGCGGGTCGGTGGCGGCCGACTACGCGGCGGGCGGCTCCTCCACCACGACGATGTGGTTGCCGTCCCGATCGCGCAGCATGAACATGAGCGGAGCGCCGGGCGGGCGCATCGGCTCCGGGTCGATGTCGATGCCGCCGACGGCGCTCAGGCGCGCGTGCTCGCCCAGGACATCCGCCGTCTCGACACCGATCGAACTGCCGCCGGGCTCGCCGCCCATCGGCGGGTTGAGCGCGAGGCGCGCCCGCGACCCGGGCGGGGCGACCTCGAGCCAGCGCATCTCGCCGTGCTCACCGAAGCGCGAGTCGCCGCGCACCTCGAAGCCGAGCTTCTCGGTGTAGAAGGCGAGGGCCGCGTCCTGGTCGGCGACGGCGAACATGACCACGCCGATGTTCGAGAGGGTCGTCTGGGTTGGTGTGGCAGCGCTCATAGCAAGTTCTCCTTGACGAGGGTGGTGATTGGTCGAACCTGTAGACCGGGCGGGCGGGCGGAACTCATCGGTGCGGGGTGACCGTCTCGCGGGCCGGAGTCCTCGGCGACGTAGTGAAGGTCGATCGGGGCCTCCGGTTCCTCGCGGGAGCGCATCTACGCGGTGGGCGCGTGGGTCGTACAGAAGTCGAGGACGCGCCGCCAGAGCGTCGCGGCGGCATCGGGGTCGTACTCCTCCGGCCGGGAGGCATCGGTGAACAGGTGCCCGCTGCCCGGGTAGTCGAAGACCTCCGGAGGAGCGCCCGCGGAGCGGACCGTCTCTGCGAGCGCGTCGATCCACTCCTGCTCTCGGAAGGGGTCTTCGAGCGTGTAGTGGATCTGCGCGGGCACGCCGCCCGGCCACTCGGAGGCACCGAGCATGCCGAGGGGCAGCGCCGCGGAGAGCATGAGCACGCCGGCGACCTGTCGCTGGGTCGCCAGGTACTCCGCCATCCCGCCGCCGTTCGAGAAGCCGGCCGCGATGAATCCGTCGGGCAGATGCGCGACAGCGGTGATCGCACGCTCCATGAGGACCGCATAGCCGATCTGCTCGGCGTACGCGGACGCCTCGGTGTAGTCGTCGAAGACGCGCCCGCCGTACTGGTCGACGACCTCGACCTCGTGCCCGGCGGCGCGTAGACGCTCCGCGGCGTCGATCACCCCGGGCCGCCACGCCGAGGACGGAGTGGAACAGGACGATCTGGGTCATTCGAGTCTCTCTTCGGTCGGTCAGCTGTACGGCCCTCGCTCTTCAGGGTGCCCGCGGACCGAACGCACAGCACCTCGGCGAAGATCGCGCTCGGCGGGTGCCGACGTCTCTTCCATGGCCGCACGTCGCGCCTCACCACCGGAGCTCGTGCTAGGACTCCGGCTTCCCGTGATCGGTCGACCATCGGCATCCGCCAGCGCCGCACTTGCCGCCTCCTCGCCGAGCGCTCCGGTCTCCTACTTCGACTTCAACTCCCCGTACGCCTACCTGGCCGCGCGGCGGATCGAAGCCGTGTTCTCCGACGTGCCGGCTTGGCGCCCGATCGCCTTTCCCTTTCTGCTCAGGGCGCAGGGCCGGATCCCGTGGTCGCTCGACTCGCGCCGCGCGGAAGGCGTGGCCGAGTGCGAGCGACGGGTCGCCGAACGGGGACTGCCGCCGCTTCGCCTTCCCGCCGGATGGCCCGACAAGAGCTACTCGATGCTGCCGCTGCACGACCCTGCGGAGGTAGCGACGATGGCAGGCGTCGAGCCCGGGCTGCTCGACCGCGGCGACGTCAAGGGCACGCTCAAAGGGTGGCCGGACGAGGCGATGGCCGCCGGCGTCCCGGGCGTGCCGACGGTGCTGGTGGGCAACGTGCCGTTCTGGGGCGACGACCACCTGGAAGACGCCGCATCGGCGGCCGCGACCTGAGCGTGCTCCTCTCCTACTGCGTGGTGAACACCAACGGTCGCGAGCACCTCATGCGCTGCCTCGACGCCATCGAGCGCACGACGCCGCCCGGGGTGGATCACGAGGTTCTCGTGCTCGACAACGCCTCCGACGACGGCTCCACGGCGGCGGTGGTCGCCCGGGGCGGCGACACGCGGCTCATCGCCCTCGAGCGCCGCACCGGCAAGGCGGATAACGACTCGACGCTCCTGCGCGCCGCCGGCGGCCGCTACTGCCTGCTGCTGAACGAGGACGCCGAGCTGTGCGAGGGTGCCCCCGCCGCGCTGGTCGAGGCGCTCGAGGCCGACCCGGTGGCCGGGGTCGCCGCGGCGGCATTGCTCGATCCCGCCGGACGGCCGCAGCCGTGTGCATGGCGCTTCCCGGGGATGGCGACGGCGCTGGCCGCGGTGCTGCTCGTCCATCGTCGCTTCACGGTCCAGAGCGGCGGGACCGGCACGCGACGGGTCGACTGGGCGCAGTCGAGCGCGATGCTCGTGCGCCGTGCGGCCGCCGCGGAGGTGGGTCACCTCGACCCGGCGTTCTTCGTCTACTCGGACGAGACCGACCTCTGTAGGCGACTGGCCGATCGCGGTTGGACCACGCTGCTCGTGCCGTCGGCGCGAGCCATCCACCACGAGCAGCTCTCGTCCGACCTCCGCTCCGCACGGCGGCGCATCGTCGAGTTCCACCGCGGGCGGGACCGGTACATGCGCAAGCACCACGCGGCGGCGGTGGCGGCCCTGGTGCGCGTGCTCTCGGCCTGGCCGTACATGTTGCGCGCGCTCGCCGCCGTCGTGCTGCCGGGGCACCAGCCGCAGCGCTACATGCTCCACGCCGCCCAGGCGCTGCGCCCTTGGTGCGGGGAGGGCCTACGCGAGGCCGCCGCGGCCTACAACCGGCGAGCTCGGCCCGGGCCGTAGGATCACGCCGATGTCGCGTCTCTCCCCGCGGCGTCGGTGGCTCCTCGCGGCAGTCGCGCTCGTGACCCTGCTCGTCGGCGTCGCGGGCGCCTACGCGCTGCTGCGCGCACCGGGAGACGTGGAGGACCCGGGGGTGGCCTTCGAGGACGAGGAGGGCGAGCGGGCCGCCGGCGAGGAGCGGATCATCTGGCCCACCTACGGCTACGACGAGGCCCGCACCCACTACCTGCCGTCGGAGCTGCGACCACCGTTCCGCCGCGCGTGGAGCGTCTCGGGCTCGAAGCTCCTCGAGTTCCAGCCGGTGCTGGCCAAGCAGACGCTGTTCCTCGTCAACAACTCCGGCCTGGCCATGGCCATCTCCACCCGCACCGGAGCGGTGCGCTGGCGCCGACGCGTGGCCCGGCTCGCGGCGTCGTCGCCGTCGTGGTCGCGCGGGCGGGTGTTCATCACCACCCTCTCACGGCGGATCGTCGCGCTGAACGCCCGCACCGGCCGCACCGCGTGGGCGCGCGGGCTGCCGAGCCGCTCGGAGTCCTCCCCGCTCGCCATGCGCGGGCGCGTGTACTTCGGCAGCGAGGACGGCACGGTGTACGCGCTGCGCTCCCGCGACGGACGGCGCCTGTGGACCCATCGCGCCGCAGGAGCGGTGAAGGGCGCGGTCACCTACTGGCGCGGGCGCATCTACTTCGGCGGCTACGGCGGCAGGGTGACCGCGCTCCGCGCGAGCGACGGACGCCGTCTGTGGACCGCCGGAACCGAGGGCCGGGCCCTCGGCCGCGCCGGCAACTTCTACTCCACCCCCGCGGTGGCCTTCGGCCGGGTCTACGTGGGGAACACCGACGGCAAGGTCTACTCCTTCTCGGCCCGCGACGGTCGCCTGGCCTGGACGCGCACCACCGGCGGCTACGTCTACGCGTCGCCGGCGGTGGCCCGAGTGCCGGGCACCCCGCCGACCGTGTACGTCGGCTCCTACGACGGCCGCTTCTACGCGCTCGACGCCCGCAGCGGCCGGCTGCGCTGGAGCTTCCGCAGCGGCGGCAAGATCTCCGGGGCGGCGAGCGTGATCGGCCGGGTGGTCTACTTCTCCGATCTCGGCCGAAAGGCGACGTTCGGCCTCGACGTGCGCTCCGGACGGCGCGTGTTCCAGTTCGGCCGCGGCGCGTTCAACCCGGCGGTCTCCGACGGGAAGCGGCTCTTCATCACCGGGTACTCGAGCCAGTACGCGTTCGAGCCCGTCGGCCGGAGCGGAGCTACCGCCGCCCGGAAGCCCCGGAGTGGGCGGGGGCGGCGGCGGGAGCGCGAGCGGCGTCGGACGGGGCGGAGGGAGCGCTCCGAGCGACGGGACCGTCGGTAGGGAGCGACCCGGCCCCGAGGCCGAGCGCCGCGGCGAGAATGGCCCAGCTGAGGGGGTCCTCGAGGAACGCGGCGTAGAGGAGCGTGTGGACGAACAGCGCGGCGAAAGCCGCCGCCGCCACGGCCCGGCCCACCGCATCGACGGTGGGGGGCCCGCGGTCGCGCAGCCCCGACAGGCCGCGCACGAGCACGGTGGCCGCCGCCCCGAGGAGGATCAGGTAGACGGCGAGCCCCACCACCCCCTGCTCCGCCCCCACCGTGATGGGGATGGTGTGCGAGGCGGCCACGGCGGTCTCGGAGCTCGCCTCCTCCCGATCACGGAAGCGCTCGGAGAACGAGCCCGATCCGTGGCCGAGGACCGGTCGCTCCCCCCAGAGCGACAGTCCGCCGCCCATCAGCCCGATGCGACCGCTGGTGGCCTGGTCGAGCGCGTCCGCGGAGCCGAGATCGAGGCGCAGGAGCCCCGGCGCGGCCAACACGACCAGCACCGCCACCAGCGCCGCGCCACCGCCGGCGAGCGCCACCGGCCGCGGGCCCCAGCGCACCGCGGCCAGCACCGCGAGCCCGACGAGCAGCGCGGCGAAGCTCGACTGCGAGAAGGTGAGCACGAGCCCCGCCCACAGGACCGCGAGCACGCCGGCCGCAGTCAGCATCGTGCGTGTCCGCCGCGACCACAGCAGCGCGCCGGTGACCGCGAGCATGACCACGGCCAGGAAGCGGCCGTAGATGTTCGGGTCGAAGAAGAGCGAGTTGACCCGGAAGAAGGACTCGAACTGGTTCGAGGCGATGACCTTGGGGTTGAGCAGGAGACGCCCCGTGGCGTACTCGACGAACCCGACCAGCACGAACGCGAGCGCCAGCACCACAAGGACGGCGAGGCAGCGCCGGAGCTGCCCCGGCGTCCAGTCGAGGCCGCTGAGCAGCTTCAGCAGGAGCGCGAACGGGAGATAGAAGAAGATCACGTTCTCGAGCGCCTGCGCGAAGTCGGTCGAGTAGGAGGCCTGGACCGCGTAGAGGAGGACCGCCCCGAGCAGGGCGACCTCGACGCGACCGGCGGGGCGGTCGCGCGGCACCGGGTCCGAGGGGCCACGCGGTCGAAGCCGGGCCCACGCGTAGGCCAGCCCTCCGGCGCCGACCACGAGGTAGAGGGGCACGAGCAGGTTCGCGGTCTGTCCCGCCGCGACCACGGGCACGCGGAAGGGGAGGGCGGCCAGCGCGAGCGGGGCGAGCCACGCGGGACGCCTGAGCAGTACGGCCGCTAGGGCCGCGAGCACCGCGCCGCCCACCGTCAGCGCCCCGAGGGCCAGGAGCGGAGCGGAGCGCAGGTAGAGGAGTGGCGGCGTGGTCCAGACCTCGGCGGCGAGCAGCGCCGGGGCGAGGACGAGCACGCAGAGCACAGCCGCGGCGCGGGCCCGGGCGCCCGGCAGGAAAAAGGCGCCGGCAGCGGCCAGGGCGGCGGCCACCACGCCGACCTCCCGGACGAGCTCGCCGGACGACAGCGCCAGCGGCGTCACCGGATCGCCGCCACGGTCGCCTCCTCGGGGAGGGCGACGACGGAGGCGTTGCCCGGCTCGATGTCGTGGTAGGCGAGCAGCCCCCGCGGGCTGGCGGCGGCCACGGCGCTCCGTATACAGCCGCCGTGGCAGACGACCAGTGCAGGGAGGGAACCGCGGCGTACGTCCTCCAGCGCAGCCATCACGCGCGCCTGGACCTCGCCGAGGGATTCGCCCGCAGGGAAGCGGAAGGACGCGCCGCCGCGCCGCCAGGCCGTCCAGCGCTCCGGCTCCTCGCGTTCGATGTCCGTCTTGCGCCGCCCCTGCCAGAGGCCCATGCCCGACTCGTTCAACCGCGGGTCGACCACCACCTCGAGGCCTAGCCGCTCGCCCACGGTCGCGGCGGTCTCGACGGCCCGGCTCAGTGCGCTCGAGTACAGCGCGGCGATCTCGGCGTCCTCGAGGCTCTCCGCCAGCGCGTTCGCCTGCTCGCGCCCGGCGTCGCTCAGCGGCGTGTCGAGCTGGCCCTGGAACCGGGCGCGACGGTTGTCCTCGGTCTCCCCGTGGCGCGCCAGCAGGACAGCCCCCGCCGGGGTCGAGCTCACGGACCGTGAAAGAGCGTCAGGGTGTCGGCCCGGAGGCCGACGCGCAGGGTCTCGAGGGAGATCACGTCCTCGGGGAGGATGTTGCCGAGGTTCACGCTGGCGCCGAAGTGATGGATGAACCACACCTGCTGGTGCTTGAGCGGCGCCTCGAAGATGAGGCGAGAGGCGTCCACCTCGTGGGCGATCTCGTCTATCAGGCCGGTGCGGGCCTCGCCGTCGGGGCGGTACATGCCGGCGTCACCCGAGGCCCTCCCCTCGCACACGACCATGTGGGCGCCGGCGTCCAGCGACTCGCGGATCATCTGCACCCAGCGGTAGGGGGCGATGAGCGCCTGGGGGTCCTTCTCCCCGACCTCGGCGAACACCGTGAAGTCCCGGGCCAGGGTGCGGATCAGATCGAGCTTGTCCTCGCCGGGGATGGCCACCGTGCCGCTCGAGACCTCCACGTGCTCGAGGCCGAGCTTCCCGATCCAGCCCCGCAGGTCGTCGACCTTCCCGCGCAGCCAGGCAAGCTCGGTCATCGTGCCGCCGAGCATCACCGGCACCCCGTGCTCGCGGTAGCGGGCGATCTTCTCGTCGAGGTCGCGCGTCACGTAGGCGGAGCCCCATCCCAGCCGCACGAGGTCCACGTACTCGCCGGCGCTCTCCATCAGCCCTCGGGCGTCGGCCGCGGTCAGCCCGGGATCGATCACGTGCGTGAGCCCCTCCGCGCGGGGCTTGGACGGGCGCGCGGGAAGGTCGAGGAAGTCGGCCACCTCTAGGCGATCATCGCGGGCCGCTACTCCTGGACCATGTCGGCGCCGACGACGATGATGACCCGCGCCGTACCGGCCAGGTCCCTCTCGCCGTTCTCCGCGCGCTCGGTCTGCGCGATGTCGAGCTCGCGGCCGACGGCGCGCGCCTCCCGCCCGCCTCCTTCCGAGTAGAGCACGACCGACTCCGCGCGCTGCTGGTCGCCCGCGTTGGTCACGTTGCCGAGCCGGAAGCCCGCGGACTCGACCTGGTCGCCGACCTGCGCGGCGAGGCCGGGCTGCGCCGTGCCGTTCAGGACCGAGACGGTCACCTGGGACGGGACGATGGGCCGATCGCCCGCCGGCGGTGGCGCGAGCGGTGGCGCCTCCGGGGTCGACGTGTACTGCACGACGCCGAAGGCGATCCCTCCGCCCAGGACCACGACGCCCGCGGCCACGAGGGCCAGGTACCGGGGGGCGAGCCCGCGGCGCTCCGGCGCAGCCGCGGCCGGCGAGGCCGCCGCAGGACGGCTGCGGGCCGCCGCCGCGCCCGGCCGCGCGCCGCCCGGACGGGTCGATCCGGGTCGACCGATCCCCGGAGCGGCGGGCTCCTCGGGCTCGGCGAGCGCCGTGGCGGGCGCCTCGCCGGAGGCGGAGGCTCCGGCCGGGTCCTCACCAACGCCTGGCGCTCCCGCGACGGCCGAGGGCGCGACCGTCCCGCGGCCCGCCGTTCCCGCGCCACCACGCGACGCGGCCGGCCCCCCCTGTCGCGGCGCTGGGCGCATGGGGCCCGTTCCCGCGGGGGGAGGGGACACGCGCTCGGGGGCGCGCCCGGCCCATTCCCGCAGACGCCGCAGGTCGCGGGCCTGGGAGAAGTAGAGGGCCGATAGCACGGCGAGGCCGATGACGGCCGCGAAGCCGGCGTACGCACCGACCCGCTCCACGATCTGGAGGACTTCCATGCCTGGGCTGGACCTTAGTGACGGGGGCGGAGCGCTCGCGCCTGGCGGCGGGAGCCGGGGCGGGGCGCTAGTGCGGTGAGGAGGGCGAGGAGGATGCGGCCAGCGCGCCGGCGCACTCGGCGGCCAGCGTGGAGACCGTGGCAGCCAGCGAGGACGCATCGCCGGAGTAGACGAGCTCCTCCACCCGACCGAATGCGTCGTCCACCCAGAGCGGGTCGAGCGGCGCACGCGACGCAGAGACGATCTTCTCCGCGGGCGTGTGCTGAGGACGCTCGTCCGGGTTGAACAGCTCCTCGTGCACCTTCTCGCCCGGGCGCCGTCCGACGATGTCGATGGCGATGTCCTCGTCGGGCTCGTGCCCCGACAGGCGGATCATGTTGCGGGCGAGGTCGAGGATGCGGACCGGGTCCCCCATCTCGAGCACGAAGATCTCGCCGCCGGCAGCGAGAGACCCGGAGCGGATGATGAGCTGGACCGCCTCGGGGATCGTCATGAAGTAGCGGGTCATCGCGGGGTCGGTGACCGTGACCGGGCCCCCGGCCGCGATCTGGCGGCGGAAGATCGGCACCACCGACCCGGAGGAGCCCAGCACGTTCCCGAAGCGGACCGCCGAGTAGCGCGTGTCCGGGAACCGGTGCTGCGCGGCCTCTACCGCCCACTCGGCCAGCGCCTTCGAGGCGCCCATCGCGGTCGATGGTGTGACCGCCTTGTCGGTGGAGACGAGCACGAACCGGGCGGCTCCGGCGTGCCCGGCCGCCGCGGCGACGATGCGGGTGGCCACCGCGTTGTTGCGCACGGCCTCGATCGGGTTCTCCTCCATCAGCGGCACGTGCTTGTAGGCGGCCGCGTGGAACACCACCGAGGGGCGGTGCTCGAGCAGCACCTCCTCCATGCGCACCGCGTCCTTGCAGTCGGCGAGCACCGACACCGTCCGGGCGAAGTGGCGGTCGTCGGCCAGCTCCCGGCGGATCTCGAAGAGGTTGTTCTCCGCGTTGTCGAGGAGCACGAGCCGCTTGGGCCGCACCCGCGCGATCTGCCGGCAGAGCTCGGCGCCGATCGAGCCGCCGGCGCCGGAGACGAGCACCACCTCGTCGGCCAGGTAGGCGCCCACGCGGTCGATGGCCACGCGCACCGGCTCGCGGCCGAGCACGTCCTCGACCTTCACCTCGCGCACCTGGCGCATGAGCTCCACGCCGCCGGAGAGCAGCTCGAATACGGTCGGCAGCGTCCGCACGGGGATGCCGCGGGCCCGGCAGGCGGTGACCACGCGCTGGCGCAGCTCGCCCGGAGCCGAGGGGATGGCGATGACCACCTCGTCGGGCTCTGCGTCGTCGAGGATGCGCGGCAGGTCCCAGGTCGAGCCGAGCACCTTGTGGCCGGCCACCTTCATCCCCTGCTTGCGCGGGTCGTCGTCGACGAAGCCGATCGGGTAGGTGCGCAGCTCGGGGTTGCGCCGCAGCTCGAAGGCCACCGACTGGCCGCCGTTGCCCGCTCCCACGATCAGGACCTCGCGCGCGTTGCGGTGGGCGAGCGGATCCCAGAAGGGCCGCTCGACCAGCGACCGCACGGCGAAGCGCGAGCCCCCGACGATCAGCAGGCAGATCAGGAAGTCGAGCGCGATGACCCCACGCGGTGGCCCCACCGGGCCCGGGGAGAGCAGGAAGAGGCCGCCGACGAGCACGAGGCTCGACACCACCACGGCGCGGCCGATGGCCAGCAGGTCGCGCTGGTCCACGAAGCGCCAGAGCTTGTGGTAGAGGCCGAAGACCGTGAAGATCAGGAGCTTGCCGAGGATGACCCACGGCAGCGTGACCACGAGCAACTCCTGGTAGCGCGCGGGGATGCCGCCGTCGAAGCGCAGCGCGAACGCGAGGTAGAACGCCAGCGCGACGAGCACCGCGTCGATCGTCACCTGCACCGAGCGCCGGACGTGGACGGAGTGGAGTAGTCGCGCTTTCACCGGAACCAGGGAAGTCTAGGCATGATTCGCCGGCCCTCCCAGCCTCCCTTCCGGCGCGTCGGACGCCGTCTCAGACCGGTGCCAGTGCCTTCTCGCACGCGTCGAGGACCTCGGCCACGTCGCGCTCGCGAAGGTCGGGGCCCATCGGCAGCGCGAGGTTCGTGCGCGCCGCCTGGTCGGTGCCCGGCAGTGCGCCGTCGGCCGGCGCCCAACGTGCCATCGCGGGCTGGCGGTGGGCCGGCGTGCGGTAGTAGCCACGGGCCCCTATCTCCTGCGCCGCCAGGGCCGCGGCCAACTCGTCGGGGCTCTCGGTCCGGACGACGTAGAGGTGGTAGGCGTGCTCCACCCCCGGCTCGACGTAGGGAGGCTCGAGGAGATCGTGCAGCCCGTGCTCCCGGTACGCGCCCGCCGCCGCCCGGCGGGCCGCGTTCGCAGCGTCGAGGTCGGGAAGCAGGACCCGCAGCACCGCGGCCTGGAGCGAGTCGAGGCGCGAGTTGTAGCCCACCTCGGTGTGCGTGCGCTTGTCCTCGGACCCGTGGAAGCGCAGACGGCGCGCCACGGCGGCCACCTCGTCGTCGTCGGTGACCACGGCGCCCCCGTCGCCCAGGCCGCCGAGGTTCTTCGACGGGAAGAACGAGAACGTGGCCGCGTGCCCGAGGGCGCCGGCGCGGCGCCCGGCGCGGATCGCCCCGGCAGCCTGAGCGGCGTCCTCCAGCACCGCCACGCCGAGGTCGCGCAGCTCCTCCGCCGGCGCGACGTTGCCGAACAGGTGCACGGGCACGATCGCGCGCGTGCGGGGAGTGAGCGCCGCGCGCACGGTCTCCTCGGTCACGCAGAAGGTGGCGGGATCGACGTCGCAGAACACCGGCGTCGCGCCGGCGTTCACGGTCGCCTCCGCCGTCGCGTAGAACGTGAAGGAGGGGAGCACCACCTCGTCGCCCGGGCCCACGCCGAGGGCGCGCAACGCGATCGTGATCGCGTCGGTGCCGTTGCCCACGCCCACGCAGTGACGGACGCCGAGGTAGAGGGCCAACTCCGCCTCGAAGGCGTCGACCTCGGGGCCGAGGATGTAGCGGCCGGAGGCGGTGACCTCGGCCAGCTTCAGGGCGATCTCCTCCTGCCGCCCGGCGAGCGAGGTGGCGAACAGCGGGACGGGCACCGGCGGCTACCCTAGCCCGCGCCGTGGCGCTCCTCGCCCAGTCCCTCACCGAGCCGATCGTGAACTTCGCCGTGTACGTGGTCGAGCAGCTCGGGCTCGTCGGAATCTTCGTGCTCATGGTGCTCGAGAGCGCCTGCATCCCCATCCCGAGCGAGACCACGATGCTGTTCGCCGGGTTCAACGTGGCCCGCGGCGAGTACACGCTGTTCGCGGCCGTGGCCGTCGGCTCGGTGGCCAACCTCGTGGGATCGTGGATCGCCTACGCGGTGGGCTACTACGGGCGCGTCGACCTGATCGAGAAGCACGGCCGCAAGGTGGGCATCCGCATCAGCCACCTCCACACCGCCGATCGCTGGTTCGCCCGCCACGGCTCCTCCACGGTCTTCTTCACCCGGCTCATGCCCATCGTCCGCACGTTCATCTCCCTGCCCGCCGGAGTGGCGAGGATGCCGTTCTGGCGCTTCTCGGTGCTGACCCTCGCGGGCTGCGTGCCGTGGATGCTCATGCTCACCTACATCGGCCTGGCCGTCGGGGAGCGCTGGACGGCGTGGCGCGACTCGCTGCACTACATCGACTACGCGGTGGCCGCGCTGATCGTGGTCGGAGGGATCTGGCTCATCGTGCGAGCGCGTCGGGGCCGCGGATCGCGCCGAGGCGGCGGCGGAGAGGGACCCGGGTCGGACGGCGCCGGCTCGACCGGGCGCCCGTCCGCGGACGCACCGCCGGCCCGAACCGCGGCCTGAGCCGGGTCCTCGGCCGCCCGGGCACCGGCGCGGCGCTCACCGCGGCCCGGGCTGCGACGCTCGGCGCGCTGCACGGGCCGATCGAGCTGCTGCCCGTCTCTAGCTCGGCCCACCTGATCCTCTTGCCGCGGATGCTGGGCTGGCCCTATGACGGGCTCACGGCCGCCCAGCGCAGGGCCTTTGAGGTGGCCGTGCACCTGGGCACGGCCGCCGGGCTCGGACTCGCCCTGCGCCGGCAGGTGGCGGCCGGGCTCCGCGGCGTCGATCTTCGGGGCGGCGGCGAGGCACTACTGGCTCTCGGGCCGCCGGTGGTCGTGGGCGCGGCCCTCGGTGGGGCCATCGAGGATCGGGGCTCCAGCCCGCGGGCCGTCGCGGCCATGCAGGTGGTGGCCGGGCTCGCGCTCGTCGCCGCGGACGGGGCTCAGGCGCGGCGCCGGGCGCTCACGCCGGGCGATCACCTGGCCGCCGGGCTCGCCCAGGCGGCCGCTCTGGTCCCCGGCGTCTCGCGCGGCGGGGCCGTCCTCACCGCCGGGCGCCTGAGGCACCTCTCGCGTCCGGCGGCGG
>JBPCQB010000045.1:0-5645 GCA_050998555.1 Thermoleophilaceae bacterium
CGCCGTCGAATCCCCCGGTGACAAGCGCCGGAGAGGCCGCGGCCACGGCGCGCGCCCGCGAGCCGAGCTCGCGCGCGACGACCGCGGCCACGAGCGACGAGTCGACGCCCCCGGAGAGGGCCACGACCACGCTCCCGAGATCACGGAGACGCCGCTCGAGCGCCTCGCGACGGCGGTCGAGGTCAGCCATCGCGCCCGGGCGCCCCGTCGCCGGAGGCGGCGAGGAGTGCCGCCGCCCAGACCGCGCGCACGCTGCGCCCCGTCCGCTCCGCCGCCCGGCGGCAGTCCTCGTGCTCGGGCGCGACGCTCGTCGGCACGCCGTCGAGTCGCCCGACCTTGACGCGCACGGCCTCGCCGCCCACCTGGACGGTTCGCCACTCACGGGCGAGCTCGAGCCGCCGCAGGTCGGCCGTACGCACACCGAGCGTGCCGGTCTCCCGCACCATGGCGCGAGCCACCGCGCGTTCGTCCTCGGGGCGCGCGAGCGCGGAGAGCACGACGCCCGGCCGTCCCTTCTTCATCTGGACCGGGGTCGTCCACACGTCGAGGGCCCCGGCCGCGAACGAGGCCGCGGCGGCGTCGGGCAGCAGCTCCCCGGCCACGTCGTCGAGGTTGGTCTCGAGGAGGGAGACGCGCCCTTCGGATCCTGTGTCGCCCACCTCGAGCGGCTCCCCCACCAGCGCGCGAACCAGGTTCGGCACCGGACCGCCGTCGCGCCCCCCCGCCCCGTTGCCCACCGTCTCGAGGCGCATGGCCGGAATCTCGCCGAAGCCCTCGGACAGCGCCACGCACAGCGCCGCGCCCGTCGGGGTGACGGTCTCGGCGCCGGCGTCCGAGCCCTGCACGGGGACCCCCCGCAGGAGCTCGAGCACCGCGGGGGCGGGAAGCGGGAGCCGGCCGTGCGCGGCCTCGACGGTCCCGCGCCCGAGCGCGAGCGGCGAGCATTGCACGCGCTCGACGTCGAGGTCCTCGAGGGCGAGCGCCGCGCCACACACCTCGGCGAGGGCGTCGGCCTCCCCCACCTCGTGGAAGCGGACCTCGTCGGCCGGGAGCCCGTGCACGCGCCCCTCGGCCTCGGCCAGCGCCCGGAAGACCGCGAGCGCGCGCGCTGAAGCTCGCTCGGGCAATCCCGCGCCCGCGATCATCTCGCGCACGTCCCTCCATCGCCGGTGGGGCTGGTCGGGGCCGGCGCTCACCTCGACGCGGGCGGCGTCGATCCCGTGGCGCGTCGCCCTCCCGACGCGCACCTCGAGCCCCGGCACGCCGAGCCCGGCGAGGCCACCACGCACCCGCTCGATGGATGCGCCCGCGTCGAGCAGCGCTCCGAGCACCATGTCGCCCGCCGCACCCCCGACGCAGTCGAGGTAGAGGAGCCGGCTCATCGCGCGCCACCCGCGGCCCGAGCCACCCGGGCGGCGATGGTGCCCGCGCCGAACCCGTCGTCTATGCCCACCGCCGCCACCCCCGCCGCACAGGAGGCGAGCATGGACGCCAGCGCGGTCAGCCCTCCGAAGGCCACTCCGTAGCCGGCGGAGGTGGGCACGCCGATCACCGGCGCGCTCACCAGCCCACCGACCACCGAGCACAGCGCCGCGTCCTGGCCGGCCACCACCACCACGCAGTCCGCACGGCGCAGGTCCTCGAGCGCGGGAAGCAGGCGGTGCAGGCCGGCCACCCCCGCGTCCTCGTGCACCACCACGCCGGCGCCGAGCAGTCGCACCCGGACCTCGGCCTCGCGCACGGCGGGGCGATCGGAGGTACCGCCGGAGACGATGGCCACGAGCCCGCACTCCACGGGCGTCCGCCGCGTCACCCAGACGAGGCCCGCACGCTCGTCCTCCTCGGCCTCGGGGGCCGCCCGGCGCACGGCGGCGCACGCCTCGGCGCTCGCTCGGGTGACCATCACCGAGCCGGCACCGTCCTCGAGCATCGCGGAGACGATGGCCTGCACCTCGGCCGGGGTCTTGCCCTCGGCCAGCACCGCCTCGGGCGCCCCCTGGCGCAGCTCGCGGTGGGTGTCCACACGTGCGAACCCGAGATCGCGGAACGGCTGGGTGCCCAGCCGCTCGAGAGCCACGGCGGGGCTCAGCCGGCCGGCCTCGACCTCCTCGAGAAGCGCGAGCACCTCGGCGCCGGAGCCGGCGATCGGCGTGCTCATGAGCGCAGCGCGGCCGCGCTCGATGTCGACGCCGCTGCGACCATGCCGGGTCGCGGAGTGTACGGCTCTACCGTTCCCTCGCCCATGCCGCCCTGCCCTCGTCGCGCGGTCGTCGCGCTCGCCGTCGTCCTCCTCGTGCTCCTCTCCGCCTGCGCGCGGGCCGGACAGGAGGACGTGAGCGAGGCGCCCCCTGAGCCCACCGCTCCCCGCGACGTGCGCCTCGCGCTCGACTTCACCCCGAACGCCGCGCACGCCGGCATCTACACGGCCAGCCGCGGCCGCCTCGATCGCCCGCGGGGGGTCGCCCTGAGGGTCCAGCCACCCACGAACTCCGCCGACTCGCTACGAACGCTGGTGGCCGGTCGCGCCGACCTCGCGGTGGTGGACATCCACGACCTCGGTCTGGCCCGCGAGCGCGGCGAGGACGTGATCGGCGTGGCCGCGCTCGTCCAGCGGCCACTTGCGGCGGTCATCGCCCGCGAGGGAATCCGGCGCCCGCGCGACCTCGAGGGCCGCCTCGTGGGCGTGGCCGGGCTCCCCTCCGACGACGCGGTGCTCCGTGCGCTCGTCGAGGACGACGGGGGCGACCCCGAGCGGGTGCGCAAGGTCACCGTCGGCTTCTCCGCGGTGTCGAACCTCGTGGCCGGGAAGCTCGACGCCGTCACCGCCTTCTGGAACGTCGAGGGAGTGGCCATCCGCGAGAAGGGGGTCCGCACGACCGAGCTGCGCCTCGACCGCGTCGCGCCGAGATGTCCGGAGCTCGTGCTGGCCACCACGCGCGAGACGCTACAGGAGGACCGGGAGCTGATCGGACGCGCGGTGGCGGCCATTCGGGCGGGAACCGAGTCGGCCCTGCGCGACCCCGAGCCCGCCATCCGCAACATCGCCCGTGTCTCCGCGGCCGACCAGGCGCTCGTGCGGGCGCAGTTCGACGCCGTGCGACCCGCGCTCAGCCCCCCGCTCGAGCTCGACCCGGAGGTCATCGAGGCCTGGGCGCGCTTCGACCGCCGCTTCGGGATCCTGCGCCGCCCCGAGCCCCGCCAGGGCTTCGACTACAGCGTGGTGGCGTCCGGCGGGGAGTGACCTCCGCCCGCCAGGCGCTCGACCAGCGCCGGCATCTCGCGCGCCATGCGGGAGCGGGGCACGACCATGTCGAAGCCGGCCTCCTCGGCGCGGCGGCGCACGTCGACCTCCACATGGGAGTAGAAGCCGAGCGCCGACACGCCGTCGAGCTCCCCGGCGCTCCGCATGGACGCGACCATCGCGGAGCGCTCCACGTCGTCGCTGGTCAGGTCCACCACCAGCACGTCCGAGCCGGGCGCGGCGCTCCTCGCCGCCGCCTCGTCGCCGAAGCGCTCCACCTCGTGGCCGGCGGCGCCGAGCGTGCCCTCGATCCGCGACCCGAACAGCAGGTCGGGGCACAGGACGGCGATCCGGAGCATCTACCGCCTACTGCCAGCGACGGCGGCGGAACTCCTCGCGCGCCGACTCCGGGCGACCCCACATCGGCCACACCTCGACTCGCCCGGAGCGCACCTCGCGCAGCGCCAGCTCGCCGCGGATCGCCTCGTGGTCGAGCAGCGTGAGGGTGCCGTGGACGGTCTCGGCGGCCGCCGCGTGGCCGAACTCGTGGGCGACGAGGACACGGAAGTGCCAGTCGTGGTGTGAGTAGGGCTGGACGTTCACCTGGACGAGCAGCGTGGCCGCCTCGATGTAGCGGTGCTCCTCGAAGATCCGGAGGTCGAGCTCGAGGTGCGTCCAATCCGGAGGCAGGGCCTCCACGATCCGCTTGAAGTCGGGCGCCAGCACGACCCGGGAATCTAGTGGCCCGACCTAGACTCCTCGGCCGTGCCCACCGCCCGGCCGACCGCCGTCCCCGCCTCCGATCACGACCTCCTTCGCCGCGAGGTCGGGCTCGTCGACCGCTCCGAGCGGGGCAAGCTCCGGCTGACCGGCGCCGAGGCCGCGGAGTTCCTCCAGGGCCAGGTCTCCAACGACGTCGAGGCCCTCACCGCGGGCGAGGGCTGCTACGCCACCCTGCTCGACCCGAAGGGCCGGATCCGGGCCGATCTCCGAGTGCTCCGCGGCTCGGACTGGCTGCGCCTCGACACCGAGGCCGCCGGTCTCTCCGCGCTGGCCCAGACCGTCCGCATGTACTCCATCGGGCGCGACGTGCGCTCCGAGGACGAGACCGAGGCGCTGGCCATCCTCTCGCTGGTCGGGCCCGCGGCGCGTGAGGTCCTCGACGCATCGCCCGCCGAGCGCGAGCACGCGTGGGTCGAGGGCGAGCACGGCCTCTACGTGGCCACCGACCTCGGGGTCGACGTGCTCTGCCCGGCGCCCGCCGCCGCGGCGGTGCGTACCGCTCTCGGCGTTCGCGAGGTAGGCGCCGAGGCGGCCGAGTGCGTGCGCATCGAGTCGGGGCGGCCACGCCTCGGGCACGAGCTCGACGGCTCGACCATCCCCCAGGAGGCGGGCCTGAACGACCGCGCGGTCTCGTTCACGAAGGGCTGCTACGTGGGCCAGGAGACCGTCGCGCGCCTGCACTACAAGGGTCGCCCCAATCGCCACCTGCGCGGCCTGCGCCTCTCCGGGCCGGCGCACCCGGGCGAGTCGATCCGGCTCGAGGAGAGAGAGCTCGGGCGCCTCGGGTCGATCTGCGTCTCCCCCGAGCACGGGCCGATCGCGCTCGCGCTCGTCCGCCGGGAGGCCGAGCCGGGCGACCGGGTGACGGTGGGCGAGAGCGAGCTCCCCGCCGAGGTCGTCGCCCTGCCGTTCGCCTAGAGCCGGATGGAGGCCAGGGCGACCAGGCGGCGGGCGCAGCAGCCCCGCGGGCGCCTCGCGTCGACGAGCCCCCTGCTCGGAGGCCCACTCGGCGCGCCGGCCGCACCGGAGGAGGGCCCGGCCCCGTTCGATCCCCGTCCCGACTCCCTGCGCGGGAACCCCGGCGCGCCTCCCAGGCGCTCGGCACCCACCGAGCCCGAGCGAGCGCTGCTGCCCGCCACCGAGCCGGCACGGGAGGTGGACGACTGGGGGCGGTCCGAGCGCGTGGTCGGCCTCATCGAGCCGCTGCTCGACTTCTACTACCGCTACTGGTTCCGGGTTGAGCAGGAGGGGGTCGAGAACGTCCCCCGGGCAGGCGGCGCCCTGATCGTGTCGAACCACTCCGGAGCGCTCCCACCGGACGCGCCGATGATCATGCAGGCCATCCGCCACGAGCACCCCGCGCCACGCCCGGTCTACGTGCTGGGGGAGCACTGGTTCAAGGGCTATCCCGGGGTCGGCATGCTCGCCACGAAGGTCGGCCTCGTGCCGGCGCATCCGGCCAACGCCCAGCGGCTCCTCGCCGACGAGGGGCGTCTCGCGCTCGTCTTCCCCGAGGGGCAGAAGGGCACGCGCAAGCTCTACTGGCAGCGCTACAAGCTGCGGCGCTTCGGGCGCGGCGGGTTCGTGCGCACGGCGCTGCGGGCCGGCGTGCCGATAGTCC
>JBPCQB010000064.1:0-6089 GCA_050998555.1 Thermoleophilaceae bacterium
CACGCCTGTCTACCAATTCCAGCACGCCCGCAGGGTCGTTGCGTGTATAGCAGTCTGACCGGACTGCCCGACGACGAGCCAAGCGACGACGGGCCACGGCGTGAGGCTCCCGGCTACTGACGCGCGCTCGCCGGCCATGGCCTACCCTCCCTCGTCCGCGCCGTCCGCCGGGCGACGCCCTGTAGAAGCGTACGCGCCGGAGTCCACAGGAGAGGGAGCATGAAGAGAGCACTGTTCATAGTGGCGGTCCTCATGCTCGTCGTCCCCGTGGCCGCCCAGGCCGCCACCCTCACCGTCGATCGCGCCCAGCGCGCCGCGCTGGGCGAGGCCCGGGAGCGTGCCGACCAGGAGAAGGACGGCCGCGGTGTCGCCGTCGGCGAGTGCGCTCGCCGCGGGGCGCGCCGCGTCATCTGCCGGGTCTCGTGGGAGTACACGGAGGAGTTCGACCGCCGCGAGCGGATTGATTGCACCGTGCGCGACCGGATCTGCACGCTCGAGGAAGAGAAGCGCTGGGCCACCGCAGAGCGCAAGTGCACCGCGAGGGTGTCGGTGCGGCTCACCTCGGCCCGGAGTCGCCGGGCCACGGCCGTGCTCACCGGACAGGACTGCAACCCGTTCTTCCCCCGCGCGAAGCAGGGCTGACCTCGCCACTCCGCTGAGCTGGAGCCTCGTTCGGGCGATGCTCCGCCGTCGGCGGTTGCTTCGGGCGCGGAAGCCATGACCCGCGACGAGGCAGAGCAGGTGGCCGCTCGGCGTTCCCGGGAGCACCCCGATCGCGACCGCTTCTCGTGGATGGCGTCGCCCGGGCCCGCGGGTGAGTGGCGGGTGGTCCGCATCGGCGGTGCGGGGTGGTCGCCCGGCAAGGGCCCGCTCAAGGAGGGCGAGCTCGCGGGTGAGCCGAGGCCCTCGTCAGAGGAGATGCCGCCGGGCGAGCCGCAGCGGGCATGGCTCTGGTACGGCGGAGGGGTCTGAGCGGACCCAACCAGCGGTTCTGGCCGACCTGTGCGATCGGTGACTACCGCTGGGCGCACTGCCGCCGTACGGTGGCGTGCTCCCAGTAGGGGAGGCGTCCACTACCACGCCGGCACCGAGCCGGCAGGAGGTGCCTCATGAACCAACAGCCGACCGCGGCCTCATCCGAGCGGCTCACCCACGACACCGCGCGGGCACTGTTCGAGCGCACGTACGGTCTCCTCAACGAGCACGATGTCCGGCACATCCCCTCGGTGTTCACCGAGGACGTCGTGTTCGACGACGACGCGTGGCCGGAGCCCGTCGTCGGTCACAGGGAGATGGAGCGCTTCGTGACGACGCTCTGGCGCGCGATGCCCGACTTCCGCTTCGAGCTCGTCGACGGCCCGTATCTGGCCGAGGACGGGCGCCGTGCGGCGGCTCGCGTGCGCGGCGGCGGGACGCTCACCGGCCCGCTCGATCCGCCGGGCTTCGCGCCCACGGGCGCAGCGCTCAGCATCGAGTACGGCGGGTTCTACGAGTTCGAAGGCGACCGCGTGAAGCGTGCGCGGGTCATCGTCAACATGAACGATGTCGCGGTGCAGATCGGCGCCGCGCCGGGTCCGGGCACGTTGGGGGAGCGGGTGGCCGTGACCGTGCAGCGCGTGGCGGCGCGCCGCATGCGAGGGCGGTCGACGACGGCCTGACGACGGCTGCGCTGGCGCGTGCCGCATCCCGACCGGACGAGTTCGGCGTCGATCGAGAGGCAGGGACGGGACGCGCGACTGCGAAGAGGTAGGGGTCGGGTCCGCCCGCCTCCGCCATGAGCAGCCCTCCATTGAACCGGCCGCGCGCGTCCTCCACGGAGCCCTCGCGCGCGCTGGCCTACTACTCGCTCTACGTCGTGCGGCGGGACTTCCGCCGGGTGATGCGGGGATACGACCCGGCCGAGGTCGACGAGCATCTCGAGACGGTGGCCACCTGGTTCTCGGGCAAGGGCCTCGAGCGCGTGGCCGAGCAGCACATGGAGGCCGCCGAGGCCGCGCTGACCCACCAGCGCGAGGCGCTCGAGCGCGAGCGGACCGAGGCGAAGACCGAGACGGAGCAGACGGCGGAGCGCGTACGCGGGGAGCTGGAGGCCGCTCGCGTGGAGGCGGTCGATGCTCGCGAAGCGGCACGGCGCGAGGCCGAGGGCGTCGTTGCGAGCGCGCGCGAGGAGGCGGCGACCGCTCGGGAGGGCGCCCGGGAGGAGGCCGAGGAGGTGATCGAGGCGGCGCGCGTCGAGGCCGAGCGCCTGGGGTCGGCCGCCGAGGCGCAGGCGGCCGAGATGCGAGCGGCGGTGCAGGCCGAGCTCGAGGCGGCAAGTGAGAAGCGGGCCGAAGCCGAGCGCTTGGCCACCGAGACGGAGCGGACGAGCGGGGAGCAGGCCCGCGCACGGATCGCGACGGCGGAGGACGAAGCGCAGAGCCTCCGGGACCGAGCCCTCGCTGAAGCGCAGGCCGAGGCCGCGGCCCTCCGCGACCGCGCCGAGCGCGACGCGGCGTCCTACCTCGAGCGCCGGCAGCGCGAGGCCGACCGCCTGGCGCAATCCGCCCGTGCGCGATATCTGGGCGTGAGCCCTGCAGAGGACGCCGACGGTGGTGCGAACGGCAGTGAGGGCGGGAACCCGGAGACCCTGCTGGAGCACGGGCACGGAGGCGCCGTCGCGGACGTCCAGGTCGGCGAGCGCCCGGAAGCGCCGTAGCTACGTTCTCCTCCCCTGAGGGAGGACCGACGGTGCCCAGCGAGACCAAGCCGGAACGCAGGACGCAGCGCCAGCGCTCCGAAGCCACCACCCGCGACCTCCTCGAGGCCGCCAGGGAGCTGTTCGCCCGCGACGGATACGGCGCGACGTCGCTAGAGGCGGTCGCGGCCGAGGCCAACGTGACCAAGGGGGCGCTCTACCACCACTTCGCTGGAAAGCGCGAGCTGTTCGAAGCCGTCTTCGAGGAGGAGGAGCGGCGGCTGTGCGCGGCGCTCGCCGATGTCCACGCCAGGCACGCGGACCCGGTCGAGGCTGCGTACCAAGGGTGCCGGGCCTTCCTCGACGCCTCGCTCGACCCCGTCGTGCAGCGCATCACCCTGATCGACGCGCCGAGCGTGCTGGGCTGGCGGCGACTGCGAGAGATCGAGGCGCGCTACGGCTTGGTGATGATCAAGGAGGGCCTACACAAGGCGGCCGTGGCGAGTGGCGCGCCGGACCGCGACGTCGATCCCGCGGCCCATCTCCTCTTCGGGGCCCTATGCGAGGGGGCGATGTTCCTCGCCACCGCGGAGGACCCGGCCTCGGCGAAGCGCAAGCTGGAGACCGAGCTCGAGTCCCTGCTGCGGGCCTTCGCCGGCTAGCCCGGCGCCGCGCCTCTGAGAGACGGACCTCACACATATACATACCGTCGGTATCGTAGGGTGCCGAGGCAGTGAGCGACTCCGGAGCGCCAGCCGTCCACGAGGTCGAGCTCTCGGCCGGCAGGATACTCGCACCGGGTACCCATGAAAAGAGGGTGCCGACCTGAGCCCGCGGGGCGTCTCGCGGCTCGTGATCGAGCTCCTCGAGGCCCTCGACCTGCGCGACGTGACGCTCGTGGCCAACGACACCGGCGGCGCGGTCACCCAGCTCGCGGTCGCCGAGCTCATCGGCGAGTTCGTCGTTCCGAAATGACTGACCGAAAGGAAGGAAGGCCATGGCCGACTACACGGTGAAGCGCATCGACGACCTGGAGGCGATCTACGGCGGGATGTTCAAGCGAGCCCGCGCAGAGCTCGGCGTTCGCTCGTTCGGAATGCAGGTCATCGACCTGCCGGCGGGCGAGGAGCGCTACCCCGAGCACGACCACGCCGAGGACGGTCAGGAGGAGGTGTACCTCGCCCTGCGTGGATGGGGCGAGATCGAGATCGAGGGTGACGTGCACGCCCTCGACCCCGACACCATGGTCAGGGTCGGCCCGGGAGTCACGCGGAAGGTCCGACCCGGGGCTGACGGGATCCGGTTGCTGATCCTGGGCGGCGTGCCCGGCTCCGCGTACGAGGCGCCGGAGATCTCGGAGCTCGGCCAACCGGACCCGCTCGCCGCGCAGGGGGGCTGAGAGGTGAGGGCCGGGCGCGGGGGCCATGAGCGACGGTTCTGACGGTGGAAGGCGATCACGGTCTACCGCTCGGACCCGGGCCGCCGTAGCGTGCAGGCGACGGCGGAGGACGGAGGGGAACTCGGATCCCGATGCCGGCGACGCGTCCGGCGGGAGGTGGCCCATGAGCGACCAGCGCACCGCAACGCTCCCGGAGCCACAGGCCGGGAGGCCGTTCGCCGGCTCCCCGCTCTCCGCGGTTCGAGACCCCGGCGCCGTGCCCTCGGTCACGCGCGGCGTGGGGGAGAATGCGGCGAGCATCGCGCCCGCCGAGTTCCCCGAGACCCGCTACGCCCGGACGAGCGACGACGTGCGCGTGGCCTACCAGGTGCACGGGCAGGGACCGCTCGACCTCGTGGCGACCTTCGGCCCGGCCTCCCACCTCGAGATCATCTGGGAGGACCCCGCGGCCAGCCGCCTGCTCGAGCGGATGGGCTCCTTCGCGCGGGTCATCCGCTTCGATCGCCGCGGCACGGGCCTCTCCGACCCGACGAGCAGGCCGCCGACCGTCGAGCAGTACTGCGAGGACCTGCTCGCCGTGCTCGGTGCGGTGGGCGTCGAGCGCCCGGCGCTCTACGGGGAGGGCGACGCGGGGCGAATGTTCGCCTACTTCGCGGCCACCCGCCCGGAGCGGACCGCCGCGCTGGTGCTGTACGGGACCTCGGCGAGCGGCGCGGACGTGATCACGGCGGAGCGGCGCACGATGATCCTCGACGTGCTCGAGGACCACTGGGGCGAGGGAGGGCTGCTGCCCCTCTACGCGCCGAGCGTGGCCGACGATCCGGGCTTTCGCCGCTGGTGGGCGCGCTTCGAGCGCGCGGCGGCGACCCACGCTTCCGCTCGTGCTCTGCTCGAGGTCTCCTCGCAGACCGACGTGGGCGACATCCTCGCCGACATCCGTACGCCGACCCTCGTCCTGCACCGCACGGGCGACTCCCTCGTGGACGTCGGGCACGGACGCGCGATGGCCGGGCAGATCCCTGGCGCCCGCTTCGTCGAGCTGCCCGGCAGCGACCACCTGGGCTTCGTCGGGGAGATCGAGCCGCTGCTCGACGAGGCCGAGCAGTTCCTTACCGGCGGGCGCCGGCGGCGCGAGCCCGAGCGGATGCTCGCCACCGTCATGTTCACCGACATCGTCGAGTCGACCGTCCGGGCCGCCGAGGTGGGCGACCGCCGGTGGCGGGACCTGCTCGACGCCCACGACCGCATCGTGCGCGCCCAGCTCGAGCGCTTCGACGGCCGCGAGGTGAAGACGGTGGGCGACGGCTTCCTGGCGACTTTCGCGCTGCCGAGCGCGGGAGTGCGGTGCGCGAAGGCGATCCGCGCGGCGGTGGGGGAACTGGGGCTCGACGTGCGGGCCGGGCTGCATCTGGGGGAGTGCGAGCTGATCGGCGACGACGTGGGCGGCCTTGCCGTGCACATCGCCGCGCGGGTGATGGGAATCGCGGAGCCCGGGGAGGTGCTCGTCTCGGGGACGGTGGGGGAGGCAGCGGCGGGGAGTGGGTGCGAGTTCGAGGTGCGGGGGGTGGAGGTGCTGAGGGGCGTGCCGGGCGAGTGGAGGGTGCTGGCTGGGTAGGGAAATCGGGAGCCGCCGTGCCCGACTTCGGCTCTCGCACGAAGCGAGCGGGGATTCGAAGCCGAGACGCCGCCGGCCGCGAAGCCGCTCGTAGAGCGGAATCTCGCGTCAGGAGCGGGATCGCGCCGGTCCGACGATCGACCGGGTACGCCTGAATCCGGTCGAGTAGGGGGGCGCGTGGCGCGCAAGTGGCGCGCACCCTCGCCGGAGTCCGCCGCCGGCGGCGGGTAGCGTTACCAACCGATGCCTGCGTTCTTCGTGCCCATGGTCGAGCCCGACGGGCAGGACAAGGCGTACCAGGCGATCGTCGAAGGTGCTGAGAACCCGCGCGACATGGGGCGGCCCGTGCTGCCGCGGCGCATCTTCCGGTTGCGCTACCTCCACGACGGTCGCGAACTGAC
>JBPCQB010000030.1:0-5894 GCA_050998555.1 Thermoleophilaceae bacterium
TCGAGTTCGTGGACGGCCTGCGGGTGACCACCCAGGAGACCGCCGAGCTGGCCAAGATGGTGCTGATCGGCAAGCAGAACAAGGACATCGTGATCGGCCTCGATCGCTGCGGCCAGCCCGCGGTCGGGCTCTCGGGCGACGACGGCGCGCTGTTCCGGGTGCGCAAGCAGCTCGCGGGCGAGCGCGACATCGGCTTCGTGGGCGAGATCGAGCGGGTGAACACCGACGTGTTGCTCCACATCGCCGAGGACTACATACCGGTCATCGCCTCGGTGGGGGCCGACGCCGCGGGCGACTCCTACAACGTCAACGCCGATTCTGCGGCCGTCGCGGTGGCCGCGGCGCTGCGGGCCTTCAAGGTCGTGTTCCTCACCGACGTCGAGGGCTGGCTCGCCGACCCGGCCGACCCGGGCAGCCTGATCTCCGAGGCGAGCGCCGCCGAGGCCCGTGTGCGTCTCGGCGGGGTGACCGGGGGCATGCGACCCAAGATCGAGGCCTGCCTGCACGCGGTGGGCGGGGGAGTGGGGGCGGCCCACATCATCGACGGCCGAACGCCCCACTCGCTGCTGCTCGAGCTGTTCACCGACGAGGGCATCGGCACGAAGATCGAGCCATGACCCTCGCCGACCTGGAGGCCCTCGAGCGCGACTTCCTCATGCCCACCTACGCCCGGTACCCGGTCGAGTGGGTGAGGGGGGAGGGCTGCCGCCTGTGGGACGCCGACGGCCACGAGTACCTCGACCTCTTCGCCGGCGTGGCGACCGCCCAGATCGGCCATTGCCACCCCGCGCTCGTCGAGGCCGTGCGCGACCAGGCCGGACGCCTGATGCACGCGTCGAACCTCTACTACACCGAGCCCTCGATGCGGCTGGCCGAGCGCCTGTCACGCGGCTCCCTGGGCGGCAAGGTGTTCTTCGCCAACTCCGGCGCCGAGGCCAACGAGTGCGCGATCAAGCTCGCCCGCCGTCACAAGCCTCGTGGTGAGGTGGTCGTGCTCGACGGCGCCTTCCACGGGCGCACGATGGGCGCGCTCTCGGCCACGCCCCAGGAGACCAAGCAGGAGCCCTTCGCCCCGCTCGTGCCCGGGTTCCGGGCCGTCCCCCGTGAGGATCCCGGCGCCCTGGCGGAAGCGGTGGGCGACCAGACGGCGGCGGTGATGATCGAGCCCGTGCAGGGCGAGGGCGGCGTGAACCCGATCCCGATGGACGTGCTGCGCGCCGCCCGCGAGGTGTGCGACCGCCACGGGGCGCTGCTGGTCTTCGACGAGGTGCAGACCGGCATGGGCCGGACCGGCACGCTGTGGGCCTGGCAGGGGCTCGACGTGCGGCCCGACGTGATGACGGCGGCCAAGGGCCTCGGCGGCGGGCTGCCCATCGGCGCGTGCGTGACCGTGCCGGAGTACGCCGACGTCCTTCGTCCGGGCGACCACGGCTCGACGTTCGCGGGCGGCCCGCTGATCGCCCGCGGCGCGCTCGCCGTGCTCGACGTCGTGGAGGAGCCCGAGCTCCTAGCGTCCGTCCTCGAGCGCGGAGAGCAGCTCGTGGCCGGGCTGGACGACCTCGGGCTGGAAGGCGTGCGGGGCCGCGGCCTGATGCTGGCCTTCGAGCACCCCGACGCGCTCGCGCTGGTGCGCCGTGCGCTGCTCGAGCACCGGTTGGTGGTCAACGCCACCGGTCCGAGCACGGTGCGGCTCGTGCCTGCGCTCACCCTCACCGCCGAGGAGGCCGACGAGGGCCTCGAGCGCCTGGCCGCGGCGCTCGCCGGGTGACCTGACGCCGATGACCCCCGACGCCGACGCCGACGTCATCGTCGTGGGCGCGGGCCTCTCCGGCCTCGTGGCCACCGCCGAGCTGGCCGACGTTGGCCGGCGGGTCCTCCTGCTCGACCAGGAGCCCGAGGCCTCGCTCGGAGGGGCGGCGTTCTGGTCCTTCGGCGGGCTGATGCTCGTGGACTCCCCGGAGCAGCGACGCCTGCGCGTCCGCGACTCGCGGGACCTCGCCTGGCACGACTGGCTGGGCGCCGCCGCCTTCGACTCGGACGACGACCACTGGCCGCGCCGGTGGGCCGAGGCCTACGTCGACTTCGCCGCCGGAGAGAAGCGCTCGTGGCTCTACGGCATGGGCGTTCGCTTCCTGCCTGTCGTCCAGTGGGCCGAGCGGGGCGGCTACCTCGCCGAACTGCACGGCAACACGGTGCCGCGCTTCCACATCACGTGGGGCACCGGCCCAGGACTGATCGAGCCGTTCGTCCGCCGGGTGCGCGAGGCCGCGCGTCGCGGCCAGGTCGAGCTGCGCTTTCGCCACCGGGTCATGGGACTCGAGTCGACCGCGGGAGCGATCGACGGGGTCTCCGGCGAGGTGCTCGCCGGCAGCGGCGTCGAGCGGGGTGCGCCGAGCTCACGCGAGGCCGAAGGCACGTTCGAGCTGCGCGCCTCGGCCGTGCTCGTCACGTCCGGAGGCATGGGCGCCGACCCCGACCTCGTGCGCGCGAACTGGCCCGAGCGCCTCGGCCCGGCGCCCGACCACATGCTCTCCGGCGTGCCCGACCACGTGGACGGCCGCATGCTCGAGACCGCTCGATCCGCCGGCGCCCGCCTCATCGGCGCCGACCGCATGTGGCACTACCCGGAGGGCGTCCGCGACCCCGAGCCCATATGGAGCCGGCACGGAATCCGCATCCTCTCCGGCCCGTCGCCGCTGTGGCTCGACGCGAACGGCCGGCGGCTGCCCACGCCGCTGTTCCCGGGATTCGACGCGCTCGGCGTGGTCGAGCACCTCGGTCGCGCGGGGCACGAGCACTCGTGGTTCCTGCTCAATCAACGGATCCTCGCCGCCGAGTTCGCCCTGTCGGGCTCCGAGCAGAACCCCGATCTGACCGGGCGCGACCGGCGCATGCTCCTCAAGCGGGCGCTCCCGGGGCAGACGACCTACGTGGAGGAGTTCGCGCGAAGGTGTCCGGACTTCGTACGGGCGGACACGGTCAGAGAGCTGGTGGAGAGGATGAACGGGCTGGCCGGCGAGCCGCGCATCGACGCCGAAGAGCTCGAGAGGACCGTTCTAGCCCGCGACCGCCAGGTGGAGTCCGGCCTAGGCAAGGACGCCCAGGTCACGGCCACCGCCGCCGCCCGGCGCTTCATCGCCGACCGCCTGGTCCGCGTGGCCAAGCCCCACCGCCTCCTCGACCCCGCCGCCGGACCGCTGGTGGCCGTGAAGCTCTCGATGCTCACCCGCAAGACGCTCGGCGGGCTCGAGACCGACCTCGCGGGCCGCGTGCTCGCCGCCGACGGCGAGCCGGTGGCGGGCCTATACGCCGCCGGCGAGGTGGCCGGCTTCGGCGGGGGAGGAGTGCACGGCTACCGGGCACTCGAGGGCACGTTCCTCGGGGGGTGCCTGTTCTCGGGACGGGTGTCGGGAAGGGCGCTCGCGCAGGCGCTCGCGGCATGACCGAGCCCAACCTGTTCGACCCCGAGTGGGACGGCGAACAGCAGGAGCCGCCGTTCACCTGGAGGCGAGCGAGGCTCGGCCGCCAAGCCGGCAGCGAGCAGCTCGGCGCCTCGCTCTTCGAGCTGTCGCCGGGTACCTCGAGCTTTCCCCTGCACTTCCATCACGCCAACGAGGAGCTGCTCGTCGTCGTGGCCGGTCGCCCGACCCTCCGCACGCTCGAGGGCGAGCGCGAGCGCGAGCTCGAGCCGGGGGAGGTCGTGGCGTTCCCGACCGGCCGCCGGGGCGCCCATCGACTCGACAACCGCACCGGCGAGACCGTGCGCCTCCTCTTCGTCAGCACCATGCTCGCCCCCGAGATCAACGAGTATCCCGACAGCGGCAAGGTGTGGACGCGCAGCTACGCACCGGGAGCCGAGCCTGGGACGGAGGAGACCTTCCTCATCGGCCGGCCCGAGGAGAACCTCGACTACATGGAGGGCGAGCGAGAGGCCTGATCGCGGGCGTCCCGGGATGGTCGGTATGCGGTCCTCTCCCGTCCGTGGCTCGGGCGCTATGGAGTGGGTCCCGAGAACGTGACCGAGGCCCTCGCCCTGCTCGCGGGTGGCCGACGACTCGCTCAGGGGTTGGCTCCTCGTACATGGGGTAGAGGTCCTGACCGCGCGCGAGGTGCTCGACCGGCTCGCGTCCGGCTGAACCGACCGCGCTGCCCGGCTGACCCCGACCCTCCTGTTACCGTCCGCCGCCGCCATGGCCGCCGAGCGCACCGCCCTGCCCCGCACCGCCACCTACGAGGCGGATCCCGACGAGGTCGGCCGAGTGCTCCTCCTCTATTCCGGCGGTCTCGACACGAGCGTCATGCTCAAGTGGATCCAGGAGCAGTACGAGGCCGAGGTGGTGGCCCTCACGGTCAACCTCGGGCAGCCGGGAGAGGACTTCGAGGTGGTGCGCGGGAAGGCGATGGACCTCGGCGCCCTCGACTGCTTCGTCGAGGACGCCCGCGAGGAGTTCGCCCGCGACTACGTGTTGCCGGCCATCAAGGCCAACGCCCTCTACGGGGGCGGGTACCCGCTGTTCACCGCGCTCGG
This sequence comes from Thermoleophilaceae bacterium, assembly GCA_050998555.1. Lineage (GTDB taxonomy): Bacteria > Actinomycetota > Thermoleophilia > Solirubrobacterales > Thermoleophilaceae > JACCZP01. Next base: position 4,529 of record JBPCQB010000030.1, read on the forward strand.
TCGCCCGCTCATCGCCCGGCTCGCCGTCGAGCACGCCCACCGCGCCGGATGCGACACGATCGCCCACGGCTGCACGGGCAAGGGCAACGACCAGGTGCGCATCGAGGGCACTGTGGCCACCCTTGCCCCCGACCTGAAGATCATCGCGCCGGTCCGCGAGTGGCAGATGGGCCGGGAGGAGGAGATCGCCTACGCCCGCGAGCACGGCATCCCGGTCAAGGGCGGCACCGAGGCCCCGCCCTACTCGATCGACGACAACATCTGGGGCCGCTCCTCGGAGGGAGGGCCGATCGAGGACCTCCAGGAGCCTCCCCGCGACGACGTCTTCGAGCTGGTGAGTCGTCCCGAGGACGCCCCCGACGAGGCCGAGCACCTGGACGTCGAGTTCGAGCGCGGGTGTCCGGTGGCGCTGAACGGCGAGCGGCTCGGACTGGTCGACCTGCTCGAGCGGGCGGCGGACATCGGGTCGCGGCACGGCGTGGGGATCGTCGACCACATCGAGGACCGTATCGTCGGACTGAAGGTCCGCGACCTCTACGAGGTGCCGGCGGCGGAGATCATCCTCACCGCCCACAAGGAGCTCGAGAAGCTCGTCGGCACGATCCACCAGAACAACTTCAAGCCCGCGCTCGAGGACCAGTGGGCGTTCCTCGCCTACGCCGGGCTCTGGCACGAGCCGCTGCGCGAGAATCTCTCCGCGTTCATGGACGCGGTGAACGAGCACGTCACGGGGACCATCACCATGCGGCTCTATAAGGGGAAGGCGACGCCTGTGCGGCGCTCCTCGCCGTTCGCGCTGTACGACCCCGAGCTGGCCGGCTTCGGCGAGTCCGGCGGGCTGTTCTCGCAGGCAGCGAGCCCCGGGTTCATCGAGCTCTGGACGCTCCAGTCGCGCATGGCCTTTGGTGTCCGCAATCGAGGAAAGGGGACGGGATGAGAGGCAACGCCTACACCGCGCTCGGCTGGCTCGTGTGGCTGGTCGGCAAGAAGGTGGTGCACCGCAAGCTCCAGCAGACCCGGATCAAGGTGGGTGCCGCAGCGATCGTCGCGCTCGTGGTGGCCGTCGGCGTTGCCGCCGCGGCTTGTGGGGGGGGCGGGTGTTGTCTCGTCCCTGTCGCCTCCGCGCCCCACCGACCGCGTCGCCGACCGGCTAGAAGCGCTCCGCGCCTCGGCCCGCGCCATGGCGCCCGGCCGACGGCACGGGTGCGCCCTCGCCGAGTGTCTCCGCCTCCCGGGGCACCCGGAACCGCGTGGCGATCGTGATCAGCAGGTGCGCCACCCCCATCACGAGGAACACCGCGAGCGGAGCGCTCTCGGTGTTGAAGCCGAACAGGAACGGCGCCGCGATCAGGAAGGCCGCGAGGAT
>JBPCQB010000053.1:0-11072 GCA_050998555.1 Thermoleophilaceae bacterium
GACCGACTTGATCGACGTCGAGTACTGGTCGGACCAGAAGGTCGGCACCGGGGCGTAGGGGGTCCGCTCGCCGGGGTCGGCGAGCAGGTTCTTGACCGCCGCCCGCGCCATCTCCGCCGCGTTGCTCAAGTGCTCGATCCAGATGGGGCCGTAGGCGTGGGGGTGGGGCCAGGCCGCGATGTCGCCAGCGGCCCCCACGTAGGTGGTGCCCTTGGCCACGCAGCACGCGTCGCACAGCACCGCGCCGGCCTCGAACTCGAGGCCGGAGTCCTTCAGCCAGTCGGAGTTGGCCACCGAGCCGATCGCGATGATCACGAGGTCGGCGTCGACGCGCGTCCCGTCGTCGAGGCGGACGGCCTCGACGCGGTCGCTGCCCTCGAAGCCCTCGACGCCGGCCTCGAGGTGGAGCTTCACGCCCCCGTCGGTGTGGAGTTGGGCGGCGCGCTCGCCGACCTGGGCGCCGAGCACCGGCATGGGGTAGGGCGCGACGTCGATGAGCGCCACCTCCTCGAGCCCGCGCGTTCGCAGCGTGGCCGCCACCTCGCAGCCGATGAAGCCGGCGCCGATGATGGCCACGCGCGGCGAGTCGGCGGCGACCTTGTCGCGCAGCGCGATCGAGTCGTCGAGCGTCCGGAGGGTGTGGAAGCCCTCGAGGTCGGGCAGCTTTGGCCACTCGCGGGCGCGGCGTCCGGTGGCGATCACGAGCCCGTCGTAGGAGAGCTCCTCGCCGTCGTCGAGCGCGACCGTCCGCTCCTCGATGTCGAGGCCCTTGGCCGGTGACCCGAGCCTCCACGTGATGTCGACGTCGTCGTCGGTCCCGAACAGGCAGTCGTCGGGCTCCATGTCCCCCGCGAGGACCTGCTTGGACAGCGGCGGGCGGTTGTACGGGGCGTGCTCCTCCTCGCCGACGACGGTCAGCTCGCCCGCGAACTCGAGGTCGCGGAGCTCCTCGGCGGCGCGCAGCCCCGCGAGACCCGCGCCGACGACGACGATCTTCTCCACTCCCCTAGTCCTCGACCGTGATCGCCGCCGCCGGACAGACCTTGGCCGCTTCGTCCGCCTGGCTGGCCTTGTCCTCGGGCGGCTCCTCCTGGAGGACGGTGACCACCTCGTCGTCGTCACCGAGCTCGAAGATCTCCGGGGCGGCGACCACGCACTCGCCGTGGGCCTCGCAGACGTCGAAGTCGAGTACCACCTTCATGTCGGTCCCTTCAGTCCCGCTTCCCGTGGCGCGGACACGCGCCATCGCCCGGAAACCTATTCACCCGCGAGCAGCGCCACCCGATTCAGGCGCCCCGACCGCGGGACCCGACCGTACCTCGAAGTCGTCCATCACCGGCTCGCGCATCAGCTCGTGGAACGCCGCCGGCGTGTCCGGCCACAGGAACTGACGGCCGCCCGGGTCGAGCTGGTAGCTGTCGCAACCGGTGACGTAGATGGTGCTCTGGGTCTCGCGGTCGAGGAGCTCGTCGAAGCGCTCGGTGGCCTCGGGGGTCGGGGCCATCGTCGCGACCTCGCCCGCGCGCCACTTCTCGATCCACCGCATGATGTAGCCCACTTGGGCCTCGGCGGCCGGGAAGAGCGAGACGTTGCCGCGGGCTGTTCGGCCCGAGGATCATGAACAGGTTCGGAAAGCCGGGGACGGCCACCGTGCGGTATTTGGTCTTGTGGTCGCCGGACCACGCCTCGTCGATCGTCACGCCGCCCTCCCCGGTCACCTCCATCGGCCGCATGAAGAGGTGGGCCTGGAAGCCCGTCGCGAGCACGAGCACGTCGATCTCGTGCAGCGTGCCGTCGGCCGTGCGGACGCCGCCCGGCTCGACGCGATCTATGTCGTCCCGGAGCACCTCGACGTCCTCGCGCTGGACTACCCGGTATTGCCGTTCGTGCTCACCTTCTGTTCTCCCTCGTGGCCCCGTTCCGTAGGCCGGACGATACGGCAGATCGCTCGATAGACCGCAAAGCCCGCGGCGGCGAAGCTGGGCTGTCACGGCTTCGATCGACGCCCGCGTCAGCAGTCGAGCGTGGCCCCGGCGACTCGGCACAAGTCCCGCACGCGCGGTCCCAACGCGCCGAGCCGGCGGACCAGCATGACGACGAGGAACGGGCGGCCCTTCTCGTCCGGGGTCTCGCCCCACCAGACGTCACCACGCCCTACCACCAACGCTCCCAGGGCTCGTCGTGGATGGCATCCACCGCGAGGCGCGCGGCCTCGGCCATCTCCACCTCGGTCTCGGGGCGTCGGGCGAGGGCGTCTCGGTCGTGCCGGTCGAGCTCTCGGCCGCGGTGCGCAGCGACAGTCGCCTCGAGGCCGGTGCGCACCGCTTGGGAGCGGCTGTCGAAGGCTCCCCGCTCGACGAGCCGGTCCAGCTCGTCCACGAGGTTTTCTCGGCTCAGGCCGCCGCGAAGGCCGCCAGCCGCTCGCGCCAGTCGACCTCGACCTCGCGGACGGGCCGTCCGAACGCGCGCTCGACGGCCCGTAGCGGGCCGCCGGGCTCGAGCCGGGTGGCCATCTCGACGCCCGCCTCACCGCGACCTGCCTCCTCGAGCAGGTCGAACACCGTCCCCCCGAGCAGCAGGGCGTCGGCGACCGACGGCGGAAACGACGGCGACGATCCCTCGCGCAGCCGCCGCGCCACCGCGCCACGCAGCAGCCGGCTCTGGCCCGAGAAGTGCGTCGCCGCGCCCTCGCTTATCCACGCCAGGCGCAGATAGCGCAGGAACGAGGCCGGGCTGAACGGGGGCGGAAGCCCAGGGCAGTTGGCCCCGACCACCACGTGCACGTACTCGTGGAGTGGCGCCAGACGCAGGGCCTCCCGCGAGCCCGGCACCGCGGAGGCGCGGTCCTCGAGTGCGCGCGGAGTGAGGGTGTGGATCTTCCCGCGGGTGAACCAGCCCGCCACGTAACGGCGGCTCGCCGGCGCGGTGGCGGCGCGGGCGACCGGTAGCCAGGGCGCCGCGAGGTCGAGCTGCGCGGCGCGGGGGTGGACGACGACGGCGACGTCCCCGGCGGGGATCGGGAAGCGCTCCTCGAGCCGGGCGCGGAAGGCCTCGAGCCGGTCGAGGAGGGCCTCGGCCGCGACCGCGTCGGCGCTGCCGTGGCGCGCGGAGAACGACAGCGAGTGGGTCTCGACCCAGGGCACGGGCCGCGAGCCGGGGGCTAGGCCAGGACCGGCTGGGCGGCGGAGGCGATCCTCTCGATCTCCTCCGCGGCACGCTCGAACTCCTCGTCGGAGAGGACCGGAGTGCCCTCGAAGGGCAGATCGCGCTTCACCTCGAGCCAGGAGCGGCAGCCGAGGTACTCGTCGCGCACCTTGACCGTGACCGGGCGTGGGATCCGGTAGGTCCGCAGCAGGATCACGTGGAGAGGGTGCCGGCGCTTCCAGCGCAGCCGCTTCTCCGCGTAGCTCGGGGTCCACACGTAGTAAGGGGAGAGCGCGTCGATGGCCCGGGGATCGGTGACCATGTAGCTGGCCGCCACCTCGGCGAAGGCCCGTATCCGTACGCGATCGGGCTGAAGGATCCCGCCGTCGTCGGTCAGGGCGCCGAGCGGGGGGTCGCCCCCCGGCCACACGCCCTCGTCGAGCGCCCGTCCGAGCTCCGGACGATGGGATTCGCGCACGAGGTCCACGCGCTGGTGGTCGAAGGTCGGGTAGAGGAAGAAGCGGTCGTGCTCGATCTCGAAGTGCCGGCCCTCCTCTCGGACGCCGCCCTTGCGCAGGGTGAGCAGTTGGTCACCTTCCGCGAGGGCGCGCACGGTTACGGCCCATTCCTTGAGAGCGATCGGCATGAGTGTGGAGGGGCCCGCGGCGCCGCCGGACGGAAGGCCGCGAGGACGCGGGATATTACGAGAGGCCGGCGCGGATCTCAAGGCCGGGCGGCGCCGCCCGAGACGATTTCGGTCGGTGATCGCCGCGGTCAGGCGGCGGAGACGGCGACGCCGTCGTCCAGGTGCTTGTGCGAGGGGCAGTACCGGCCCCCCGGCACGGGCTCGCGCTGACACGCCGTGCCCTTGCGCGTGGTGGCGTGGCAGGAGAGGGGGACGCCGTCGAGGGTGACTCCGGCCTGAGCGTGACGGTCGACGTACTCGGTGGCCACCGCCATGTGACGCTCGATCACCTGGTAGACGCGCAGCTGGGCCGAGAGCGGGAAGAAGTCGCGCACGTCGCGGAACAGCGAGCGGGCCGGGCGCGCGAAGTAGTGGCGGTCGGCGGCGAGGCGCTCGAACGCCGACTCGCAGGTGCCGAGAAAGCGCAGCCGCGTATCTCCCGGACGCGACCGCGGGTCGCATCTGACTTCCTCGGCAAGCTCTCGGTAGAGCGAGCGGCTGAACTGGTACATGGGCTTCCCTCCCCGGTCTCCGACGTCCCCGCCGGGCTCGAGGGCCCAGCCGTCGCGAGTATCTCAACGCCGTGTGAAGGTCCGGGGAAGGTGTGTTAAGCCTGGATTAAGAGGCCGCCGCGTCGTCGACCGGCCACGCGGGGATGGGCTCCCGGCTAGTCCCAGCGCTCGAGCCGTGCCGGGGCCTCGCCGTCGGCGACGGCGTGGAGGTGGTCCAGAGCGGGGTCGGTCCGCGGATGGTCGGTCCGCCGGTGGGCTCCGCGCGACTCCCCTCTGGCCAGGGCGGCCCGCGCGATCATCCGGGCCAGCGCGAACGGATCGCCGGCCAGCTCGGCGAGGCCGCCCTCGTGGCGCTCGAGGCCGGCGAGGCGCCACAGCGCGGAGCGGGTGGCCGGTGGGGGCACCGGCGAGGGCGGCACCTCCGGGAGCCTCGGGGGCGGGAGGGGCATCGGCTCCTCGAGGGCGGCCTCCGCCGACCGGCGGCCGAACACGAAGCACTCGGCCAGCGAGTTCGAGGCCAGGCGGTTGGCACCGTGGACTCCCGTGCACGCGCACTCTCCGACGGCGAACAGGCCCCGCACCTACGAGCGCCCGTCGCCGTCGGTGGCGACTCCCCCCATCGTGTAGTGGGCGGCGGGTGCCACCGGGACCGGCTCCTCGGCGGGCTCGAACCCGGCACGCCGGAGCCTGGCCACGATGTTCGGGAAGTGCCCCAGGTCCATCCCGCGCATGTCGAGGGACACCGGGCCGCATGCCTCCTCGAGCCTCCGGTGTATTGCACCGGCGACGTGGTCGCGCGGCGCGAACTCGTCGACGAAGCGCTCTCCGTCGCCGTCGCGGAGCACCGCGCCCTCGCCCCGTACCGCCTCGGACACGAGGAATCCGTCCGCCCCGCCCGGGTCCACCAGCGCCGTGGGGTGGAACTGCACGAGCTCGACGTCGGCGAGTGCCGCGCCGGCGGCCAGCGCCAGCGTGAGGCCGGCTCCGATCGCGCCGCGTGGGTTCGTGGTCCGCTCCCACAGCGCCGCCGCCCCGCCGGTGGCGAGCACGGTGCCGCGGGCCAGCACGGCGACGCCGGGACCGTCGACGCGGCGCGTCGGGTGCGCCAACAGGCCGGCACAGCGACCCTCCTCCGACGACCACAGCGCAGAGGCCGTGAGGCCCTCGAGCACCTCGATGCGCGCCTCGGTGGCGCACAGAGCGGACAGCTCCCGCGTGATGCGCCGTCCGGTGGCGCTCCCTCCGGCGTGCACCACGCGCCTCTGCGAGTGCCCGCCCTCGAGGCCGAGCGCGAGCGAGCCGTCGGCGCCACGGTCGAAGGAGACCCCGAGCTCCTCGAGGTCGAGGACGCGGGCCGGGCTATCTCCGCACAGCGCCTCCGCGGCGCTCGGGCGCGAGAGCCCGCGGCCCGCCATCAGTGTGTCGCTCAGGTGGCGGTCGGGTGAGTCGGCGGGGTCGAGCGCCGCCGCGATTCCTCCCTGCGCCCAGTAGCTGGCGCTCTCCGCAAGGGGGGAGCGGGACACGAGCGCCACCCGCGCCCCTCGTCGCGCGGCCCAGAGCGCGGCGTAGAGGCCGGCCGCGCCCGCCCCGACGACCGCCACGTCGGCGCGGACGGTGCGAGCCGGCGGGGCCATGGTCCGGCGCGGTCGGGGAGGCGGGTGCACCCTGCAAGGATTGCCGGTCTCCCGTGACGGCGACGCTCTACTTCCGCCACGCCTCGTCGGTCGAGCACGACACGGGCGCTCATCCGGAGGGTCCGGGGCGCATCCCGGCCATCGAGGAGGCGCTCGAGCGCCGGGGCTGGCCAGGACTCGAGCGTCGCGAGGCGCCCGAGATCGACCCTCGCGTGCTGGCCGCGGTGCACCCGGAGCGCTACGTCGACTCCGTGCACGCGATGAGCGAGGCCGGCGGCGGTGCGTTCGACGCGGACACGGTGGCGAGCGCGGGCTCTTACAACGCGGCGGTCCACGCCGCGGGCGGAGCGTGCGCGATGGTCGAGGCGCTGCTGGCCGGCGAGGCGCAGGTGGCCTTCTCGGGCATGCGCCCTCCCGGCCACCACGCCCTGCCCGAGCGGGCCATGGGCTTCTGCCTCTTCAACAACGTCGCGGTCGCCGCCCGCCACGCCATCGACTCACTCGGCGCGCGTCGAGTGCTGGTGCTCGACTGGGACGTGCATCACGGCAACGGCACCAACGACATCTTCCACGCGAGCCCAGAGCTGCTGTTCGTCTCGATCCATCAGCAGCCGCTCTACCCCGGCACCGGTGCGCTCGAGGACATGGGCTCGGCCGAGGGCCTCGGCTACACGCTCAACCTCCCGGTGCCACCGGGTGCCGGGGAGCCCGAGTGGCTGTCCCTCGTAGAGCATCTCGCGATGCCCGCGGCACGCGCCTTCGAGCCCGACCTCGTGCTCGTCTCGGCGGGCTTCGACGCCCACCGCGCCGATCCCCTGGCCTCGTGCGCGCTCGGGGCGCGCTCCTTCGCGGAGATGGCCCGCCACGTTCGCGAGCTCGCCGGTGCGGCCGTGGTCCCGATCGGCCTGGTGCTCGAGGGCGGCTACGACCTCGATGCGCTCGCGTCCTCGGTGGTGGCCGTGATCGAGGCCCTCGGGGATGAGAGCCCGCCATGCTCGGTCGCGCCCGACGAGCGGACCGCCCGGTATTCCCAGGCGGTCGGGCGCTTCTGGCCGGTGGCCCTCTCCTAGGGGTCGTTCGGGGCGGTGGCGGCTGCGCCCCTGCCCTGCGCGGCTACTTCGGAGGCTCGATCAGCCGCGGGTAGGCGTCGCCGTAGCCCTGGCTCGCATAGTCGTCGGCGTCCTTGCGGGCGTCCCGAGAGGAGTCGTAGCGGCCGGCGAACACGACGAAGAGGTTCGGATCGAGGCCGGCGTGCTCACGGCCCGACAGCACCCCGACCTCGTCGATCCCGCGCTCGGCGGCGCGCTGTCCCTCGGTCTGCGCCGTGTTCTCGTCGTCTGAGGTCGAGAGGATCACCGTGTAGCCGCGCTCGTCGGCCGGCCACTCCTTGAGCTCCACGCTCGAGTCCGGCGTCTCGCCGGAGGGCTCCTCGCCCGAGCCCGCGATACGTCCGGGGGACGGAGGGGGCGGCTCGGACGAGGGCACGGTCACCGTCAGGTCGGGGTCGGCGGTGATCGTGCTCAGGCCGACGCCGATGCCCGCGCCGATCGCAACGACTATCACGGCGACCAGCACGGCCGGGACCTTCCAGCTCGACGGGCGGTGCCACCTGAGGCCGATCGGCGCCCCGCAGGAGAGGCACGCGAGCTGGCCGCGCTCCGCCGGCGCGCCGCAGCGCGAGCACAGCGCGGTCTGGGTCGCCTGCTCGGCCGGACGGGGGGGCGTCTCGAGCACTTCTCCTCAGCGGCCTTCCGGGGGCGGAGCCGTGCCCCCCGAGGGGGGGCGCGAGCTCGCGCCGGGCGGGGAGCCGGCACTCTGCGCGCTCTGCGGCACCGGGCCGGCACTCTGCGCACTCTGGGGCACCGGGCCGGGACCGGGCGTGGGCTGCGTCGTTCCTGCGCCTGCGCCGTTCGCGGCGGCGGCCTGACGGCGGGCGCGTGGCGAGGCCGGGGTGGCGCAGTTGGAGCAGAACCGGGCGTCGGTGGAGAGGAGGGAGCCGCAGGTCTCACACGTGCCGGCCACGCCCGCACTCACGAGATCGATCATCGGGCGATCCTCGGACAGGGCGGTGGACAGCGCTCGGGCCTCGTCGTCGACCGCTCGGAGCCGCTCGACCTTCGCACTCACGAGGTTCGGATCGCGTCGCCCGCGACGCTCGCTCTCGAACACGAGCGCTCCCAGCTCGAGCAGGAGCACCTCTCGCGACCGGCGCAGCCGGCGGGCACGCCGGCGCATGGCGCCGCGCTCGCGGGCGCTCGTGGTGGGCTTCTGCTCGGTATCGGTGGGCGGTTCGCTGCCGGCCGGCACGGAGGAGCCGGCGGCGGCGCGATCGACCTTCTCCCCGAGCCTCTCACGAATTCTCTTGGGGCTCAGTCGCATGGTGTCCTCGCTGGACGGGTGCCTCGGAACGATGTTAACCGCGGGCGTCGGCGGCGTGATGGCCGCTCCGGGCGGCTGGACGCCGTTTAGGGCCGGGGCCCGGTGGCGCCCGGCAGCGTTACCTCCGGCGCCCTTCCCAACACGCTCGGGCGCGGCGGGTTGCTGCGAATCCGCCGCGAGATCCTGCGAACCACCAGTTGTCGCGCTCGCGTGACCGATTCGTCACACGGGGGTCTGGAGCCGTCACCGGTCGCGGCGGAACATGCCGGGGGCAACCAACCCCCACCTCGGAGGTACCCGATGTACAGCCTCATGGGCTATCTACACGCACGACTGGCGAGCGCCTCGAGCGCCGCCCTCGCCGGAACCCGGCGCCTCGGCGCCGCGTCACTCGGTCAGCGCGGCCAGGGCACGGTCGAGTACATCGCGCTGATCCTGCTCGTCGCGCTGATCATGGCCGGCGTCGTCCTCGCCATGAAGAACTACAAGGGCGAGGAGGGCAAGGAGCTGGCCGGCATCGTGCTCGGCAAGATCAAGGAGGCCGTGCGAGCGGTCAAGTTCTGAGCACGGCAGGGCCGGAGACCTCCCGGGCGGCGATCGTCCGGGAGGCCTTCGGACGGCCGTGCCGGCTCCGCGGGCACCCTCGCGCTCGCGGCTCTCGCGGTCGTGTTCGTGCCGCTCGCGGTGGTCTACGCCTTCGGGCGGCCGTCCGGTGGTCGATCCGTTTCCGGCGAGCGGCGGCCGACGCGACCTTCCGCGTCCTAGGAGTACGAGCGGCTCGAGGTCATCGACCTGCGCGGGCGCGCCGCGGCGGCGTAAACGCGCGAGCGCTCTTCACGCCGAGCGGTACCGGCGAGCATGACGCACGATCAGGCGAGCTAGGGCATCGAGACCCCAGGCGACCAGGACGCCGATGATCATGTGGGCCGGCAGGACGAGGAAGATCAGCCCCGCCTGCCCGTCGGAGCTGGCGAGGAACTCCGAGACCGCCAACCCCTGGATGCCGGCGAAGGGCGAGGAGAGTCACCAGCAGACCGGGAACGCTCATCAACGGGCTGATCGCCGCGAGCACGGCGTAGGCGACGAACGCCCAGATCGCCGTGCCGACCAGGAAGCCATCCACGGACCCCCCGACGGCCACGACGACGGGAGCCGCCCCGGCAAAGACGCCCCCCGCCGCGGTGAGCAAGGCAAGAGCCACTCTCATCGATGGGAGTACCCCGCCAAGTCGTCCGAGTGACCGCAGCCGTCGCCGACGCCACGTATCCGGCGCCCGGCATGCCTGCCACCATGGAGGCGTGCCGGCTCTAGACCGATCCATGCCGGTCGCCGTCTTCGACTCCGGGGTGGGCGGCCTGACCGTCCTCCACGAGTGCCTCGTCTCCCTCCCGCACGAGGACTTCGTCTACTTCGGCGACACCGCCCGCTTCCCGTACGGCGACCGCTCCGCCGAAGAGCTGCGCGCCTTCGCCGTCGAGATCGCCGACATCCTCTTGGAGAACGGCGCGAAGCTGCTGGTCGTGGCCTGCAACTCCGCGACCGCCGCAGCCGTGGAGGAGCTCCGTGCCCGCCTGCTCGGCCGCGTCGAGGTGGTCGGTGTGGTGGAGCCGGAGTCACGGCTCGCGGCCGCGGCCACCCATAACCGTCGCGTCGGACTCCTCGCCACCCCGGCGACAGTGGCGAGCGGCGCCTACACCCGCGCACTCGAGCGCGCCGACCCCGAGGCCACCCTGCACCCGGTGCCCTGTCCGACCCTGGCTCCGCTCATCCAGGCCGGCGGCGAGGTGGACGATCGGGTGGTGGCCTCCGTCGAGGGCTACTGCTCTCCTCTGATCGATGCCGGCGTCGACACCGTCATCCTCGGCTGTACGCACTACCCCCTCGTGCGTCCTCTGCTCCAGCGGACGCTGGGGCGCGGCGTGGAGGTCGTCTCCTCGGGCCAGGCCATCGCCGAGGAGGTCGACCGCGCCCTGGCTCGGCTCGACCTCGAGCGCGAGGAGGGTCGGCGAGGCCACTACCGCTTCATGTGCTCCGGCGACCCGGAGGCGTTCCGCGCCGTCGGCACCCGCTTCCTCCAGCTCCCCCTCGGGGACGTCATGAGGGTGCCGGTGTCCTCCGGGGGCCAGGAGAGGCGGGCGGCGTGAGGAGCGACGGTCGCGGCGCGGGGGACGTTCGCCCGTCCTCGATCGAGCCCGGCTTCGTCCGCAGCGCCGACGGCTCGACGCTCATCACCCAGGGCGGGACGCGCGTGATCTGCACGGCGTCGGTGGAGGAGAAGGTGCCGCGCTGGATGGCCGGCCGCGGCCGGGGATGGGTGACCGCCGAGTACGGGATGCTCCCCGCCTCGACCGGCGAGCGCAAGCAGCGCGACGCCTCGCACGGGCGTCCGGACGGGCGGACGGTCGAGAGCCAGCGGCTGATCGGCCGTGCGCTTCGCGGGATCGTCGACGTCGAGGCCCTCGGCGAGCGCACGGTGTGGATCGACTGCGACGGGCTCGAGGCCGACGGCGGCACCCGCTGCGCGGCGATCACCGGGGGATTCGCCGCTCTCCACCTGGCCCTCGCCGGCCTGGTCCGGAGCGAGGCGCTTCCCGCCGTGCCGCTCACCGGCTCGATCGCCGCGATCTCGTGCGGGGTCGTGGACGGTGAGGCCCTGCTCGACCTCGACTACTCCGAGGACTCGCGCGCGGAGGTCGACATGAACGTGGTCATGACCGG
>JBPCQB010000032.1:0-6147 GCA_050998555.1 Thermoleophilaceae bacterium
TAAGACGGAGCGCCTAGGAGAGAACCTGCTCCTGAAAGCGCTTGGCGACGTTGCCGGTGGTCGAGCCGACCTTCTCGGCGCGGTGCTGGAGGTCGCGCGTGGCGCCCTTCAGCTCCTGCTCGACGGAACGGCCCTCACGACGCAGGAGCTGCGTGGCCTGGTTGCGGCGCTGACGCAGCTCCCGCTCGACCTTCGTGCGGGTGCGCTTGACCTCGCGCTCGAAGCGGTTACGGGCCGTGTTGCCGCGCCGCTCGTAGCGACGCAGCGCCGTGGCGAGGCGACGCTGGTACTTGCCGACCTCGCGCTGGGCCGCCTTCGGGCTGGTGAACGGCTTGGCGACCTCGACCACGCTCTCACGGGCGATGAGGGCGGCGCCGACCGGGATCAGCACCACGCGCTGAGCCTGTGTGGCCGCGGCCTCGAGCCTCGTGGCCTCGGCCTTGGCGCGGGTCTCTGCGGCCCGGCCGGCCTTGCGCGCGGAGGTCTCGGCCGAGGTGCGGGCGCTGTTGGCGCTGCGGCGAGCCGACTGACCCTCGCTGCGGGCCTGGTTGCGCTGACGCGTGGCGGCCGCCTTCTTGGCGCTCGCCTGACGCTGCGCCGGGGTCCGGGCCTGCGAGCGCGAGCGGCTCTGGGTCTGGCTCTGCGACCGGGCACGGGTCTGGCTGGCGCCCTGCGAGCGGCTGCGGGTCTGCGTGCCGCCCTGCGAGCGACTACGGGTCTGCGTGCGGCCCGGCGAGCTCTTCGACGCGTTCGACTTCGACGCGTTCGACTTCGAGCCCGAGGACCGCGAGGAGCCCTGCGACTGGTTGCTGCCGGTGTCTGTGGCCATGTGGGCGAGACCTCCTGGGTGTCAGCCGCCGGAGTACCGGCTGGCTAAGAAGCTTAGATTTAACAGGCACGCACCACGGTAGCAGCGAACACACGTTTGTCTACCCCTCGACGAGCACCGCCGTCCGCCCCGCCCACGCCGCCGGATCCGAGAGCTCGTCGAGTGTCGGGAGCGCCTCGGGAGAGCTCCACACGCGGTTCAGGCCGTCGATCCCGTGCGCGGCCACGACCGCGGCGCAGAACGCCCGCCCGACCTCGTACTGCTTGAGCTTCATGTCGAGGCCGAGCAGGCGCCCGAGCACCCGCTCCGGCGCGGAGCGCTCGCGGCGGCGGCGCTCCATCGCCTCCCTCAGGTGCTCGTGCGCGGGCAGCACCTCCGCCCCCACGGCATCCATGGTGTGCTCGGAGTAGCCCTCGACCACCGCCATCGTGGCCTGGACCCGGTCGAGCACCTCCTTCTGCTCGCGCGTCTGCACGAGCGCGGCCAGCCCTCCCTCGCGGAAGGCCTCCACGATCCTCGAAAGGTCGGGCATCGAGGGCAGCGCGCCCGCGGCTCCACGCTCGATGCGCACGTCCACGGTGGCCAGGTACTCCTCGAGCAGCCCGGCCAGATGCCCTCGCAGCCACGGCACCGCCGAGAACTGCAGAGCGTGTGTGACCTCGTGGAGCACGACCCACTCGACAAAGGAGGAGCGGTCCACGTCGAGGGCGCCGGCCGTGTTGCGCAGGTTGGCGGCCACGAGCAGCAGGCGCGGCGGGGCCTCGGCCTGGAGCAGCGAGAGCTCGTACTGGCCGAGGACGCGGTGGGAGAGGTAGCCCATCACCAACCCGACCTCGGTGGCCAGCGTGGCGCCGGCCGCCGCACGCAGCGGGCCGGCCAGCGGGCCGGCGAAGGCCATCCGCTCCTCGAGGCGCTCGCCCACCGGGTCGAGCAGGCCGGACATGGTCTCGATGTTCACCTCCGCCCACTCGGCACGCGCCACCGTCTCGATGGCGGGCAGAGGAGCGCCGGCGCGCAGGCCGGTGTAAGCGGTGAGCTCGCGCTCGGCGCGCTCGGCCATCTCGTCGAGCCGTAGGCCGAGGTCGGGCACCGGCTCCCCGCCCCCCGCCAGGCGAGCGACCTGACGGGCTAGGGACCAGTCGACCATCGGGCGTTCGAGGGTATCGCCGGGTCCGACGATCGCCCCCTCCACGGGTGCGCGCGCGTGACCCCGGGAGCCGTCCCGGGATCCATGATCTAGCGTGGGCCGTCGAGCCGGCGTCCGCGCGAGCGGGCGCACCACGCGCCGTAAAAGGATCTCGACATGAACGCCACCGACACACGCGACCTGATGCGCCGCCAGGCCGAGAACGGCGTGGCTCCCGTCGACTACGGCAAGCTGAACGCCGCCTACGGCGCGCTGCTCGCGGGCATCATCCTGGCCGCCCGCCGGAGGGGCTCAGAGCCCGTGCCGGCCGGGGAGCTCGTGCCCATGGGCATCGCCACCTTTGCGCTGGCCAAGGTGATCGCCAAGGAGAAGGTGGGCACCTTCGTACGCGAGCCGTTCGTGGAGCACGACGGCGACGGGAGCCAGCCGCGCGGCCACGGCCTGCGGGCGGCGGTCGGAGAGCTCCTCACGTGCAGCCGCTGCGTAGGGGCGTGGAGCGCCGCGGCCGTGGTCGGCCTGCGCCTCGTCTCGCCCGACGCCGGACGGACCGTGACCGGGGTGCTCGTGGCCTCGGCCGCCAACGACTTTCTCCAGGCCGGCTTCAACTGGGTGACCGCGAGATCCGAGGCGGCCGCGCAGCGTCTCTAGCGCGCCGCGCCCGCGCGATCGCGAGCGAACCGAACCGAACCGACGAAGTTCCGACCAGGAGAACGCCATGACCGACATCGCCGAGACCACCTACGAGGACGACGAGGGGCGCTGCCACGCCGTCACCGAGAACGGCACGCGGTGCCCGAACCCGGCGGAGCCCGGCTCCCGCTACTGCGGCCTTCCCGACCACCAGGCCCTCGAGGACGTCGACTCCGACCACGTGGTCGCCCCCGCCTCCGAGGTGGCCGACGCCGACCCCGACGAGGCCTTCGTGGGCCCCGTCGATCTCGTGGACCAGGACACGGCGACCGGCATGGCGGCCGAGCCCGGCCCCTTCGGCGGGCTCGACGAGGGCACCGAGGAGCAGGCGGCGGCCGAGGACGCCGCGGCGATCGGCGGCCCGCCCCGTGAGCCGGAGGACCTGACCCTCGAGGAGCAGCCGAGCCCGGCCGAGGTCCCGGTGCGCGAGGGCGGCGGCGAGGACGCCGCAGGGCAGGAGCAGGTGGACGAGGAGGTCCGCCGCGCCGCCGAGGAGCCCCCGGACGCCGACCTCACGCCCGACGGCCAGGGCTTCGACGAGCCGGACCGCCGCCCCTGATCGCGGGCGGCTCCCCGCGCGAGACGCTGATCCTCAGAGCGTCGGCAGCGCCGGTCCGCGCTCGACCACCGGGGCGAACAGGTCTCCGCGCTCCGCGCTCCGCGCGAGCACGTCCGCGGAGGTGAACGAGAGGGCGTCGGCGTCGCCGCCCTCGAGCGCGGCCTCGACCTCCTCCCAAGCGAGGGGGGTGGACGCTGTCGGCCGCTCGCGGGCACGGAGCGAGTACACGCAGACCGTGGTCTTGTGCTCGTCGTTCTGGCTCCAGTCGATCAGCACCTTGCCGGCGCGCAGACTCTTCTTCATGCTCGAGACCACGAGGTCGGGTTGGACTTTCTCGAGGTGCTCGGCGACGCCCCGGGCGAACGGCTTGGTCTGCTCGTAGGTCGACCGGCCGTCCAGCGGCACGTACACCTGCATCCCCTTCGACCCCGAGGTCTTCGGGAACGACGGCAGGGAGAGCTGGGCCAGCGTGTCCCGCAGTGCGACCGCCACGCGCGCGCACTCGATGACCGCGGCCGGCGGACCCGGGTCCAGATCGAAGGCCAGCATCGTGGGCCGGCCGGGGTCGGTCGCGAGCGACAGCGAGGTGTGGAGCTCGAGGTCGGCCAGGTTGGCGGCCCACACGAGGGCGGCCAGCTCGTCCACCACGCAGAAGTTCACCCTCCGGTCGTCGGAGCGCAGCGCGCTGGCCTCGGTCCGCACCCAGTCGGGGCGATGGCGCGGGCACTCCTTCTCGTAGAAGTGCGGCCCCTCGACGCCGTCCGGGTAGCGCTTGAGGGTGAGCGCCCGGTCCCGTAGGTGGGGCAGCAGCACGGGAGCGACCCGGGTGTAGTAGTCGATCACCTGCCCCTTGGTGAAGCCGGTGACCGGGTAGAACACCTTGTCGAGGTTCGAGAGCGAGAGCCGGCGGCCCTCCACCTCGACCTGCACCGCCCGGCTCACTAGCCGCCCCCGCCCGACGGGTCGAGCACGACGTCGGAGGGGTCGACATCGTCGCGCAGGCCCTTGTACGAGGGCGCACGCAGCGTGGCGGTATGGGTCCACTCGTTGAACTCGACCTCGGCCACGAGCGACGGCTCGACGAAGCGCGCCTCCTTGGGAGGCTGGCGACCGGCGAACGGCGTGTCCTGACGGGCGAGGGGATCGAGGAGGCCTCGGAGGCGCTCGAGCTCGGCGTCGGTGAACCCGGTGCCCACCCGGCCGGCGTAGCGGAGGCCCCCATCAGGGTCGTCGCGAAAGCCCACGAGCAGCGCGCCGATGCGGCCTCGGCGCCCGCCGGATCCGGGCAGCCAGCCGCCGACCACGAGGGCCTCCCGGCGATGGTTCTTCACCTTGAGCCACGCGCGGCTGCGGTTACCGGCCTCATAGGTGGAGTCGAGGCGCTTGGCGATCACGCCCTCGAGCCCCTGCTCCTCGCTGGCGGCGAGCAGTGCGGCGCCGTCGGCCTCGTAGTGCGCGGGCGTCTGCCAGGTGGGACCGTGGAGCTCGAGGCCGCCGAGCAGCTCGCGGCGCTCGCGGTAGGGCAACGACGTGGTGGAGCGCCCGTCGAGGTAGAGGAGGTCGAAGATCACGTAGGCGGCCGGCACCTCGCGGGCGCGGCGACGCACCGCGCTCTCGGAGCTCAGGTGCATCCGCGACTGGAGGAGCTGGAAGCTCGGACGGCCGCGCTGGTCGAGGGCCACGATCTCGCCGTCGAGCACCATGCGCCGGGAGCCCAGGGCCCGACCGAGCGCGCGCAGCTCGGGGTAGCGGGACGTGATGTCGCCGCCGGTCCGGTTCAGCGCCTGCACGCGGCCGCCGCGCACCAGCGCGAGGGCCCGCACGCCGTCCCACTTGACCTCGAAGCCGAAGCCGGCGTCGTCGCCGGGCAGCTCCGAGGCGAGGCACGCGAGCATCGGCCGGGGATCGTCGGGCATCGGCTCCCAGGAGGAATCCGTCGGAGGGTCCATGCGGTGGACCATCCAGTTCTTGCCCCCGGTGCGGAAGAGGACGTACCTCCCCTCCACCCGCTCGCCGTGCAGGGTCACCATCACCTCGTCCTCGCGGAACTTGTGGGTCTCGTAGGTGCCGTGGTCCCAGACCGAGACGTGGCCCGCGCCGTAGGAGCCCTCGGGGATGTCGCCCTCGAAGTCGAAGTAGGAGAGCGGGTGGTCCTCGACGTGGACCGCGAGATGGTTCTCCGTCGTGTCGGGTGGGAGTCCCTTGGGCACCGCCCAGGAGACGAGAACGCCATCGCGCTCGAGGCGCAGGTCCCAGTGCAGGCTCGTGGCGTGGTGCTCCTGGACCACGAAGCGCGGCGCGCCCAGCTCCCCGGAGGCGCTCTCCCCGTCCTCCGCGGTCCCCGGCTCGGGCGTGGTGCCCGGATCGCGCCTGCGTCGGTATTCCTCGAGGGAGTCGGCCACGGTGGCGGTATACCCGGCGATACGCCGGTGCGTGGCGTCTCGTCCGTTCGGCCGCGTCGGATTATCGATCCGACGTCACGGGCATGCTTGGCGCATCGACAACGGTGGCGTAACGGCCGGCGCCCGAGCGGCGGCGGTGAGGTGCGCTCCCCATACGACGGGAGGGAGAACATATGCGAGGCGGACTTCTCTACACAGTCATCGCGATCCTGGTGATCATCGTGCTGGTCATCATCATCAGCCGGATGCTCTAGGTCCGGTCTCGGCGGCGCGAGCGTCGGGAGGCGCTCCGACCGCCGATCACCGCTCCTAAGCTCTGGGCGTGACCGTCCTCGCGCACGCCGGCGACTGGGTCGAGGCCGCGGTACTCGGCTTCCCGGCCATCGCGTTCGCGGTCTGGCTCGCGGTCACGCAGCTGCGTGACCGCTGGCGCCGGGGCTAGCTCAGAAGGATCTCTTGCCTACCCCGGTGCGCAGCTCGTCTACGCGCAGCGGGCCTCCGGACCCCGGCGCGAGCGGCG
>JBPCQB010000136.1:0-11714 GCA_050998555.1 Thermoleophilaceae bacterium
GCGCCGCGCCGGTGGCGCACGCTGCGCGCCGGGCCCGACCCGTGGCGCGAGGCGCCGGCCGAGGCTCCCGACCAGGCGTGGCTGCGCCGCCGCGGGCCGGCGCTGGCCCGCGAAGGGCTCCAGCAGGGCCTGCTCTTCCCGGTCACGCGGCTGTTCACCGCCCCGATCATCGAGGGTGCCGACGACCTGGCCCACGCCCCGCAACCCGCGGTCATCGCCCCGAACCACGGCTCGGACGTCGACACCCCCCTGGTGCTCCTCTCCCTTCCGCACTCCTGGCGGTCGCGGACCCTGGTGGGCGCGGCTTCGGACCGCTTCTACCGCAACCGCTTCTTCGCGGTCATGACCGGCCTGTGGATCAACACCTTCCCGTTCGACCGCTCCGGCGACGGGCGGGGGATCGCGGCCGCCGCCGAGCTGCTGCGCGACGGCCACAACGTGCTGCTCTATCCCCAGGGAACGCGCTCGGCCGGCACCACCGAGGGCTTTCGCTCGGGCGTGGCCCGGCTCTGCGTGGCCACCGGGGCACCGCTCGTGCCCGTGCACGTGTCGGGCACGGCGCTGATAATGCCGAAGGATCGCGGCCTGTCGCGCCGGGGGACCGCTCGGGTGCGCTTCGGCCGTCCGCTCATGCCCGGGGACGGCGAGGAGATCGAGGCGTTCCTCGAGCGCGCGAACGAGGCGGTGGCGGAGCTGGCCGGGCGGGGGCGCGGCGGGCGCAGGACGCTTCGCGCTTAGAGGTCCACCCGCCGCAGGTCGCGGACCGGACACGGAGGGTCCTCGGTCGAGGCGGCGTACCGCTCCCACTCGCCGGTGCCGAGCCGGCGGAAGCCCGTCTCCACCGCCTCGAGGTAGCCGCGGGAGATCACCGCGTCGCTCGTGGCGAGGCCGCTCCGCAGGCGCTCACGGGCGTCGGGGCGGCCCTTGAAGGTCCATACGCGAGCCGGGGCGGTGGGCCGGACCCGGTCGGTCACCTCGACGCGCCGGTAGTTGCGCTCGCGGTCGTCGAGGGCGTCGAGGCTCTCTGCCGTGACCGGGGCAAGGACGCCGTTGACCGCTGCGTCGGGGTCGGGGACGACGTCGAGGAATGCGACCATGACCGCCGGCGGATCGCCGGTCTCGAGATCGACGTAGCGCTTGTAGCCGGGGATGGCGATCGAGTTGTCCATCGCCACCCCCCATACGCGACGGTGCCCGGTCAGGTCCGCGACCCATCCGCGGGGGTGGGGATCTCGGATAGGGAGGAAGTCGGTCTCGGCCGCGAGCGACCCGTAGCCGAACACGAGGTCGCCGGCGGATTCGAGGTCGGTCAACCTCCCTCAGCCCGCTCCGCCACGCTCGAGGTCGAGCGGCCAGGGCCCCGGACGGCAGCCGCCGAGGCCCTTGGTCTGCTGGAGCATGACCGGCGCTCGGGCCCCGCGACGCGGGCAGCTCGAGTGCCCGCGACCCAGCCCGTGACCCACCTCGTGGTTCACCATGTAGCGCCGGTAGTCGGCCAGGCGCCCGCGATAGCCGGCGGTGCCCGTCGTCCAGCGCCGCGCGTTCAGCACCGCGCGGCCCGCGTGGAAGCACGAGTAGCGGCGATTGGTCTGAAGCGGAGCACAGAGGCGATCGGTGGTGGCGGGGCTCGCGAGGGTCACCCGGAACGCGACCGCGTCCTCCTCCACGCGGCGAAAGGCCCGCACTCCCGGAGAGCGCCAGCCGCGCCGGTCGGCGAGCGTGCGCTCGACCGCGGCGGCGAAGCGCCGCGGAGAGATGCCGAGCCCGCCCTCGACCTCCACGGCGTAGGGCTGGAGCGGGCCCGATCCCGCACCGGGGCTCGTCCCCGGCACGGTGCGCAGCTCGCCCGTGCCGAGGCGGACGGCCGGCACCCGCCGCGCCGCCGACGAGGGCGGCTCGAGTCGCGGCGGCCATCCGACGAGGGAGGTGAAGCTCCCCGGCGGACGCAGCGGCGGAGTGGGCTCCTCGGCGGCGGCGGCGGCGGCTCGCTCGCTCGCGGTCAGCAGCGTCCGCGGCGCCTCCGCCCGGCTCAGCGTCCACCCGCCGAGGACGACCAACGAGAGCACGGCCACCGCCGTCACGAGCGGACGCGCGCTGCGGCGACGCCTACGGGTGGAGATGAACAGGGAGTGCGGGGTCACGAGGCGACGCTCACGGGTCGCAAGGGTAAGGACGACCCTCTCGACAGCCCGCGGCCAGCTCCGAGCGCTGACCTCACCGGGTGTCGCGCCACCTCGGGTTGAGCGGCGCCGCTTCCCGGCGGTGGACTATCGTGTCCGGACCGTGGCCGGCTCGCGGATCTTCATCTCCTATCGTCGGGGTACATCCTCTGCCCACGCGGGGCGGCTGGCCGATCGCCTGAGCGCGGAGTTCGGCGGTGAATACGTCTTCATGGACGTGGACACGATCGAGCCCGGGGCCGACTTCGTCGACTACATCGAGGACGCCGTCGGCAATTGCGACGTGCTCATCGCGCTGATCGGCGACGAGTGGCTCGAATGTCGCGACGACCAGGGCAACCGCCGCCTCGACGACCCGGAGGACTTCGTGCGCCTCGAGGTGGGCGCCGGGCTCGAGCGCGACATCCGGGTGGTCCCGGTCCTCGTCGAGGGCGCCGTGATGCCCCGCGCGAACGAGCTGCCCGAGCCGCTTCAGCGCCTCGCGCGTCGCAACGCCCTGGAGGTCACCGACACGAGGTGGCGACACGACGTGGGCAGGCTGATCGAGACCGTCCACAAGGTCCTCGAGGGCACGCGGCCCGCGCAGGCCATCCAGGAGGCGGAGGCGGAGGCGGAGGCGGAGGCCGGGCCCGGCCTCTCCGCGCCGCAGGCTCCTTTCACCTCTACCGCCCCCGCGCCTCCCGTTGCGCATACGCCGCCCGCCGCCCCCGCGCCGGAGCCCTCCGGTGCGCATACGCCCCCCGTCCACACGCCGCAGACCCCCGTCCCGCACACGCCGCCCGCCGCGGAGCAGCCGCCGGCCGAAGCCGGCGTTCAGCCCCCTGCGGCCAACGTGCTGAGCTACCTGTCGTTCGGGATCGGTGGCGTCGTCATGCTCCTGACCAACAAGGACCGGGAGATCCGCTTCCACGCCGTCCAGTCGATCGCGCTGGCCGTCGTGGATCTCGTCCTGATCGTCGGGCTGGCCATCGTCTTCGGAATCCTCGAGTCGATCGTCTATGCCAGCCCGCTGAGCGGGAGCTACTCGCTCTCGCTCCAGATCGAGGAGATAGGCACCCAGGTGATCTCCCTGGTCTTCCTCGTCCTCCTCGTCCTCCAGGGCTACCTGTGCGTGCAGGGGTACCGAGAGCGCCACGTGAAGCTCCCGGTGATCGGCGAGCACGCCGAGCGCCTGGCCGGCGCCGGCGCCCGATAGTCGCAGAGGTTCTCCAGCGGCGACCTACACTCGCGCTCCGGTGCGCCGCGTCACCTTCTCGCGCAACTTCACGCTGTCGCTCTCGCGCACCTGCCGTTGCTACTGCAAGTACTGCGCGTTCGCAACCCATCGCGCCCACCTCTACGCCCCCGAGGAGGTCGAGCGCCTCCTCGACGACGCTGCGCGACGCAACGCCAAGGAGCTGCTGGTCCTGACCGGCGAGGCGCCGGAGGTGAACAACGAGGTTCGCCGGCGCCTCGAGTCCTACGGCCACCCCGACTTCACGAGCTACGTCGCGTGGGCGTGCGAGCGGGCGCTCGAGCGTGGGATGCTCCCGCACACCAACCTCGGCGTGCTCTCCCGCGCCGACCTCGCGCGCCTGCGGGAGGTCACGGCCTCGCAGGGTCTGATGCTCGATCCGATCTCCGAGCGGCTGATGGACACCGTCCACGCCGGCTCGCCGACCAAGCACCCGGCGCGGCGCCTCGACACCATCCGCGCCGCCGGCGAGCTCAGGATCCCGTTCACGAGCGGGATCCTGGTCGGGGTGGGGGAGACCCGGGAGGAGCGCCTGCGCTCGCTCGGCGTCCTCGCCGCTGTGCACGCCGAGTACGGCCACCTCCAGGAGGTGATCCTCCAGAACTTCGTCCCCCATCCCCGCTACCACGGCCGCGAGCCGGCCGAGATCGCCGACGCCGCCCAGCGGGCGACCGATGACGGCGCCCCGGCCGACCCGGTGGCCATGCCGGGCTGGGCCGACCCGGTCACCCTCGACGACATGCGCGAGTTGGTGCGCCACTCGCGCGAGCTGATGCCCGACGTCGGCGTTCAGATCCCGCCCAACCTCTCCGACTGGTGGCTTCCGTTGGTGGAGGAGGGCGCCACCGACCTCGGAGGGCTGTCGGCGAACGGCGACCACATATCCCCCGAGCATCCGTTCCCCTCGCCGCACCGGATGCGCAAGGAGCTCGCTCCTCGCGGCTACGCCCTCACCGAGCGCCTGTGCGTCTACCCGCAGTACATGGACCGCGAGTGGCTCGAGCCCGGGGTGCTCGACGTCATCAAGGACCGGTTCTGGTCGTTCATCCCCCGCCGGGGCTCGGGCCGCCGCGAGGAGCGGTCCATCCACCGCGACGCCGTCCCCGGCGCGATCGCCCGTGGTCGGGAGGGCCTCGCGCTCACCGAGGACGAGCTCACCGCGCTGTTCGCCGAGCGCCGGCCCGAGGCTGTGGAGGACCTGCGCCAGGCCGCCGACGAGCTGCGCGCCGAGCTGGCCGGCGACACGGTCACCTACGTCGTGAACCGCAACATCAACGTCTCGAACGTCTGCGTGGTGGGCTGCGCGTTCTGTGGCTTCGGCCAGGGCCGGCGCTCGCCCGACGCCTACGAGCACGATCGCGAGGACTTCGTCCGTCGCGTCGAGGAGGCGGTCGACGCCGGCGCCACGGAGATCTGCATGCAGTCGGGCATCCATCCCGACTGGACGCTCGAGGACTACGAGGGCTGGCTGCGCCTGGCCCGGAGCACGGTGCCGGACATCCACCTGCACGCCTACTCGGCGATGGAGGTGGACCACATGTGCGCCACCTCCGGGCTCGCGCCGGCCGAGGTGTTCGGGCGCCTGCGCGCCGCGGGGCTCTCCTCGACCCCCGGCACCGCGGCCGAGGTGCTCCACGACGGGGTGCGGGAGCGCATCTCGCCGAACAAGCTGCCCGTGCGCCGCTGGGTGGAGATCATCGAGGCCTCCCACCGCACGGGGCTTCGCTCGACGGCGACGGTCATGTTCGGCCACGTCGAGGAGCCCTGGGAGCTGGCCGAGCACATGCGCGTGGTGCGCGCCCTCCAGGAACGCACCGGAGGCATCACCGAGTTCGTCCCGCTGTCCTTCATTCCCTACCACACGATGCTCGGTCGCACGCACGGGATCGAGGAGCTCTCCCGCGAGGAGAACCTCAAGCACACCGCGGTCTTCCGCCTCGCGCTCGGGAGGACCGTGCCGAACCTCCAGGCGAGCTGGGTGAAGTTGGGCCTCGACACGGCCACCGAGGCCCTGCGCTGGGGGGTCAACGACCTCGGGGGCACGCTGATGGAGGAGTCGATCTCGCGCATGGCCGGCTCTCAGCACGGCACGATGCTCACCCCGGACGACCTCGTGGGGGCGGCGCACGCGGCGGGTCGCCCGGCCGCCCAGCGGGACACCCTCTACCGCGTCCTGACCCTCCACTGACCGCGCCGGGCGTCCGTGTTCACCACGGCCGGGTCGACGGTGGCCTCGAGGCCATGGACTAGCTTCGGGGCCATGGACATCCCGCGCGCGCTGCGCGCACTCCCGACCCTCCCTGCCCGCGCCCGCGATCGCTTCCGCGACCTCTGGGAGGAGGACGTGGCCGAGGACGGCGAGCGGTCCTTCCGCTCGGGCTACGAGGACGATCGCCCGGCCGAGGAGCTCGAGCGCTTCCACACGCTCGCGCGCGAGCGCACCCCGAGCCACATCTACGAGGGCACGCGACTGCTCTTCTTCCCGTTCGTCGGAGTGCTGTGGCGGCCGCGGCCGGTGGACTCCCACCACGTTCCGGCCGCCGGCCCGGTGATCCTCGCGCCCAACCACTTCTCGTTCCTCGACCACTTCTTCGCGGGGATCTTCCTGCGGCGGAAGGTCGTGTACGTCGCGAAGTCACAGCTCTTCCGCCTACCGCTCGAGCTGTGGCTGGCCCAGATGCGCGCCTTCCCGATCCGTCGTGGTCGCGGGGACACCGAGACCTTCACCACGGCGAACGCGGTGCTCGGGCGCGGCGGCGTGGTGCTCATGTACGCCGAGGGCGGACGCGCGCGGGGAGAGGCGCTCGGCTCGCCGCGCTCGGGGGTGGGGCGGCTCGCGCTCGAGTCCGGCGTACCGGTGGTGCCGGTCGCCATCGTGGGTACCCAGGGGGTGCGTGACTGGCGGAGCGGTCGCTTCCCCAAGGTGACGATCCGCTACGGCGACGCTATCCGCTTCGAGCACGTCGCGGAGCCCGATCGCGACCAGGCCCGCGCGGCGGCCGACGAGATCTTCACGCGGGTGCGCCGGTTGCACCAGGAAGTGTCTTCCGCGGCTTAGAGGAAGAGGTCCTCGGCGAGCGGGCGAAGGAGCGCCGCCGCCCCCGGACCGTCCTCGCGGGTCACGAAGCGCCCGAGGCCGCGCACCAGCACGGCCGGCTGGGCGGAGTCCTTCGTTCGGGCGAGATCCGCCGCCGCCGCCGCGGCGTCGGCCACGGCGCTCACGGTCGCTCGCAGCTCACGACCGCGGGCGTCGCGGCGGCCGCGCCAGTCGTCGAGGGGGGCGAGGCCGGCCAGGCCGATCGCGACGTCGGTCTGCCCGAGTCGCCACGCGCGGCCGAAGGAATCGCTGACCAGCACCGCCGGCCGTACGCCGCGCTCGCGCTCAAGGCCGGCGCGCAGCGCGCGGGCCGAGCCGTCGGGGTCGGCCGGCAGGAGCACCAGCTCGTCCTCCTCGGCGGTGTTCGAGGCGTCCACGCCGGCGTTCGCGCACACCAGGCCGTGGTGGGTGCGGGAGACGATCACCCCCCGCTCGGCCCGGAGCACCTCGGCCGACTCGTCGAGCACGACCTGCACAGCCCGGGGGTCCTTGCCGTGCTCGGCCGCCAGTCGTCGCGCGCGATCACCGGGGAGGACGTCGTGCAGCCGACGCACGCGGCCCTCGGCCTTCGACACGACCTTGTGGGCGACCACCAGCACGTCGCCGTCGCCGAGGTCGGGCGGCGCGGCCGCCGCGAGCAGGCGCTCGATCGGGTCTCCGGTGCGCACCTCGGGGACGACGGTGAGCGCCGTGACCTCGAGCCGGAGGCGCTCCGGAGTGGGGGCGACCCGGTCTCCCGGCCGCGAGCCGCCGGAGGGCGAGGGCCTAGACCTCGACCGAGCTCGAGCGGTCGGCCAGCGGGAAGGGCGCCCGCGCGCGGTCGATCTGGGCCAGGGCGCCCCTGGTCATGGGCGCGAGCCCGCGGCGGCCGTCGAGCACGTCGCGGAGCACGGCGAGGTCGTCCGGGGTGTCGACGTCGTGGAGGAGCGACTCGGGACGCTCCACCCTCGCCCTGAGCCCGGCGTGCTCGGCGGCGCCGACGTGACGCTCGAGGGAGCCGTGGCCGAAGCTCGGCGCCATGGCGTCCGGGGGCCGCAGGAGCAGCGCGTTGGTGCCCGTTCCGTGGCGATCGGGCACGATCAGGGCCTCGAGACCGTCGCCGGCGGCGCGATCCAGCAGCGCGTCCAGCTCCAGGGGGTCGAGCAGGGGCGTGTCGCCGGGCACGAGCAGCACCCGGTCGTAGCCCTCGGTCAGGGCGTGCTCGATGCCGATCCGGGTGGCCGCGGACTGCCCGGCCTGGTCGGGGTCCTCGAGCAGGAGCGCGCCCTCGGCGCGCACGCGTGCCTGAGCCAGCGGGTCGGCGGTGACCACGGCCACCGCGTCGACGCTCTCGGCGTGGCGCAGCGCCACGAGGACATCGGAGTACATGGCGAGCACGAGCGCCTGCCGGGAGCCTCCGGGGAGCGCGTCGGCGAGCCGCTGCTTGGCGGCGTCGAAGCGCTTGATGGGAAGGACGGCGAGTGTGCGCATCGGCAGGCGGGCGGGCCGCTGACTGTAGCGGGAGAGCCGCTCACGCCGCGATCAGCGCTCATCGTCGTAACGAGCGCGCGAACGCCAGCGTCTCCTCCGCGAGCCGGCGGCGGGCGGCCGGCGAGTCCATCAACGTGTCGGTCTCGAGTCCCGGAAGGGCGTTCACCGGCTCGTCGGCCACGAGGCCGTCGAGGAGTCCGCGGTAGGCCTCGGCCACCGCCCCGGCGCCGGGCTCGAGACCGGCGTGGGCCACGAAGGCGTCCGTGGGTCCCTTGACCGCGCGGCCGTCGACGAACGGGGAGACCGCCACGACGGGCGCCCGCGCCGCCGCGAGGCCGGCGCGCACTCCCGGCACGGCGAGGATCGGGCCGATCGAGATCACCGGGTTCGACGGTCCGACCACGATCGCCTCGGCCTCCTCGAACGCGGCGAGGACCTCCGGGGTGGCCCGCGCGGCCGCCACCCCGCGCAGATCCACGCCCTCGACCGGCGCGTCGGGCCCCTCGAGGATCATGAACTCCTGGAACGGCAGCCAGGCACCACGCGTGCGCACGTGCGTGCGCACGGGGTCGTCGGACATCGGGAGGACGCGGGCCTCGAGGCCGAGCCCGCGCGTGACCTCGGCCTGGGCCTCGGTGGCGCGCCGCCCCGCGCGCAGCAGCTCGGTCCGCACGAGGCACAGCGCGAGGTCGCGGTCGCCGAGGCGAAACCAGGCCGGCCGGCCGAGCGCCTCGAGGCCGTCCATCACCGCCCACGTGTCGTCCCGCAGCCCGTACCCGCGCGCGTCGATCTGGTCCGCCAGCCACAGGGAGACGAGGTCGGGGTCCGGGGAGACGTGCACGCCGTGCACCTCGACGTCGTCAGCGGTGTTGGCCACCACCACGAGGCTCTCGCCGCCCACCACGTCGAGCATTCCACGCGCGAGCTTCGCCCCGCCCGTCCCCCCGGCGAGGACCACGATCACCGCTCGGGCCTCCGGCGGCGCGCCGAGCGTCCGGTCCCGGGCCCCGCTACCACCGGCTCTCGGACAGGCCGGTGATCCTCACGCCGGCCGAGACCCGGTGGCGGATGTTGATGCCGATCAGCAGCGGGGTCAGACCCTCCACGAGGCGGGAGGACTCGAGGCGCCCGGCGTTCACGGGGCGTAGACCGGGGACGCGGTCGACGAGGGCGGCCAGCGCCTGCTTGGCCTCGCGGTCGTCGCCGCACACCAACACGTCCTCGTCGAGCTCGACCTCGAGGTCTCCGAGCTCGTCGGCGGACACGGTGTGAAAGGCGCTGACCACC
Organism: Thermoleophilaceae bacterium; assembly: GCA_050998555.1. GTDB lineage: Bacteria > Actinomycetota > Thermoleophilia > Solirubrobacterales > Thermoleophilaceae > JACCZP01. Next base: position 9,269 of record JBPCQB010000136.1, read on the forward strand.
CGCACGCCGTCGGGGACGAGCTCCTGTGCCTGCTCGGCCGCCGACCCCTGCGGCACACCGAGCATGCGCGTGGGCTTGCCGCCCATCGTCGCCGCCACGGGCACGGTGGTGTCCACCACGATCTGGCCCGGCTGGAGCGCCTCCTCCAGGTCCTTCAGCGTCGCCGCTTGGGCGTCGAAGGGGACGGTCATCAGCACGAGCGGCGCGCCGCCGACGCACTCGGCGTTGGCCGCACCGTCGACGTCCGCATCGTCCACCACGTCGCGCACCCGCTCGGCGGCGTCCGTCGCGGACTCGGCCCGGCGCGAGCCGATCCGCACCGGCACGCCCGCCGCGGCGAGCCGGACGGCGAGTCCGTATCCGAGCTTGCCGGTGCCGCCGACGATGGGGACGGGCGGCTCGCTCACGGCGTCGAGGCTACCCCCGGGCCGGCGCGGTTAGCCTGCGGCACGGTGAGGCTCGATGGACGGATCGCGCTCGTGACCGGTGGCGCCAGCGGCATCGGCGCGGCCACGAGCCGCCGGCTGGCCGCCGAGGGCGCCCGCGTGGCGGTCACCGACCTCCGGGTCGAGGACGCGCGCGAGGTGGCGCAGGAGATCGACGGCACGGCCCACGAGCTCGACGTCCGCTCCACCGGCTCCATCGCCGCCGCGCTCGACGCGGTCGAGGACCAGCTCGGCCCGGTGGAGATCCTCGTGAACAACGCCGGCTACGACGAGTTCGGCTTCTTCGTCCGCACCGACGAGGAGATGTGGGACCGCGTGCTGGCCGTCAACCTGCGCGGCACGATCGCCGTCACCCACGCGGTGCTCACGGGCATGCAGGAGCGTGGGCGCGGGCGGATCGTGAACGTGGCATCGGAGGCCGGGCGCGTGGGCTCGCAGGGCTCGGCGATCTACTCCGCCGCGAAGGCCGGCGTGATCGGGCTGACCAAGACCGTGGCCCGCGAGTCCGCGCGCTACGGGATCACCTGCAACGCGGTGGCACCCGGCCCGATCGAGACGCCCCTGCTGATGGGCGCGCCCGACCAGCTCGGGGACCTCGGCCAGCGGCTCGTGGACGGCATGGTGGCCGCACCGCGATGCGCCGGATCGGGCAGCCCGACGAGGTGGCCGCCGCGGTCGCCTACCTCGCCTCCGACGACGCCTCGTATGTGACCGGTCAGACGCTCGGGGTGAGCGGCGGGCTGGGGATGATCTGAGACCGACCACGACGCCCCGGTCGGGTCGCCACCGGTCCGCCGCGCCGGGTACGGTTGGCGCCGTGCCCTCCGCCCGAGCTCTCCTGATGGCCCTGATGATCGCCGCCGCGCTGGTCGCCGGCTGCGGGGGCGACGAGCCGGCCGTCACTCCCGGTCAGACCGAGGAGGCCGAGCCGGCCCCGAGCCCGGAGGACACCGAGGACGGACCCGCCGAGGGCGGGGAGGAGGAGCAGGAGGAGTAGAAGGACAGAGCGAAACGACTCACGCCGACGCCGCCCGCCCCGCGTAATAACCGAGCGCCGCCGCCCCGATGCCGAGGACGACGGAGGCGAACACGTAGAGGAGCGCCTTGACGGCCTCTCCGGCTTCGATCTGCTTCAAAACGTCCACGGAGAACGTCGAGAACGTGGTGAAGCCGCCGAGTAGGCCAATCGAGAGAGCGGTCCTCGCCTCGGACGGCAGCCCGTCGCCCAACGTGGTCAGCAGGCCGAGCAGGAACGACCCCGCCACGTTGATCGCGACGGTCATCCACGGGAGCGTGCCGTGCGAGACGCTCGTGCCGAGCGCGTAGCGCGCCACGACGCCGACCACCCCGCCCGCCGCTACCAAGAGCATCGTCACGGAGCGGCAGTATGGCGGCTGGAGCCCCTATCCGGGCGCCGGCTCAGCGGCCGACGAACTCCGGCTGACGGCGCTCGGCCAGCGCGCGGGTGCCCTCGGCAAAGTCCTCCGACGCGACGAGCTCGGCCTGGGCGGCCACCTCGCGCTCGAGGGACGCCGCGAGGTCCGGCTTGGCCGCGGCGTCGATCACCCGCTTGGCGAGCGCCACCGCGAGCGGTGCGGCGGCCAGGAGCTCCTCGCACAGCGACTCGGTGGCGGCCTCGAGCTCCTCCGCCGGGACCACCCGGTTTGCGAACCCGATGCGGTGAGCCTCGCGGCCGTCGATCAACCGGCCGGTGAGGATGAGCTCCTTGGCGATCCCCACGCCGACCATCGAAGGCAGGCGCGAGCATCCTCCGACGTCGGGCAGCAGTCCGACGCGGGTCTCAACCAGCCCGGCCACCGCGTCCTCGGCCATGACCCGCAGGTCGCAGGCGAGCGCGAGCTCCATGGCGCCGCCGACGCAGCCGCCGTGGATCTCGGCCACTGTGGGCTTCGGCATCTCCTCGGGGAGGCTGAACACGCGGAGGATGCCCTCGCGGAAGGGGTGGAGCATCTCGGGCTGAGCGGCCAGATCGGCGAGCC
>JBPCQB010000077.1:0-14056 GCA_050998555.1 Thermoleophilaceae bacterium
GCCATCACGCTGCACCTTCAAGGTGATCCTCCTGAGCCGGGGTTGCGACCTTCAGACAGCCGCATTCTCCCTGCTCAGGCGGACATTCCCGCGCCCCGGCTCCGGCTGGGGCGCGGGTCTTACTGCAGGGTCCGGGTTAGACTCGCGCGTTCCGGCATCGCCCGAGAGGTAGAAGTTGTCTCAGCCGAGTGAGGAAGTCGTGACGGAGGCCCTCGCGGTGGCGTGCGAGGAGCTCGACATGGATGTCGCCATGCTGTGCGAGGTACGCGAGGGTCGCGAGGTCTACGAGAAGATCGAGGGCGATACGGAGCGTTTTCCCTTCCTGGAGAACGGGTCGGTTGCGTTCGAGGAGACGATCTGCTCCAAGGTCCTGAGCGGGTGCATATCGAACGCCGTGCCCGACGTGGCGGCCGAGACACAGCTCGATGGCGCCGCCCGCGAGGGCATCGGCGCCTACGTCGGCGTTCCGCTCACCGACGACCACGCCCGGGTGTACATGTTCTGCTGCCTGGCCTCGGAGGCGCGACCCGACCTTGGTGAGCGCGACGTCGCGCTGCTCCGCGGGCTCGCGGAGGCCATCCGTCTGGCGCTCCCACCGGGCGCGAGGACCGCATCTGCACCCGGGGCGACCGACATCGCGGCGGAGGAAGCTCCCAGCCGCAAGCTGGTCGAGTCCCTTCCGGAGGCCATCGTGTGCGCCGACGCCGACGGCGTGATTCTCGAAGTCAACCGGGCCACCGAGGCGCTGTTCGGCTATCCGGAGGACAAGGTGGTCGGACGGCCGGTCTCCCACCTCGTGCCGCGGCTCCACCTGGACGCGGCCCCGCGTCACCGTGACCGGGTCGGGAGGGGCCCGGCCACGGGCGGAATCGTCGAGTACACCGGCCGCCGCCACGACGGTGACGAGTTCCCCGTCGAGCTCTCGCTCACGCCGTGGCGAGGCCCGGGGCGGGTGCGCTACACGGTGATCGTGCGCGACATGACCGAGCGCAAGCGCGTCGAGGCCGACCTGCGCCACCGCGCCAACCACGACGGGCTCACCGGGCTGTTCAACCGTCAGCGCCTCGAGGAGGAGCTCGAGCTCTGGCTGGCCCAGGCATGGCGCTCCGGAGCCGCCGGCGCGCTCGTGCTGCTCGATCTCGACGGGTTCAAGAGCGTGAACGACCGCCTGGGGCACCGGGCCGGCGACGACCTGCTCAAGGAGGTGGCGGCCATTCTCCGCAGCCGCGCGCGGGCCAGCGACGTGGTGGCCCGTCTCGGCGGCGACGAGTTCGCGCTCCTGCTCACCGAGACCGACCCGTCCGCGGCCGAGCCCTTGGCCCGCGAGCTCGTCGACCGGATCAGGTCCCTGGTGGGACTCCGTCCCTACGGCACGACGGCCAGCGTGGGCGTGCGCGTCCTCCGCGCCGAGGACGTGCCCGACGCCGAGGCGGCGCTCGACTTGGCCGATCGCGCGCTCTACGAGGCCAAGCGGCGCGGGGGCGACGGCGTCGAGGTGCACGGAAGCGCCGGAGCCGTACCGTTGTCACGGCGGCAAGGAGCCGACCTTCACGACCGCTAGCCTGTCGGCTTCAGTCGAGGCCACAACCTCGGCCCCTCGCGCGTGTTCTCCTCTGAGCACCGGGCTCACCGCCCCAGCGCCTCTCTGCCCGCCCCTACCCCTCCCCTCGCTCATGCACCTTCTGCGACTCCCGATCGTCATGGCCCTTGCCGGGGCCGTCCTGCTCACCGCGCTCGCGGGCCCCGCCGGCGCGCAGGTGTCCACGCCGAGCAAGCGCGTCCTGTACGCCGACGGCCACGGCGGGCGCTACCTGATGGACGGCACCTGGCTGTTCCGCACCGACGCCGAGGATCGCGGCGTGGGCCGCGGCTTCCAGCGCCAGACGTCCGCCGAGGGCTGGAACCGGATCACCGTCCCGAACGCGTCGAACGCCGAGGACAACTCCCCGGAGAGCCAGCGCGGCACGGTCAACTGGTACCGCAAGGACTTCCGCCCCCCGAGCGGCCGCAACTTCGTCTTTCGCTTCGAGGCCGTGAACTTCCGCGCCCGGGTGTACTTGAACGGCCGGGAGATCGGACGCCACGAGGGCGACGACATCCCCTTCGAGATCCCGGCCAGCAAGATGAAGCGCGGCACCAACCGCCTCGTGGTGCGCGTGGACAACCGCCGCCAGGCCGCCGACTTCCCCGGCGCCCGCGATCAGGCCAGCGGGGCGCCGGGCGGCGGATGGTGGAACTACAACGGCATCCTTCGTGAGGTCTACCTGCGGCGGGTGGGCGCGGTCGACATCGTCGACTTCGGCGTCCGGCCGATCCTGCCCTGCCGGCGCTGCGCGGCCACCGCCGTGGTCACCGCGACGCTCCGCAGCGGGGGCGGCGGGCGCAAGACCGCCCGCCTGAACGCCACCGTGGCCGGCCGCCGGGTGCCCTTCCGCGAGGTGGGCATCCCTGCGCGCGGCACCCGCCAGGTAAGCGCCCGGGTGAGGATCCCGAACCCGCGCCTCTGGGAGCCCGGCTCGCCGGAGCTCTACCGCGCCCGCGCGTCCGTCCAGGGCTCCTCCTTCCGCACCCACTTCGGGATCCGGTCCTTCAGCGTCAACCGCGAGGGCCGGATGCTGCTGAACGGCCGCCCGGTGGCGCTGCGGGGCGCAAGCATCCACGAGGAGGCTCCCGGGGTCGGCGCGGCGCTGGGACCGGCCCAGCGTGCCCAGCTCTTCAACTCGCTCCGCGACCTCGGGGCCACGGTCACCCGGGCGCACTACCCGCTCCATCCCTCGTTCTACGAGATGGCGGACCGGTCCGGGATCCTCATCTACGACCAGATCCCCTTCTACCAGGTGGGCGACCAGTTCATCAAGCTGAAGTCGGTCCGGGAGAAGGGCCTGCGGTACCTCGAGGACACGATCCGGCGCGATCAGAATCACCCGTCGGTCTTCGTGTGGTCGGTGGCCAACGAGCTCGGCGCCCGGCCGACCGACAACCAGAACGCCTACGTTGCCGCCGCGGACCGCCTGGCCAACCGCCTCGACCCGAGCCGGTTGACCTCGATCGACTTCGCGGGCTACCCGGGCCTTCCGCGACCGGGCATCTACCGCCGGCTCGACATCCTCGGCGTGAACTCCTACTTCGGGTGGTACCCGGGCCCGGGCGGCTCGGTTGCCGACCGCAGCAACCTCGGGCCGTTCTTCGACTCGCTGCACAAGTCCTATCCCCGCCAGTCGCTGTTCGTCACGGAGTTCGGCGCCGAGTCGAACCGCAGCGGTCCGGTGGACGAGAAGGGCACGTTCGAGTTCCAGAACGACTTCATGGACTTCCACGTGCGCGCCTACGACGAGAAGCCCTACATCGGCGGGGCGATCGCGTGGATCCTGCGGGACTTCAAGGTCCGCCCCGAGTGGGACGGCGGCAACCCGCAGCCGAACCCGCCGTTCAACAACAAGGGCCTGATCGAGGAGAACGGCACACGCAAGCCGGCGTTCGGCGTGACCCAGCGGCTCTACCGCCAGACCGAGCCGCTCCGCTAGATCCGGTACATCCGGCGGCGAGCGCGGTCCATATCACCTGAGATGCGAGCGCTCGTCACCGGTGCCACCGGCTTCGTGGGGTCGCGTCTGGCCGAGCGCCTGGCCGCGGGAGGCGCCGACGTGCGGGCGCTCGTCCGTGACCGCGCCAAGGCCGAGCACCTCGAGCGTGGCGGGCTCGAGCTCCACGAAGGGGACGTCTCGCGCCCCGAGAGCCTCGAGGGAGCCGGCCGCGACGTCGACGTGGCCTACTACCTGATCCACGGCATGGGCCGGGGCGGCGGCGACGACTTCGAGGAGCGCGAGCGCGCCGCGGCTCGCGCGTTCGCACGGATGGCCTCCGAGGAGGGCGTCTCGCGGGTGGTCTACCTCGGCGGGCTCGGGCAGCAGCCCACCTCCCGCCACCTCCGCAGCCGGCACGAGACCGCCGAGACCCTGCGCGCAGTGGGGCCGCCGCTCACCTACTTCCGCGCCGCGATGGTGGTGGGGGCCGAGAGCGCGTCCTTCAAGGTCCTCCGCCACCTCGTCGAGCGCCTGCCGGTGATGATCGCCCCCTCGTGGCTGTCCACCCGAACCCAGCCGATCGGCATCGACGACGTGCTCGCGTACCTCGCCGCGGCGCCCGAGACGCCGTCCTCGGAGGGACGCGAGGTGCAGATCGGTGGCCCCGACGTGCTCTCCTACGGCGAGATGCTCGACGCGATGGCCGCCGCGCTCGGGCGCTCACCGCGGCCGAAGCTGCCGGTCCCCATGCTCTCGCCCCGCCTCTCCTCGCTGTGGATCGGACTGGTCACCTCGGTCGACGCGGGCGTGGCCCGGCCGTTGGTCGAGGGCCTCTCCACCGAGACCGTGGTCACCGACCACTCGGGGGCCGCGCTGTTCGACGTGCGCCCCCGGACCCTCGCCGAGACCTTGCGCTCCGCGCTGCGCGACGAGGGCTCGCTCCCCGCAGCGGCGGCGTGAGCGCGCGGGCCTGAGCCGAGCCGTCGTCCCTCAGCGGCGGCGCGGGAGCAGCACGAGCGTGAGGAGCAGGAACGCGAGGAGGAACCCGCCGAGCGACACGACGACGTCGACGGGGGCGACCGCGAAGAAGCTCGTGCCGAACTCGTCGAGCCGCGCAAACGCGGGATTGTCGCCGATGCGCGCGTTGAGGTCGATCGCCGCTCCGAGCCCCGCGAACGCGGGCTGCCCGTAGGCGGCGGCGCTGATCGAGGCCACGGGCTCTCCCATCTGCGCCACGGGCACGAGGGCGCCGGTGAACAGGAGCTGCGGGATCAGGGTGAGGGGGATGACGCCGATCGCCTGCTCCTGCGTACGGGTGGCGGCCGAGATCAGCAGCCCCATCGCCACCGCGGCGAAGGCGACGAGGACCAGCGTGCCGAAGACCATCGCGTGTGCCGAGTCGGGCGCGTCCAGAGGCCGGTACAGGAAGACCACGGCACACATGAGCGTCACCTGGGCGACGACCAGGGCGAGGAGTACCACCAGCTTCGACGCCAGGTAGCACCCCGACCCCACGCCCGCGGCAGCCTCCCGCTCCACGATGCCCCGCTCCTTGACCACCTCTCGCGCCGAGTTGATCGACCCTAGGAAGATCGCCGCGATCACCAGCGCGTACAGGAGCTGCGCCGCGCGAAGCGGGTTGCTGCCCGCATCCTTGAGCAGCTCGAGCACCGAGCCGATCTCGAGCTGGCGCAGGGCATCGGCGCCGAGGCGCTCGGCGAGGTCCACCAGCTCGGGATCGACGCGCAGGTTCCGGCGGAGGAACACCGAGGGGTCGAAGACCGAGACGATCGCTGCGGCGATCAGTGGGGCCTGGAGGAGCAGGAGGAAGAGGGTGCGGCGGTCGCGCAGGAACAGCCGCGCGTAGCGAGCCGAGAGTGCGCGGGTGTGGCGCGCGACGCGCCGGATCGGTCGCCGCCGGCGCCTCCCGGGGTGCGCCGAGGTCGCCTGCGCTCGCGCGCTCGCGGGCTGTGTCGCGGGCGCGGGCTCCTGGGTGGCTCCGACCGGAGGCTCATCGGGCGGGGCGGGCACCACCCCCGGCGCCGGGTGATCGTTCCGAGATTCCGCCCCGCGCTGCTCGAACTGACTGCGCCAGCGGTGCGCGGGGCGATCGAGCAGCGCCTGGTAGATCGCGTCGAAGGAGCTGACCCCGAAGAAGCGCAGGCTCTCCTCGGGAGCCCCGAAGAACGCGAGGTTGCCGCCCCGGCCGATCACCGCGAGCTTGTCGCAGAGGCTGAGGCTCCGCGTCGCGTGGGTGGCCACCACCAGAGTCCTGCCGTGGTCGGCCAAGGTGCGGAAGAGGCCCATGAGGCGCCCCTCGAGCGCAGGGTCGAGCCCCGTGGTGGGCTCGTCGAGGAACAGCAGTCCGGGCCGGTTCAGCAGCTCCGTGCCCACGGCCACGCGCTTGCGCTGGCCGCCCGAGAGGCTGCTGATCCGCATGCGCGCCTGGGAGGTCAGGTCGAGCTCGTCGAGCACGCGTGCGACCGCGGCGTCGATGTCGGCTCGCCGTGAGGTCACCGGCAGCCTAAGGCGGGCGGCGTAGTCGAGGGCCTCCCGCACGCTCAGCCGGTCGTGCACGATGCTCTGCTGCGGCACGTAGCCGATCTGGCCGCGCACCTCGCGCACCGGCCGGCCGCCCACCGTGACCTGCCCGCGCGTCGGGCGCGTGACCCCGGCGAGGGTACGCAGGAGCGTGGTCTTCCCCGCTCCACTCTCACCGATCACCGCGGCGAGCTCCCCGATCTCGAAGCGCAGCGAGGAGCGGGCGAGGATCTGATGACGACCCTCGTCCCTGAGTACGAAGTTCGGCCGCTGCCAGGTGATCCGGGAGCCGGACCCCGAGCCGACCCGCACCGTGATGTCCGACGCCTCGACGGAGAGCGGCTCAGAGCCCGCGGGGCTCGGCAGCGTGCCGGTCAACGCTCCCTGGGTATCAGGATCCAACCGGCCAGGTAGATCACGAACTGCGGCCCGGGCAGGATGCAGGAGACCAGGAACAGGAACCTGACGAGGCTCGCCGACAGCCCGAAGCGGCGCGCGATGGCCGCGCACACGCCCGCGATCATCTTCCCCCTCCGCGGGCGGACCAGACCGCCCCGCCCCGCGGGCGTGACCTCGCGCGAGCTCACGCGGCCACGGCCTTGTAGTAACGCACGGCGAGGCCCGTGAGCAGGGTCTTGAAGCACTCCTCGACGGTCAGGTCGTGGTCCTCGGCGTATCCGCGCAGACCGTCGCGCTCGATGGCCTCGCTCCACTCGATGACCTCGTCGACGAGCTCAGGGTGCTGGTCGGAGAAGAACGCGCCCATCGAGTAGAGGTTGGTGTCCATCAGCGACTCGAGCAGCTCGTCGCCGAGCAGCTCGGCGGGCGGCTCCTCCGGGTCGCCCGCGCCGGCACGCACCGCCTGGGCCTCTGTCTCGTCGTCCACGCGCGACACCATCACGGGAGGGTAACCCGATGCGTGCTCTACCGTGCCGGACGGTGGCCGGGCGCGACGAGATGATCGCCTTTCTCGACGATCTCCTCGACGCGCGCGAGTGGCCCGACTTCGGCCCCAACGGGCTCCAGGTGCCCGGCGTCGAGGACGTGGCGGTGGTGGTGACCGGGGTCTCCGCGCACCGCGAGCTGTTCGAGCGGGCCGCCGCTGCGGGCGGGGACCTGGTGCTCTGCCACCACGGGATCCTGTGGGACAAGGCACCGCGTGCGCTCGACCTCGTGCAGAAGGAGCGCCTCCGTGCACTGCTTCACGCCGACCTCTCCCTCGCCGCCTACCACCTTCCCCTCGACGCGCACCCCGAGGTCGGCAACAACGCGCTGATCTGCGAGGCGCTCGGCCTCGAGCGGGCGGAGCCGTTCGCCGAGCACGGGGGGCGGACCATCGGGTGGGTCGGCCGCTGCGTCGGAGATGGGGGCGCCGTGCCCCTCCGAGAGCTCGTCGAGCGGTGCGGCACGGCCTTCGGCCGAGCGCCGCTGGTGCTCGAGGGCGGTCCCGAGGAGGTGCGTAGCGTGGGCGTGCTGTCGGGCGGTGGCGCTTCCTACTTCGCCGAGGCCGCCGCCCTCGGCGTCGACGCCTTCATCACCGGCGAGCCCTCCGAGCCCGCGATGGCCGAGGCGCGCGAGCGCGGCGTCACGTTCCTCGCGGGCGGCCACTGGGCGACCGAGACCTTCGGGGTTCGCCGCCTCGGCGATCTCTTGGCCGAGCGCTTCGGGGTGGAGCACCGCTTCGAGGCCGTACCGAACCCGGTATGACGTGGCCGCGCGCCGCCCGCCGGCGACGTGCGTCCGCAGACCGGGCGGAGGGCCGTGGCGTATCCGATACAACGGGTAACTTGCCGTGATCACCTGAAAGCGACGAGGAGGATGTGCCGATGGCGGTTCACCTGACGCCCACCGAGCTCGCGCGCGAGGCCGGAATGCACCGGCGGGAGGTGATCGCTCGCTGTCTGGATCTCGGGGTGCCGATCTTCCAGGGCCGCATCGACAAGACGCTCTTCCTCGCCTCTCTGGCGCAGTCGCAGCCCTCGGCCGCCACGGCCGCCGCCGGCGGGGCGCCGGCGGGCGTCTAGCCGAGCCCGGACGGCGGTCCCCGGGGCGGGCTGAGCGCTCCTCCTAACATCCCGGCGCTCACGACGCCAGGACGAAAGGCAGCGAACTTTTGGAAGCAGTCACGGTCAGCCCGCCGGCGGCGGGCACCGGCTCGAGGACGATGGCCGACCTCGTCGTCCGCTCGGCCGAGCACCACGGCGGCGCGCCCGCGCTCCGGCACAAGGCCGACGGGCGCTGGGTCGATCTCTCCTACGCGGAGCTCGCCGAGACGGTGCAGGAGATCGGCCTCGGGCTGACCGGCCTCGGCCTCGAGAGCGGCGAGCGCGTGGCCATCCTCTCGAGCACCCGGCCCGAGTGGACGCTCGCCTGCTTCGGCGCGCTGCGCGCCGGAGCCGCCGTCGTGTCGATCTACCAGACCAACTCCCCCGAGGAGTGCCACTACGTGCTGGAGCACTCCGAGGCCCGGGCGGTGTTCGTCGAGGACGCCGAGCAGCTGGCGAAGGTGCGCGACGTGGCCTCTCGGCTGCCCGCGCTCGAGCACGTCGTCGTGTTCGACCCGGCCGGCGTCGAGCTCGGCGACGCCGCCTCGCTGGAGGCCCTGCGCGAGCGCGGACGCGAGCGCGATCCGGCGGAGCTCGACGAGCGTACGGCCGCGATCGACCCCGAGGATCCGTGCCTGTTCATCTACACGTCCGGCACCACCGGCCCTCCGAAGGGCTGCATCCTCACCCACGGCAACTACCGCGCGGTCGCCGACAGCGTGGAGGCGAACGGGACGCTCCGCGGCGGCGACGTGGTCTACCTCTTCCTCCCGCTGGCCCACGCCTTTGCGTTGCTCGTGCAGTTCGTGACCATCGACCTCGGCGGGGTGATCGCCTACTGGGAGCGCGACCCCGAGAAGATCGTGGCCAACCTCGCGGAGGTCCGGCCGACGACGTTCCCCTCGGTGCCCCGCATCTTCGAGAAGGTCTACACCACGGCCTCGGCCCGCGTCGAGGAGGCGGGCGGGATCAAGCGCGAGATCTTCCGCCGCGCGGTGGCCACCGGGCGTCGGGTGCGCGCCCTCGAGCGCGAGGGCCGGCGACCGGGTCCCGGGCTGCGCGTGCGCCACCGCCTTGCCGATCGCCTCGTGCTGTCGAAGGTGCGCGACCTGTTCGGCGGACGGATGCGCGAGGCGGTCACCGGTGCCGCGCCGATCGCCCCCGAGATCCTCGAGTTCTTCGACGCGTGCGGCGTGCGCGTGCTGGAGGGATACGGGATGACCGAGACCTCGACCGCGGCCACCGGGAACACGCTCGAGGAATGTCGCTTCGGATCGGTCGGAAGGACCATCCCGGGCGTCGAGGCACGGATCGCCGGGGACGGCGAGGTGCTCCTGCGCGGCCCGAACATCTTCCGCGGCTACTACAAGAACGAGGAGGCCACCCGCGAGGCGCTGGTCGACGGATGGCTACACACCGGCGATCTCGGCCGGATCGACGAGGACGGCTACGTCTTCATCACCGGGCGCAAGAAGGACATCATCATCACCGCGGGCGGCAAGAACATCACGCCGGCGAACCTCGAGACCGGGCTCAAGCAGAGCCGGTGGATCTCCCAGGCCGTGGTGGTCGGCGACCGCCGCCCCTACCTGGTCGCACTTCTCACCCTCGACCCCGACGAGGCTCCCGCCTTCGCCGAGCAGCACGGCCTGGAGGCGGACGAGGTGGCCGGCTCACCGGCGATGCTCGCCGAGGTGCAGCGCACGGTGGACGACGTGAACGCTCGCGTCGGTCGGGTCGAGCAGATCAAGCGCTTCAAGCTCCTGGCCGACGACCTGACGCAGGAGGCGGGCGAGCTGACGCCCACGCTCAAGGTCAAGCGAAACGTCGTGGTCGAGCGCTACGCCGCCGACGTCGAGCGGCTGTACGCGGCGTAGGCCGACTCCGCCGATAAGGCCGCCCGCGGGTCTCTCGTGTGCCACCCTTGGCGAGCGTGCCCCTCAACGACCCCAAAGAGACCGGCGGCATGTTCCTCCGCCGGCGCCCCGGCACGGCACCCGTGCGGTTCCACACCCCTCCCGGGCAGGCCGCTCCGGCGCGCCGCGCTTTCGACGAGGCGATCGCCGTAGTCATCCTGTCCGTCGAGACGGCGGTCGGCATCTCGCTCTGGGGTCCGCAGCCGCTCGCCTGGCTGTGGATCGGCTCCTACGTCGAGTACTACTCCGCGTGGGTGGAGCTCGGGCTGCTGTCGGCCTTCGTCGGGATGCTCGCGTCGATGCTCGTCACGATCGCAGTGCTCAAGCGCATCGACCATGCGTGGCGGCTGGTACGGCGGGCCGCGGGCCACGATCAGCAGGAGGGCGCGCTCGAGTGGATCTTCGTCGTGTCGCTGACCATCGCGGTGACCAGCTATCTCACCTGGTTCATGGTCTTCGGCGGACCGGGTCCCCAGCTCACGCCGTAGGACGGTGGGCCTGCTCGACTACTACCGCCGCTACTCGGAGATCGATCCCGAGGAGGTCAACCGCGGCCTCCGGGAGCGCCGCGCCCGCGAGCGTGCGAAGGCCCTCACGGAGCTGCCCACCGTCGACCTGGCGGGCACGGAGTGGCCGGACCTTCCCAACGCCGAGGTGGCCAACGCGGCCATCGCCATGGCCCGCGGACGGCTGAACGGCTACCCCGATCCCACCGCGGGGGCGGTGTCCGAGGGTCTGGCGGCGCGCCACGGGGTCCGACCCGACCAGATCGTGGTGGGGAACGGGGCGGCGGAGCTCATCCAGACCGCGGCGTACCTGCTGCTCTCCCCGGGCGACGAGCTCGTCACTCCGTGGCCGTCCTATCCCCTTTTTCCGGCCATGGCCTCGCGGGCGGGCGCACGGCCGGTCGCGGTGGACGTGCGCGTCGGCGCCCCCGACCGGGCCGGTCTGCTGGCCGCGACCTCCGAGCGCACCCGCGTCGTGGCCGTCGCGAACCCGAACGACCCGACCGGCGGCTACATGCCCGCGGCGGAGCTCGACGAGCTACTGGCCGCTCTGCCCGAGCAGGCCCATGTGCTGCTCGACGAGGCCTACGTCGACTTCCAGGACGCCGAGCCCACCGACGCCTGCCTCGCGCTCGTGGAGCGCCATCCCCGGCTGCTGGTCTTTCGCACGTTCTCGAAGGTGTGGGGCCTCTCCGGGCTGCGCGGCGGCTACGCCGTCGGAGGTTCGGAGGCCTCCTCCCTGCTCGAGGCCATCGGCCCCGCCCACGGGGTGAACGCCCTCACCCAGGCCGGGCTCGCGCAGGCCCTGCGGCTGGGGTCCGATGAGGTGCTCCGGCGGCGTGCGTCGGTGATCGAGGGACGGGAGCGGGTGCTCTCCGAGCTGCCGAGGATGGGCATCGAGGCGCCGCCCAGCCAGGCGAACTTCGTGTGGATGCGGGCGCCCGAGGTGTCGGGCGCGGACCTCGCCGCCCGCCTCGAGCGCGCCGGCGTGCTGGTGGCGGCCGGGGGGCCGCTCGGCGACGAGCGCCACGTGCGCGCCTCGATCCGCGGCGCGGCCGCCACCGAGCGCCTGCTCTCGGCGCTCGACTCGGCCACCGGCTGAGCGTGCGCGGCGAGACCCCGGGGACTGCATCGCGGGCTCGGCGCCCAGGCGACCTACCCCTCCTCGGACTGGCGCAGCAGCGCGCCGGTCGTCTGCTCGAAGATGCGCCGCCAGGCCCGGGTGCTCTCGGGCACGCGCTCGGCCTGCTCGGTCCCCCGGCGCACGCGCGCGAGCGAGATTTCGATGTCGTGTCGCGCGAGGATGGAGAGCAGCCGGCCGTAGTCGCGCGCCAGCTTCATCGTCACCGACTCGAAGCCGTGGCGGGCGATGTCCACGCGGCGGGTGAAGTTGAGGATGTTGGTCTCGAACATCAGCTCGTCGTTCGGATCGGGCTCGATGAGCAGGATGTCGACCCCCGGGTAGCGCTCCTTCCACTGGTGCACGGCCTCGTGGAGGCGCTGGTGGGCGAGCAGCTTGAAGGACTGGTAGCCGATCTGGGCGAAGCCCATCTCGGAGATCCGCCGCACGCGCGTCCCCGGGGTGTCGATCGTCGACGAGAGGTCGTTGACGAAGGGGACCAGCGGGTTGATGACGAGGATCAGCTTCGCGCCGCGCTCGACCGCGAGATCGAGGTTCGTCGTGGAGCGGATGCCGCCGTCCACGAGGTGGCGGCCCCGTATCTCGCGTGGACGGAAGACCATCGGAAGCGCGGCGGACGCGGCGACCGCCTCCGAGATCGGCACGTCGTCGTTGCCGGGCCCGCCGAAGACGACGCGCTCGCCGTTGTCCAGATCGGTGGCCGTCACGTACAGCTCGCCGGCGAGGCCGCGGAAGTCGTTGGTGCGACCGGCCTGGCCGAGCGCATCGGCCAGGTAGGCCTCGAGCGGGGAGCCGTCGTAGAGGCCGGACGGCAGGCCCTCGGCCAGGCCGAGCACCAGGTCCATCGCTCCCGTCGTCCCGATCTGCCCGGCGAGCTGGCGAGCCAGGCTCACCAGGCGCACCGGCATGAGCGCCGCCGAGCGGGCCAGCTCCCCGTAGTTGGGGCGCAGGACCGACCCCATGTTCATCTCGCGGAAGGACGTCGGGGCCTGCTGGTTGATCACCCGCATCATCTCCTCGGGGGTGACCCCGTTGGCGGCGAGGCTCGCCACCACCGCGCCCGCGCTCGTGCCCACGTAGACGTCGAAGTCGTTCGCCGTGCGGTTGACGGCCAGCAGGTCGAAGGCGCGCAGCGCGCCGATCTCGTACACGCCACCGGTGACGCCGCCGCCCCCGAGCACGAGGGCGGTGCGGGCCCGGCGCCTTCGTCGACGCGCTCCCGGGCCGCCGCTCGTGGGTCGGCCCGAGGCCTTCTCGAGGCTCACCACCTTGGGCACGCGCCGATTATCGCAACTTAGGCCTCCTCCGCTGGTCCTACCTCCTAGATGGGAGCAACCTCACCGAAGCGAGGGGTCCTGGCCGTCGCCGTGGCGATCCTCGGCCTCTGCCTGGCGCCCGGACCGGCCGCGGCGCAGGACGCGCTGCGGAGCGACCTCGACCGGGCGATGCGCCAGGCCGGACCCGCCTCGGGCGCCTACGTGGCCGAGGGCGGGCGCCCGCTCTACGCGCGGGGCGCAGGCACCCCGCGGGTCCTGGCCTCGATCACGAAGCTGTTCACCACCGCCGCCGTGCTCGGGCGCCTCGGCCCTGACGCCACCTTCGAGACCCGCGCCCTGAGCGCCGGCGCGCCGTCCGGCGGCGTGGTCGCGGGCAACCTCTACCTCCGCGGCGGCGGGGACCCGGCCTTCGGCAGCGCCGCCTTCGTGCGCCGCGCGTACGGGTCGGGTGCCGCGTCGGTGGAGACGCTGGCCGCCCAGGTCCGCGCTGCCGGCGTCACCCGGGTCACGGGCGCCGTGGTGGGCGACGAGGCCCTGTTCGACTCCCGTCGCGGCGGGCCCGCGTCGGGCTACCGGCCCTCGATCTACGTCGGCCCGCTGAGCGCCCTGACCTTCAACCGTGGCCTGGCCAACCCCTCTGGCCGGGCGTTCCAGGCGAGCCCCCCGGCGTACAGCGCCGGCGCGTTCGATCGTGCGCTCGAGCGGGCGGGCGTATCGGTGGCCGGCCGCCCGCGCGCCGGACGCGCGCCCGGCGGGGCGACCGAGGTGACGAAGGTCTCCTCCCCCGGCCTTCGCCGGCTTGCCGCGCTCACCAACAAGCCGTCGGACAACCTCTTCGCGGAGATCCTCCTGAAGAGCCTTGGGGCCCGGGGTGGGGGGGGGGGGGAAAAACACAAACAAAGGGGAGAAAAGACAGGACCTTGGCCGTCGTTTTGTTTTTCCCCTGGCGGTTTCTGTGGGTGGCCCCCCCTGCCGTGCGACGGCGCGGCGTCCCTCCCCGCCCCGCCACCGCGAGCGACTCGAAGAACGAGGGGAAGCTCGGGGTGGAGCGCACCCCCTCGAGCAGGCGGACCACGGCCTGCGGCGACGCGCGGTTGCCGCGTGAG
>JBPCQB010000010.1:0-6729 GCA_050998555.1 Thermoleophilaceae bacterium
ACCGACGCGCTCACCGGCGTCCTCCCCCTGGTCGAGGAGTTCGCCACCGGCTTCGAGCGCGAGCGCCGCCGCGAGGGCCGCGCCGACTTCGACGACCTGCTGATCTGGGCCCGCGACCTCCTGCGCGAGGACCTCGGCGTACGCGAGTACTTCCAGCGCCGCTACTTCTGCCTGCTGGTCGACGAGTTCCAGGACACCGACCCGATCCAGGCCGAGCTCGTGATGTACCTGGTGGCCGATGGCCAGAGCGCCGATGACTGGCGCGAGCTGCGGCCGGAGCCGGGCAAGCTCGTGGTGGTCGGCGACCCGAAGCAGTCGATCTACCGCTTCCGCCGCGCGGACATCGGCATCTACGACGCGGTGAAGAGCGGGGCGCTCGCCGGGGGGCTGCGCGAGATCAGGCAGAACTTCCGCTCGGTGCCCGGACTGCTCGAGTGGGTCAACGGAGTGTTCGAGAAGACCTTCGAGGCGGTGCCCGGCGTGCAGCCGGCCAACACCCCGCTCGAGGCGGCCGTCGACGACCTGGGGACCGGACGCCCGCCGGTGGTCGTGGTGAACGCGCCCGGCGAGGACGGCATGAGGGCCGACCGGCGGCGCGAGCTCGAAGCGCGCACGCTGGCGCGGATGGCCACGCTGGCCGTGGAGCACGAGCGCTGGCCGGTCCGCGACCGCGAGAGCGGCGAGGTCCGCCCCGCGCAGTGGCGCGACATCGCCATCCTCGTGCCCGCGCGCACCGGCGCGGGGATCTTCGAGGACGCCCTCGGGGAGGCCGGCATCCCCTTCCGGCACGAGGGCGGGCGCACGTTCTTCGTCCGCCAGGAGATCCGCGAGCTCGTCTCGTGCCTGCACGCCGTCGACGACCCGACCGACGAGGTCAACCTGGTGGCGGCGCTCCGCTCCCCCGCGCTCGGGTGCTCCGACGAGGACCTTCTGCTCTTCACCGCCGCCGGGGGGCGGCTCGACTACCGCGTGCCGGGGCAGAGCGGGCTCGAGGCGCTGACCGACGCCCTGACCGCGCTGCACGACCTGCACCGAGCGCGCCGCCACGCCTCGCTGGCGGAGCTCGTGCGCCGCACGCTCGAGCGCACCCGGATGGTCGAGCTCTCGCTGACCCTGCCCGACGGCGTCCAGACCGCGGCCAACCTCCTCAAGGTGGTCGAGCAGGCGCGGGCCTTCTCGAGCTCCGGCGGCGGGGGCCTGCGCCACTTCACCCGCTGGCTGTCGGAGTCGAGCGAGACCGAGGCCCGCGAGAGCGACGCGGGCGTGGCCGAGGAGAGCGACGACCTCGTCCGCATGATCACCATGCACTCCGCGAAGGGCCTCGAGTACCCGATAGTGATGCTGGCGAACCTGAACGGCGAGCGAAACCAGACCGACAGGGCACTGTCGGAGGCCGGCGGGCACCGGTTGGAGCTGCGGGTGGGCTCGGAGAACAAGGGTCGCTTCGAGACGGCCGGCTACGCCGACGCCGGAGAGCGCGAGAAGAAGATGGAGAGGGCCGAGCGGCTGCGCCTCCTGTACGTGGCCATCACCCGCGCCCGCGACCACCTGGTGGTTCCGGTGGTGGGCGAGCGCGCGAGGGCGAACGGGCTGCTGAAGAGCCTGCTCGGCTTCCTGCCCGAGGACGGGGACGAGGACACGCGCGGGTGCGCGGTGTACGAGGCCTCAGCGCTGGAGAACGGCGGCGCTTCCCCGGCGCGAGGACCGGAGGCGCCCGGGGCGAGCGAGGAGCGAGTGGCCGATGCGCGGCGCGAGCGGGGCGTTTGGGCGGTGGCGCGCGAGGAGCTCCGGGAGCGAGGCTCCCGCGAGCTCCCACTCGTGACCGCGACGAGCATCGAGAAGCCCTGGCGCCCGCTGAGCGTGGCCGCCGAGGACATCGACGGAGCGCTGGTGGCGGGCAGGGGCCCGCCCCTGCCCGTGGGCGACGCCCTGCACCGAACGATGGAGCTGGTCTCCCTCCCCGACGCCGAGGACCTCGAGCAGGTGGCCCGAGCGGTGTGCGAGGAGGCCGACGTGGCCGAGCACCTCGACGAGGTGCTGGCGATGGCGAGGAACTGCCTGGCGAGCGAGGTGGTCCAGCGGGCGCTGCGGTCCGGGCGGTGGTGGCGGGAGGTGGCCTTCACCGTGCCGGGCACCGGCTCTGCCCCCGAAGCCGGATACACGACCGGCCGCGTCGACTTGGTCTTCGGCGACGGGGACGATCTCATCGTGGTGGACTACAAGACCGATCGGGTCCCGGCGGGCGAGGTGCCCGCCGCGATTGAGGTGCACCGCGGGCAGGCGGAGACCTACGCGCGCGGCGTGACCAGGGCCACGGGCACGAGGGTTCGTGGCGTGGCCCTCGTGTTCGCGCGGTCGGCGGCGGAGGGGGAGCTTCGAGTGCCCTGAGCCACGTTTACCGCCCAGCCACCCACCGGGCCACGAGACGCGGGGCAGAGGTTTGCCTCGCCACGGCGGGTGCCGTCTGCCATATCATCTGGCAGATGCGAACCACCTTGGAGCTCGACGACAACCTCTTGGAAACCCTGCTCGCCCGCCTCCCCGGCCGGTCGAAGACGGAGGCGATCGAGGTCGCGCTGCGCGGCTACCTGGCCACCGACGCGATCAGCCGGCTGCGAGAGATCGCCGGAAGCGTGGACATCGAAGATGTCTCTCAGGAGCTGCGAGCCGCTGACCGCCATACGTGACAGTGCTGGCGGACACCTCCGTCTGGGTGGACTTCCTGCGGGGAACCGATCCCAGTGCTGCCCACGTGCTCGACCGACTCCTCGCCGCCGGCGAGGTGGTGATGTGCGGACCCGTGGCCGCAGAGCTCTTCGCCGGCACGGCCGAGGAACGAGCCCCCGAGCTTTGGTCGCTCCTCGCCGGGCTGCGCTGGGTCGAGTTGGGTCGAGCGCAGTGGCGAGAGGTGGGCGAGACGTCTTCGGCCCTTCGGCGACGAGGGGCCACCGTCCCGCTCACGGACCTCGTGATCGCCGTCGCTGCGCTCGCGGCGCGCGCGTCGCTCTGGTCGCACGACAGCGACTTCGACCGAGTGGGGGAGATTCTGCCCGCGCTCGAGCGATTCGCACCCCCAAACCACGACTGACGTCGGTCGAAGCCGGGACGGGACCCGCGCGGCCACGGCAAGAGGAGGACGCGGCGGAGCGGTGGTGATCCGCCGGGGCGAGGTGTGGCGGGGCGAGGATCCGGTCCTCGGTCGCGCGGTTGCGCTGCGACGCCGGCGCGCGTAGTCGGTCAGCCCGAGGAGGGCACGCGGCCGGGACTCGGAACCGGGACGGGCGGAGCCCCCGGCACGCCCACCGGCGGGATCTCCGGCACGCCCACCGGCGGGGGGTCGACCGGCACGTCGATCGGGGGCACCTCGGTGTCGGGCGTCTCGAGCGGCGGCGTGTCCACCGTCGGCACACCGACGGTCGGGACCTCGAACTTTGGCGCGTCGCTGGGAAGACCGAGGACGAACGGATCGACCGAAAGCTCTGATGGCAGCGCACGCTCATCGGACTCGCTTCGCCGCCGGCCGCTCTCACGGCGCTCGCCCGGATCTCTCGTCTTCGGGATGGCGCCGCGCGTCGAGGCCGGTGGGCCATCCCCCCCGCGAGCTGCCTCCTCCTCGACCGCGGGGGCATTCCTTGCCGTCACGGGGACGACGACGCCCGTATCCTCGCCCGGGGTCGCGACGCTCAACCGCCGCTTGCGGACCGGGGTGCGCTCGGTGCGGCGCTCGCTCTGCCTTCCGCGGGCGATCTCGCCGAACGGGCGAAACCGGCGCACACCGGGATCGAGCCCCCTCTCGGCACCCTGGCTGCTCCGCTCCGGGCGATCCGCCCGGCCGTCCACTCCGACCACCGCCGCACCGCCCGCGCCGCCCGCGATCACCGCGGCGGTGGCCGCGACAGCGGCGAGCTTGCCCGTGGAGCCGCCGCCGGCCACCGTGGCCACTCCCACGGCCACGCCTCCACCGGCCGCCACGGCGCCGGCAGGGCTCGAGCCGGTCTCGAGGAGTCGGCGCAAGATATCGCTCGCGGCCGCCGACGCGAGCGGCGGTGCAAAGGCGGACAGGCCGGTGCCCCGAGCCCGAAGCGCGTGCTGGAAGCCTCGGCAGTCGCCACACCCGACGAGGTGGGCCTTGAAGCGCCGGTTGCGGGGCGTGCGGCCGTCGGCCTCCCCCACCGCCTGACGGACGGTGTCACACTCCATCGCGCGCCCCTTCGCCTGATCGTGGAGGGCGCTTCGTGCCTGGTGCACGAGCTGGCGCGAGGCCAGGGCCGAGGTCTCGAGAGCCCCGGCGATCTCGTCGTACGACAGCCCGCTCAGCTCGCGCATGACGAGCGCACTCTGCTGACGGGCCGGAAGCCCGTGCACGTCGGCCACGAGCTGGGCGAGCTCCTCGCGCCCGGCCGCCTCGCTCGGGGCGTCGGGCGACGTCGGAACCTCGGTCTGCGCGAGCTCGCCGAGCTCGACGTGGGGCCGCCGTAGCCGCAGCAGCGAGATCGCCTCGTTGTGAGCGATCCGGAAGAGCCACGGGCGCACCCGCTCCACGAGCTCCTCGTCCTCGAGCGCCGTCAGCGCCTTGGCCATGGTCGCCTGGAGGGCGTCGGCGGCGTCCTCCGGCTGTCGCAGGAGGGAGAGGGAGTAGCGATAGATCCGCTGGTGATAGCGGCGATAGAGCTCCGCGAACGCGTCTCGATCCCCTCGACGAGCCCGTGCGGAGAGGCGGTCGTCGCTGAGGACGCGAAGGGTGCGCGGCGTGCGCTGGGGGTCGGATCGAATCATGGTGGCCGTGATGGTCACGGCGGGAGATGCGTCGATGAAGACTAGCGCCGCACGCGCTTTCCCCCGTCACCTTGATGGCGCTCCCATCCCGGCACCCGTTCAGCGTCTCCAGACCCACGTCAGGTCAGCGCTCCCCGGTGGGCTCGCGTCGACGCGGCGTGCGGTGTGGAGGCGACCGCGCGCACGCTGGCCGCCCCGGGCCGCTTGCGCTCCCCGACGACGTCGAACGCGACGTCCACGGCGGAGCCGAGCCCCTTCCCATCACGAAGCGCCACGCCGACCGACGCGGGGATGCGGGCAGCGTCCAGTCCCGTCTCCACCCGTCGACCGAGGAGCCGCGCCGAGTGCTCGTCGCACTCCACGGCGAGGACGCAGAACTCGTCGCCTCCCCACCGAGCCACGACGTCGTGCTCGCGAACCCCACCGAGGATGGCGTCCGCCGCTCGGCGCAGATGCTCGTCCCCCGCTCTGTGGCCGCGCCGGTCGTTGACCTCCTTGAAGTCGTCGAGATCCACCGCGAGGACGGCGGCCGGGTGGCCGAAGCGCTGGCATCGCTCCTCCTCGCGGTGGAGGGCCTCTTGCCAGGCCCGGCGGTTGTGCAGCCCGGTGAGCGGGTCGGTGCGGGCCTCGCGCTCGGCTTCCCAGAGCCGGCCGATGAGCAGGGAGCAGAGCTCGACCAGCGGGAGCTCGCGGACGAGCGTCTCGGCCTGGGGACGGCGATCGAGACCGCACACGCTCCCGACCACGCCGTCCTCGCCCATGATGGGCGCACCGATGTAGGCGGCGATGCCGAGTGCCCGTGCCGCGTAGGAGGGCACCGAGGCCAGCTCGCACGCCACACGCGGACCGTGCCCCGCGGCCATGTGGGCGCAGATCGAGTCGGCCCAAGGGCCGCGCAGCCCGGGCTCCACCTCGATTCCGTCGCCGGCGGTGGCCACGATCTCGAGCTCATCGCCTTCACGACGGGTGGCGACGCACACGTCGAGCTCCAGCTGCTGGCGAAGCAGGGCGAGGACCTCGTCGAGCGAGGTGTCGAGCCCCACGGTGTCGAGTTGAGCGGCCATCCGTAAGAGCGGACGGATGAACCGAGCCGTTGTTAGGGCGCCCGTCCGACGGGCGGTAGAGCCCCACCGCACGGCAGCCCAAACAGCTTACCCAGAGTAAGCTCTCTTCTCCCATCCCCCACCTCCACCTCCACCAGAGGAGACCCATGACCCTCACCCTCGGCTCCGGCCCCTTCTCCCGCAAGTCCGCCGCCGGCCGCTTCAACTTCAGCCTCGAGGACGCGCCCAAGCACATCCTCTACATCGAGGACTACCCGCGGCGCATCCGGGCCGTGCTCGACGGGCAGACCGTGCTCGACACCACTCGCGCCAAGCTCCTCCACGAGACCCAGCACCTGCCGGTGCTCTACGCGCCCCTCGAGGACCTTCGCGAGGACCTGATCGAGGTCACCGATCACACCACCCACTGCCCGTTCAAGGGCGACGCCTCCTACTACACGGTCCGGGTGGGCGAGCGCACCGAGGAGAACGCCGTCTGGTACTACCCCTCGCCCCTCGACGGAGCCGCTCCCATCGAGGGACACGCCGCCCTCTACTGGGACAGGATGGACGCCTGGCTCGAGGAGGAGGAGCCCGTGTTCGGGCACCTGCGCGACCCGTTCCACCGCGTGGACGTCCGCGAGAGCTCCCGCCACGTGCGCACCGAGGCCGGCGGGGAGACCGTGGCCGAGACCGACCGCCCCCGGCTGCTCTTCGAGACCGGCCTGCCCGTGCGCTACTACATCCCCCAGGACGACGTGCGCACCGATCTCCTCCACCCCACCGAGAAGAGCTCGATCTGCCCGTACAAGGGCACGGCCTCCTACTGGTCGCTCGAGGTGGGCGGCGAGCGCCTGGAGGACGTGGCCTTCGGCTACTCCGAGCCGCTCCCCGAGGCCCAGGCCGTCGG
>JBPCQB010000018.1:0-5530 GCA_050998555.1 Thermoleophilaceae bacterium
CACGCCGAGCTCGGGGATCGATACCTGGAACTCCGATAGCACCTCGAGGAGCATGGCCTCGAACTCCTGGTCGGTCTTGTCGATCTCGTCGATCAGGAGCACCACCGGCTCGTCCTCGGAGATGGCCCGCAGGAGCGGCCGTGAGAGCAGGAACTCCTCGCCGAAGATGTCGTCCTGAACCTGATCCCACCCGGCGTCGCTGCCCTCGGCCTGGATGCGCAGGAGCTGCTTGCGGTAGTTCCACTCGTAGAGGGCCTTGGCCTCGTCGAGGCCCTCGTAGCACTGGAGGCGGATGAGCTTGTGACCGCGCGCGCGGGCAAGCGCCTTGGCCAGCTCGGTCTTCCCCACGCCGGCCGGCCCCTCCACCAGCACGGGCTTGCCGAGCCGCGCGGCGAGGAAGGAGACGAGGGCGGCGGACTCCCCGGCCAGGTAGCCCGTCCGGGCCAGGCCGTCGCGCACCTCCTCGATGGTCTGCGGCACGGCGTCCATCAGGAGAGGATACTTTCGGGCGTGCCCTCGGAGCCGACGCTCGATCCCGACATCGCCCCGTACATCTTCCTGTTCGCCGCGGGGTTCGGGATCGGGGTGCTCGGGCACATCTTCGGGTCGAAGACGCTGATCGCCGCCGGGATCGCGGTGGTCTACTGCTCGGTCATCTTCATCCCGCTGTACACCTACCTACAGCAGTAGACGCCGCGGCGGTCGGCGAGCGCTACCGGCGCCTGCCACCATCTTCCCGGTGAGTGGAGCCGCGGAGCCCTCGGAGGTGCGCTCGGGCCTCGAGGGAGTGGTGGCGTTCGCCACCGAGATCGCCGAGCCCGATCGCGCGGGCGGTGCGCTGCGCTATCGCGGGGTGGACATCGAGGAGCTGGTCGGCATCGTGCCC
Source organism: Thermoleophilaceae bacterium (assembly GCA_050998555.1). Classification (GTDB taxonomy): domain Bacteria; phylum Actinomycetota; class Thermoleophilia; order Solirubrobacterales; family Thermoleophilaceae; genus JACCZP01. The sequence continues at coordinate 887 of JBPCQB010000018.1, forward strand.
TTCGAGCAGGTCTGGGGACTCCTCGTGGACGGCGCCTACGAGCCCGGCCTGCCTCCGGCCGATCCGCACCCGCTCTCGGTGCGCTCGGGCGACCCGCGCGTGGACCTGCAGGCCGCACTCGCGATCCTCGGACCCGAGTGGGGCCTCGGTCAGCTCATCGACATCTCCGACGCCGACGCGCGCGACGACCTGGCGCGCGTGTCCGTCATGGCCCTCTCCTTCGTCGCCCAGTCCGCGCGCGGGATCGGCCGCCCGCCGGTGCCCCAGCGCGAGATCGACACGGCGACCTCGATTCCCGAGCGCTTCCTGCTGCGCTGGCGCGGGGAGGCCGATCCCGACCACGTGAAGGCCATCGACGCCTACTGGATCTCGGCCGCCGAGCACGGGATCAACGCCTCCACCTTCACCGCCCGCGTCGTGGCCTCGACCGGCGCCGACGTGGCCGCGTGCATGTCGGCCGCGGTGGGCGCGCTGTCCGGACCGCTGCACGGCGGGGCGCCCTCGCGGGTGCTGGCCATGCTCGACGAGGTAGAGCGCCGCGGGGACGCCGAGGCCTACGTGGCCGAGGCCCTCGACCGCGGCGAGCGGCTGATGGGGTTCGGGCACCGCGTCTACCGCGCCGAGGATCCGCGCGCCCGCGTGCTGCGGCGCACCGCCCGCGAGATCGGGGCGCCCCGCCTCGAGGCCGCGGAGGCGCTCGAGCAGGCGGCGCTCGCCGAGCTCTCGGCGCGGCGCCCCGACCGCGTGCTGGCCACCAACGTCGAGTTCTGGTCCGCGGTGGTGCTCGACTTCGCGGGGGTGCCGCCCCAGCTCTTCACGCCGCTGTTCTCCTCGGCCCGGGTGGCCGGCTGGTCGGCTCACGTGCTCGAGCAGAAGCGGGAGGGGCGGCTGATCCGTCCGACCGCCGCGTACGTGGGGCCCGGGCCGCGGTCGCGGTCGGAGGTGGGTCGACTCGGGGAGCAGCGTCTCTAGGACACGGACCGCCGCACGAATCGCGGCAGGTCGTCCGCCGGCCGGCGGACGTGCTGGCGTACACCGGCCAGCACCAGGATCGCGGCGCTCGCCAGGGCGAGGAGGGTCTGCCCCAGCGGGCGCTCGAGCAGCCGGGAGAGGATGAGCACGGCGCACCAGGCGCCGGCCACCGCCACCCACCCGCCGTCTCCGAAGGGGAGGTGGAACGGGCGCCCCTCGGAGCGCCCGTACACGAGCGCGATGACCGCGAGGGCCACGATGATGACCGCGGCCTCGACGAAGGAGAACGGCCCCGGCGTGCTGGCCACGAGCAGCACCGATCCGGTGGCCGCGGCGCGCTGCTCGAGCCCGAGCACCTTCCACGCGCGGTAGATCCGGCCGGGACGCAGCCGGTCCAGTAGCCCGCGAACAGCCGACGCGAGCCCACGGCCGACCGCGCGGAGCGCGCGCCGGAGGACGCCCCCGACCCGCCGCGCCGACGACCCCAGCGCGGCCGATACGCGCGCGGCGATCCGTCCGAGCCGCCGGCCGAGGCCGACCAGCATCCCGGCGACGAACGCGCCGAGGCCCGGCCCCATCCGCGCGCCGAGCGCACGGAGCCACGCTCCCGCTCGGGGGATCACCCCGCCGCGGCGCCGCCCGTCACGCCGGCGTCGGCGCCGGCGTGACTGCGCGCATCGCGCGCTCGATCAGCTCGGCGTCGGCGTCCGAGACGGGGCGAAGCTGTCCCTGGAAGGCCAGCGTCCAGTTCTCGGCCGGCCACTTGCGCGCGTGCTCGAGTACGGGGGCCAGTTCCTCCGCGGGTGCGAAGCTCTCCTCGTCGAGCACGAGCTCCGGCTCGGACGGAAAGCGCCACGGGTAGTCGTCGGCCTTGCCGGGCTTTCCCGGCCAGATGCGCGTGCGATCCTCGTACAGCTCGCCGGTGACCCGAGCGATCGCGCCGAACGCCTTGACCACGGTCACGTAGAAGATCACGCGGTCCCCGGGCTCGATCCGCTCGGCCATGCGCCGGCGACGCTCCTTGAGTCCGAGCACCGAGAAGCCGATCTCGCGCGACGCGCGGAGGTTCTCGAGTGAGCCGGTGAGGACCCAGGTCGTGGGCGAGGGCTCCTCCACGACTCGAGGTTACCGGCGCCGGCCGCCCGCCGCGGGTCCGGCCGCAGGCTGCCTTCGAACCGACGCGCCGCCCCGTCAATCGATCGGGATGTCCTCCACCCTCGTCCGCGTCGAGCGCCCGTCGAGGCGCTCGAGGTAGCGGTCGATCAGCGCGCGGAGGGTGAGCAGCACCTCGCGCAGCAGGGCGGTGAACTGCTGCTGGAGCTCGCGCGGCACCGCGGCCCGCACGGCGTCGAGGACGGCGAGGATCGCCGAGAGGTCCGGGAGGGGGCGAGGCGGGGGAGGAGCGGAGAAGTCGGCCGCCGGGTCGTGCTCGGAGTAGGGGAACTCGGGTCCCGGCGGGCCGAAGCCGCGCGTGGAGCCCTCCCCGACGAAGCCCTCCCCGACGAAGCCGCTCCGTGCGTCGCGGAGGTCCCACTCGACGTCGAGGCCCTCGCCCTCCGCGTCGTCGAGTCGGCGGCGCTCGCGCCCCCCGGGCCCCGTGCGGTCCCCAGGTCGATCAGCCCCCTCCATCGTCGCCTCGCTCGAACAGCACCTCGAGGATGCCGTCCTCGAACGACGCCCCCTGTGGCCGGTAGTTCGCCATCGCCCGGGGCAGGACGATCGTGCGCTTGTGCGGCCCCGCCCTGACCACGACCTCGAGGCCGATCTTGCGCGCGGAGATCTCTTCCTTGCCGCTGAAGGGGATCGGCAGCCGCAGGCGCGCTTCGCCGTTCACGGCCACCAGCTCCTGGGAGAGATCCTCGTGGAGCACCTCCGCCGCGTCTACTCCTGAGAACAGCTCCTCGCCCAGGCGGTCGAGCATCTCGGGCCCGATCACCTCCTGGTCGAGCCACGGCGCGACCAGGATCGGCACCGGCGCGAACGCCGAGCGCACCAGGTCCATGTGCTCGAGCTGCGCCTCTCGCCAGGCCGCGAAGTAGCCCTCGCCGGTCTCCTCGGGCAGCACGCGGTTCACCACGACGGCGTCGGTGAGGTAGCCGTAGAGGTTCAGGTAGGTGAACGTCCGCATCGCCTCCTTGACCACCATGCGCTCGGGGTTCATCACCAGTCGGACCGAGGTGGAGGAGCGGTCCCGAAGGACCCCGTTCATGTCCACCAGGTTCTCCACCAGCCGACGCACGTCGTCGAACACGGCCTCGCTGGGCAGCGAGAGGTCGAGGAGACCGCGCGCGAACGGCCGGGCCGCGGAGACGATCCGCTTCTCCCAAGGGAACACCTTCTCGAGCCACCAGCGAGCCACGTCCGGGAAGGAGAGAAGGCGAAGCGTCTCGCCGGTCGGCGCGCAGTCCACGACGACGACGTCGAACTCGGCGGCCTCGTGGTGGCGCTTTATCTGGAGCAGGGAGAACAGCTCGTCCATGCCGGGGGGCACGGTGAGCTCCTCGGCGGAGATGGGATCTACGCCGCGCGCGGAGAGCAGCTCGCCCAGCCAGTCCTGAACGGCGGCCCAGTTGCGCTCCATCTCCTCCTGGGCCTGTACCTCCTGGCCCCACAGGCGCTCGCCGCACTGGGTCGGGACGGAGCCGAGCTCCTCCTCGAGTGAGTCCGAGAGCGAGTGCGCCGGGTCCGTCGATACGACGACGGTGCGCAGTCCCGCCTGCGCGCACCGGCGGGCGGTGGCCGCGGCGACGCTGGTCTTGCCGACCCCGCCCTTCCCGGTGTAGAGGATGGTGCGCGGGGTCAAGCGTTGATCGTACCCCGCGAGCGGGCTTCCCCGCCGGACGCGGCGGAAGCCGGGCCGGGGCCCTCGAGAGAGCCTCGGCCCGGCGGGTCAGGCCGCCTGAGCGCTACGTGCTAGTCGTCGCGCTCGCCGTCCTTGCCGCCGCGCGGCTCCTCACGCTCCACCCTCTCGCACTCGCTCTCGTTGGCGATCACGTCCTTGCCGTCGAGCAGTGCGACATCGCGGCCCGAGCCGCAGTCGATGCGGTCGCGCTCTCCGTCGCGGGTATGGAAGCGGTCGTCGCCGTCTCCGCCGTGCAGGTTGTCGCCGTTCTGGTCGTCGCCGCCCTCGACGTCGCCCCGAGCCAGCGCCCAGAGGTCGTCGTTGCCGTCGCCGCCGAAGGACTCGTCCTGACCGAGGTTGGCGAAGATCGTGTCGTGGCCATCGCCGCCACGCAAGGAGTCGTCTCCCCGTCCGCCCGCGATGCGGTCGCCGCCGTCGTCGCCCTGGATCCGGTCACGACCCATGGCGCCGAAGAGGCGGTCGCGGCCGTCGCCGCCCTTGACGTCGTCGTTCCCGCCACGCGCCAGGACGCGGTCGTCGCCGTCTCGCGCGTTGATGTCGTCGCCGCGCTGCGAGCCGACGAGGCGGTCACGGCGATCCGTTCCGGTGATCGTGGCGGCCACTGCGGTGGCCGCCATGATGAGGCAGAGCGCGGCCGCTGCGACGGCCACTCCTGTACTGCGGATACCCTTTGACATGAGGGGCTCCTCCTTGGTCGGTGGTGCCCCTCAAACCTTTTCGGCGGACGGGAGTTGCGGGGGGGGGGGGCAAAGCTTCGAGCGCGCCCCCAGGCCCCGCCACCCCACAGCAACAACCCACACACCGCGGGG
>JBPCQB010000093.1:0-10662 GCA_050998555.1 Thermoleophilaceae bacterium
GGAGGTGAGGAGCGGCGCCATGCCGTATGTCCGGAGACTCTCTCGACCGGTGATGTCGAACGAGGGCCTCGTCCCGGTCGGCGCGACTGACGGCCGAGCATGACCGCCACGGCCTACACCGCAGGCACCCCCGAGGCCGCCACGCCGTCGGAGTCGGCGTCCCCCACGCCGCGGACCGACGTCCAGCCGGTCGCCCACGAATGGGTCAACCGGACCTTCGTCGTGCTCATGACCGTGATCCCGATCCTGCTGCTCGGCGTCGCCGGGTGGCAGACCTGGAACAGCCTGTTGCGCTGGCACGACATCGTCGTGTTCGTGACCATCTACCTGATCACCATCCTCGGGGTGACGATCGGCTTTCACCGGCTCCTCACCCACCGCGCCTTCAAGACCGGGCCCGTCCTGCGCGGTGCCCTCGCGATCATGGGCTCTGTGGCGATCGAGGGGCCGGCCATCTCGTGGGCTGCCGACCACCGCAAGCACCATGCCTTCACCGACGAGGAGGGCGACCCCCACAGCCCCCACGTCGGGCAAGGTGGAGGCGTTCGTGGAACCCTGCACGGCCTCTGGCACGCCCACTTCGGCTGGCTGCTCCGCCACGACCAGCGCGGGCTCAGGACCCAGTACGCGCCGGATCTCCTCCGTGACCCGGTCGTGGCGTTCGTGCACCGGACCTTCTTCGTGTGGGTGGCCGCCGGCTTCGTCGTCCCCTTCGCACTCGGCGCGGCGCTCGGCGGTTCGCTAGGGGCGGGTCTCACCGGCCTTCTGTGGGGAGGGGCCGTCCGCATGTTCGTCGTCCATCACCTCACCTACAGCATCAACTCGCTCTGCCACGTCTTCGGCCGGCGGTCGTTCGACACGGAGGACGAGTCACGCAACGTCGCGTGGCTCGCCGTGCCGACGTTCGGGGAGTCCTGGCACAACAACCATCACGCGTTTCCGAACTCCGCCGTGTACGGCCTGGGTCGTCGGGAGCTCGACCTCGCCGGGCTCATCATCGGCGGCCTGGAACGGATCGGCCTCGTCTGGGACGTCGTGCGGGTGACTCCGGAGCGCCTGCGGATGAAGGCCGGTGCTGGGGCCTCCTGAGGTCGATCGGTCCTCAGAGGCGCCAGACCTGAACGCTTCCGCGCGGCCCGACGGATAGAGAGGAACGACGGCGGTCGTGGTCGCGATCCAGGGCTGTATGCCGGCCCCCGGCGCGTGCCAGTAGGAGGAACGCGATCACCGGGAGCGCGAAGGGCAGGATCGAGATCACCGCCAAGGCGATCAAGGGCACGAAGACCAGCAGGAGCGATCCCCACACCTCGGGTGGTAGGAGCAGGCTCAGGAGCGCGACGAGCACGAGCAGGCCGGCTCCGATCGCCGTGACGTGCGCCAGCGGCCCGACGAAGCTCGACCGCGGAGGAGGAGCAATCACGGCAGGGGACGGTGAGCCGGGCAGGTCGGCGGTCAGGTCGTCGAGCTCGACGAGGCGCACGGCCTTGTAGGCGGCCTCGACGCGCGAGGTGAGGTCGTCGGTGCTCAGGCGTCCTTCGGCGCAGTGGCGCTTCAGGAAGCTGACCACCTGCTCGCGATCGGCGTCCGATGCGCGGACGCCCGTCTGGCGTTCGCCGCCGACGGGGTGATCGAAGCCCAGGTCACGGATCCACCGGAGAGGCGTCGGGCCCTCGGTCCTGTGCCGATTCCCGTAGCCCGAGGAGCTCCCCGGCGGCGAGGAGAGGCGGTGGAGGAAGTAGGCGCGGGCGATCTGTTGGAGGACGTGCACGGATTACTCCTGAGCATCGGGAACCGGACGCGGTCGGCGGCTGAGCGATGCCTGTCCCCCTTGGGGAGAGCATCCGCCGGTAGGCTAGCTACTTAGGCCAGACATGTGCCTGTTAGCCCGGAGCTAAGACACTTGCGTGTCATATCGACCGGATACGCTCCCGCCGTGGACGCGCTCGACTCACCTGAGAACCCCGATGGGCCGGCCGTCCCCGGGGGGTATCCCCGGGGCGAGGAGCGGGGGGGACGGTCTCAACGCCTCGACGCGAGGCGAAACCGGGAGCGCATCCTGGTCGCGGCCTCGTCACTGGTCTCCGAGGACCCCCGAGTCCCGATGTCGGAGATCGCCGCGGCGGCGGGGATCAGCCGGTCGACGCTGCACCGCCACTTCGCGACTCGTGGGGACGTCATGCGCTCCCTCGACGACGGAACGGGCGGCGCCTCCGGGTACGTCGGCTCGGGGGGGGACCCGGGCACGGACGAAGGCGATCCTCCGGTCCCCAACCGCAGCCAGCTCAGGCCACCGGGCCTCTTGGGTCGCGTGGATCCCGTCGCCCTCGAGGCCATACACGTGCTCGACGAGGTTCCGCCGCACCTCGTGGCCGATCAACTCGTGGCCGAGGCCCGCCGGGTGGCCGGTGTCCCGGTGGCCCTCTACGTGATCGACGTCGACGGCTCGGGCCTGCTGCGGCTGGCCGGACACGAGTCGAACCTTCCCGAGCGCATCGACGTGGCGCTCGGCCTGGGCCAGGAGATCGCTCCGGAGAGCCTCCCGGACCTCTACAGACATCTCGAGGGTGAGCTTCCGGGGTGTGTACCCGCACCGCTGTGGCTTCGGGGGCGCGCGACCGGTCTCTTGCTCGCGGTGGGAACACCGAGGCGTCCACTCGTCGAGATCGCTCGACAGGGAGCTCTTGCGCTCGAGCTCGCCAACCACTACACGGACGCGTTCGAGGCTGTTCGGCGGGGCCGGGCGACGAGCCCTGCCGCCGAGATGCAGCTCAACCTGCTGCCCGCCGCCCGCATCGTCCGGGTGGCGGGCGGCGAGCTGGCCGGCGGCCTACTGCCCAGCGCGGAGGTCGGGGGCGACTGGTTCGACTTCGCCGAGAACCGCGACGGAACGTGGCTCGCGCTCGCCGACGCGGCGGACGAGGGCCCCGTGGCCGCCGGACGCGCGGCGATCTCACTCGGTGCGCTGCGGTCGGCGCGAAGACGCGGTCTGGGCCTCGAGGAATCCGCTCTGGTCGTGCACCAGCTGGTGCACGACCTCGGGGCCGACTTCTCGGTGGCCGCCGTCCTCGGCCATTGGCAGGCGGCGACCTCCGTCTTCAGCTGGGTGCGTTGTGGAGGCCCGGTACCGCTGATCGCATCGTCCGGCGGAGGGCTCGACGAGCTCCCCGGTGGAGAGGATCGTCCACTCGGGCTCGGAGAGAGGGGCCGGAGCTTCGAGCGCAGGGCGCACCTCCTGCGCCCGGGGGACCGCGTGATCCTCCACAGCGACGGGGTCATCGACCGGCGCAGGAGCGAAGGGGGAGGCTTCGGAGTCGAGGGCGTCGAAGGCGCGGTCGCCGCGGCACGCGGTCCTTCGGCCGCCGCCGCGGCACGCTCGATCCAGCACGCCGTGCTGGGCGCCTCGACCCGACCGCTCGAGGACGACGCCGCCGTGCTGGTCCTGGGCGTCGGTCCCGATGCTCGGCCTGCCGCCCGGTGGTCGTGACTCAGGCGGTCCCCGCTCGCCGGGAGAAGGTCGCCTTCGTACTCGGCGGCGGCGGCCACCTCGGGGCCAACCAGGTCGGAATGCTCCGAGCTCTCATGGAGCGGGGGATCCGCCCCGATCTCATCCTCGGCACGTCGGTCGGAGCGGTCAACGGTGTGGCGATGGCGGCGGAGCCGACCTCCCAGGCGGTCGACGCCCTGGAGGGAATGTGGAGCCGGGTCGAGGAGACCGGCGTGTTCGGCGGGTCGCTGGTCACCCGACTGGGCACGCTCGCCCGCACGCGCACGCACCTGCACGACGCGTCCGGTCTTCGGAGAGCGCTCGAAGGGTGGCTGCCGGTGGGAAGGATCGAGGAGCTCGCCGTGCCGTTCCAGTGCGTGGCCGCGAGCATCGAGCGGGCGTCGGAGCACTGGTTCGCAAAGGGACCGATCGCCGACGCCGTGCTCGCCTCCTGCGCCGTACCCGGACTGTTCCCTCCCGTCGTGCTCGGCGGTGAGCACTTCCTGGACGGAGGGCTCGTGAACAGCATTCCGGTCGGGCGGGCCGTGGAGCTCGGAGCCACGGAGGTCTACGTGCTCCACGTGGGGCGGGTCGATCGTCCGCTCGAAGCACCCCGTTGGCCCTGGGAGGTGGGCCTCGTGGCCTTCGAGATCGCGCGCCGGCACCGTTTCGCGGGTGACATGGCGGCGCTCCCCCAGGGAGTACTCGCTCACGTCCTTCCGACGGGCCAGCCCGACCCGCCGCGGCGGAGAGACCGGTCTCGGCGGCGCTACCGGGACGTCTCGGGCATCGCCGAGCGCATCACCCGCGCGTACGAGGTGTCGGCGCGCTACCTCGAGCAGGCCGAATCGGGCGGGCCCAGATGAGGGGCATCCCGCCGCTCGTGCTGCGTCGCGCCGTCCTGGCGCCCGCCGTCCTCGTCCTGGAGGTCGCGTTGATCGCCGTCTCCCCGGTGCTCCTGGTGCTCGCCCTTCTGGCCTCTCCCCTCTTCGGGCGCTGGCGGCCTCTGCGCATGACCACCATCGTGCTCTCGTTCGTCGTTCGCCACTTCGGCGCGACTCTCGCCTGCCTGTGGCTCTGGTTGCGGAGCAGGTTCGGTCGGCGCCTGGCCACCGAGCCGATGCAGCGCGCCCACTACGCGGTGCTGCGCTGGTTCGTGTCGGGCATCTACGCCACGATCGTGCGCCTGGCCCACGTCGACGTGCGGGTATCCGAGTCAGCGGAGGCGGAGGCGGCCCTGTCGGACGCTCGGAGGCCGGTGGTCGTTCTCGGTCGTCATGCCGGCGAGGGCGACACGCTGCTCGTGATCGAGCACCTCCTCGGCCGGTACGGCCGCCGGCCGCGCGTGGTGATGCACGAGGCGCTCAGGCTCGACCCCCTGATCGACGTCCTCGGGGACCGTCTGCCCAACCGCTTCGTGGACCCCCGCGGCGGCGACACCGAGGTGGAGATTGCGGCGATGGCGAGCGACCTCGACGAGCGGGGGGCGGTGCTGATCTTCCCCGAGGGCGGGAACTTCTCCGAGCATCACCGACAGAGAGGCATCGAGCGCCTCGAGGTGGCCGGCCACGCCGAGCAGGCGGAGTGGGCGCGGGGCATGCGCCACATGGCCGCGCCCAGGCCGGGAGGAGCGCTTGCTGCGATCGCCGCGGCGCCTGGGGCCCACATCGTCTTCGCCGGACACGTCGGCTTTCCGAGCTCGCTCGGCGAGTTGTGGCGCCTCCTCCCGCACGATCAGACGGTCGAGGTGCGGCTGTGGATGACCGCGGCCGGAGACCTTCCGGCGGATCACCACGAGCGCATCGACTGGCTCTTCGGCTGGTGGCGGACGCTCGACGCGTGGGTGGCCGAGCGACACGAGGCGGAGGTGAACGCCGCCGCATAGTCTGCTCTCACTGTGCCCGACCCGTCGTCCACCGCCCCCGACCACGAGGGGCAGGGAAACGGGTCAAAGGCGCCGGGCGCAGGCGCCGCACCGCCGGACCCCTCGACGCAGGACGCCGCCTCTGACGATGGCCCCGCCTCCGGCAGGGCAGGCACGGCGGCGCTCACCCTCGGCGCCCTGGGCGTCGTCTTCGGGGACATCGGCACCAGTCCCCTCTACGCGCTGGACGCCGTCTTCGCCTCCGGCGCCGTCGCGCCCGACCAGGCCGGGGTCTACGGCGTCATCTCGCTCGTGGTCTGGTCGGTCACGCTCGTCGTCTCCCTGAAGTACGTGACCTTCGTCATGCGCGCCGACAACGACGGCGAGGGCGGGATCATGGCGTTGATCGCCCTGCTGGAGAAGTCCGCGCTGAAGCGCCGCGCGGCGCAGGCGGCGCTGGTGGGCCTCGGCATCTTCGGCGCAGCGCTGTTCTACGGCGACGGGATGATCACGCCGGCCATCTCGGTGCTCTCCGCGGTGGAGGGGCTCGAGGTGGCCGCACCGTCGCTCGGCACGTTCGTCATCCCCATCACGCTGGTGGTGCTCACCGTGCTGTTCGCCGTCCAGCGCTTCGGCACCGGGGCGGTGGGACGGCTGTTCGGCCCGGTGATGTGCCTCTGGTTCGGTGTGCTGGCCGCCGCCGGTCTGGCGAAGGTGCTCGAGGACCCGTCGATCCTGGCGGCGCTCTCGCCGACCTGGTTCGTCTCCTTCTTCGTCAACAGCCCCGTCATCGCGTTCTTCGCGCTCGGCGGGATCGTGCTCGCGGTCACCGGCGTCGAGGCGCTCTACGCCGACATGGGCCACTTCGGGCCGTCACCGATCCGGCGAGCCTGGTTCTTCCTCGTGTTCCCGGCCCTGGCGCTCAACTACATGGGCCAGGGGACGCTCATCCTCCAGTCGCCGCAGGCGATCAGCGACCCCTTCTATCTCCTGGTCCCGGAGTGGGGCCAGATACCGATGGTGGTGCTCGCGACCGCGGCGACCGTCGTCGCCTCGCAGGCCGTCATCTCCGGCGCGTTCTCCGTGACGCGCCAGGCGCTACAGCTCGGCTTCCTCCCGTGGCTGAGGATCCGCCACACCTCGCGCGAGGCGGGCCAGATCTACAGCCCGGCGGTCAACGCCGGGCTGTTCGTGGCCGTGGTCGGGCTCGTGATCGGCTTCGGCTCCTCGACCGCCCTGGCCTCCGCGTACGGGATCGCGGTGACCGGGACGCTCGCCATCGACACGATCCTCTTCTTCGTCGTCGTGCGGGTGCTCTGGCGCCGGCCGGTCTGGATGGCGGTGCTCGGCGGTCTCGGCTTCCTGGTCGTCGACCTCGCGTTCCTGGGGGCCAACCTGCCGAAGGTCCCCACCGGCGGATGGTTCCCGCTCGTGATCGGGATCGTCACCTTCACCGTGCTCATGACCTGGCGGAAGGGCCGGCGCCTCCTCACGCCGCGGCGCCACGAGAAGGAGGGGCAACTGGAGGACTTCGTGGAGGAGATCCGGACGATGGACCCGCCGATCTACCGTGCTCCCGGGACGGCGATCTTCCTCCACGCGGGCAAGGAGACGACGCCGCTGGCCCTGCGCGACAACGTCGACCACAACCGCGTTCTGCACGAGACCGCGGTCATCGTCGCTATCGACATGGCGAGCGTCCCGCACATCCCGTCCTCGGAGCGGCTGACCGTCGACGACCTCGGCTACGAGGACGACGGCATCGCCCACGTGACCGTCCGCTTCGGCTTCCGCGAGAACACCGACGTGCCGGCCGCGCTGCGCGATTGCGCCACTCAGGGCCTCGAGACGGGCCTCGACCTCGAGCACGCGAACTGGTTCGTGTCGAAGATGACCATCGTCTGCACCGACGCGAAGGGCATGAGCGGGTGGCGCAAGAAGCTCTTCGCCGCGACCTCGCACGCCGCCGAGAGCCCATCCGAGTTCTTCCACCTGCCGAACGACCGGATCGTGACGCTCGGATCGCACATCGAGCTGTAGTGCGGCTCCGAGGGCCGCCGCGTCAAGCCGTCAGAACACCCATCGGACGCGCTGTCCCCGGCGGGTCGCTACGTAGCGATCTACGGCGGGCCGCAGGTCGGCGGTGACCCGCCAACCGTTCCAAGTCCCGGCCGCCCCTACGCCCGCAGCCGGGACCCCGTAGCGAACATGCGGTAGTTGGCCGCCGTCAGGGCGAGCGTGGCCACGGTCAGCAGGACGAGGGACACCGCGACGTTCGCGTCGGCGTAGCCGAGGAACCCGTAGCGCACCAGCGCGATCATGTAGTAGACCGGGTTGAAGTAGGTGAGGGTCTGGAACGGCTCGGGCAGCAGCGAGGCGGAGTAGAAGACCCCGCCCAGGAAGATGAGCGGCTGGAGCACGAAGGTCTGCGCGAACGAGACGTCGTCGAACTGCTCCGCTCGGACGCCGACGAGCACGCCGAGCTGGGAGAAGAAGAAGCCGGTGAGCAGCAGCGCCGGCACCAGGACGAAGACGTGCTCGACCGGGAGGTCGATGAGCAGCGACGCGGCGGAGAAGGTCAGGGTCGCGACGATCATCCCCCGCAGGAAGCCCCCCAGCGAGAAGGCGAGGAGAAGCTCGAGCGGCGAGGCCGGCGAGGAGAGCTGGTCGTCGATCGCGCGCTGGAACTTCTGCTGCAGGATCGAGGAGGAGTTGTTCGAGAAGGCGTTGATCGCCCAGGCCATCACGACCAGGCCGGGGATGATGAAGACCACGTAGTCGAACCCGTTCAGCTCGTTGACCCGCGACCCGAGGGCCGCCCCGAACACCGAGATGTAGAGGAAGGTCTCGAGCAGCTGCGCCCCGAGGGTCTGGCGCTTGATCTTCCAGAAGCGGTTCACCTCGCGCCGCACGAGCGAGAGGAACCGGATCTGCGCCGCGCTCACGGGGTCGTCCGGATGCGCGCGGCGCTCACGGGATCACCTCTCCGCGGGCCCGTGAGAGCTCCTTGCGGCCCACCAGCTCGAGGTAGGCGTCCTCGAGGCTCGTGACCCCGAACTCGGCGGCGAGCTCCTGGCTCGTGCCCTTCGCCACGATCCTCCCGTCGTTGATGAAGGCGATGCGGTCGCAGAGGCGCTCGGCCTCCTCCAGGTAGTGCGTGGTGAGGAGGATGGTGGTGCCCTCGCCGTTGATCCGCTCCACATAGCGCCACAGCTCGAGCCGCAGCTCGACGTCGACCCCCGCGGTCGGCTCGTCGAGGATCAGCAGGCGCGGACGGTGCATCAGCGCGCGGGCGAGCACCAGCCGCCTCTTCATCCCGCCGGAGAGCGTCCGCGTCCGGTCGTCCTTCTTCGACGCGAGCGAGAACGCCTCGAGCAGCTCGCGGGTTCGCTCCTTGCGCTCGCGCTTCGGCATCCCGAAGTAGCCCGCGTGGTACTCGAGGGTCTCCTCGAGCGTGAGGAACCAGTCGAGGTTGAGCTCCTGGGGCGCGAGGCCGACGGCCAGACGGGCCTCCTCGTAGTGGTCGAGGGCGTCGTGGCCGAACACGCGGACGGTCCCCGACGTCGCGCGGGCGAGCCCCGTCGTGCAGTGGATGAGCGTCGACTTGCCGGCGCCGTTGGGACCGAGGAGCCCGAAGAACTCGCCGGACTCGATCTCGAGCGACACGCCGCGCAGGGCCTCGGTCCCCGTCGGGTAGCGCTTGACGAGATCGGTGATCTCGAGCGCGGTCGCGCCCGCCGCGACAGGGGGGTCGTTGAGCGGCGAGCCGGCGATGGAGAAGAGCATGGCAGCCATGGTGCCGCCTCAACCGTGGTCGAGGTCAAGGGCGGTCGGGTCGAACCTGTCGGCCTCGGATTCGACGGCCACTACCGTTCGACGCGTGAGCGGTCTCGAGCCACGCCCCGGGCAACCGCTCTCTCGCCGGGCCAAGGAGCAGCGCGCCTACCGCCTGGTGCTCGTGGGCGGCGGCTCGGCCGCCGTCGCGGCCGTCGGGTTCGTGCTGGCGGTGATCGGCGTGATCGGCTTCACCCTCCCGGTGCTCGCCGTGCTCGTGGCGGTGGCCTGCCTGCTGGTGTTCCGCCGCACGGTCTCCCGCTAGCGCCGCCATGGCCGATCCCGGGCGCCCGCTGATCGAGTTCCCCGCGGACGAGCCCGAGCGTGCCCTGCGCTTCTGGGCCGGAGTGCTCGACCTTGACCTCGAGCCGCGCACCGCCGGCGAGGGGGAGGGCTGGCAGACGCGCTCGGGCGGTGCGGTGGTGGGGGTGCACGCGCGCGGGGCGGGTCCCGGTGACCGGTTCTCCCTGCCCTACTTCGAGGTCGACGACCTCGGGGCCGCGTTGACGCAGGTGACGGAGCTGGGCGGCACCGTCATCCATCCCGGCGAGACGTGGGCGGTGTGCCGGGACTCCGAGGGGAGCCCGTTCGGGCTCGCGGCACGAGCCCCGGCCGTCGCGACCTAGCGGCGCTGCCTACGCCGCCTTCTCGAGGCGCTCGGCGAGGCGGTTCATGCCGTGCCCGCGTGCGGCGGCGGCCCCGCCGCTGAAGTCGGTCGGCCGGTCGCCGGGCCGCTCGATCTCCACGTCGCGCAGGGTGGCGATCTCCTTGAAGGCCAGTAGCTGCTCGCGCCCGTCGCACAGCGCGGTGCGCAGGCTCGCCCGGCTCTCGGCGAGTGCTCCGGCGAGGGTCTCCTCCAGTGAGCCGTGGCGGCGTAGGAGGTCCGCCGCCGTCTTCTCGCCGACCCCCTTGGCGCCGGGGATGCCGTCGGAGGGGTCACCGCGGAGGGCGATGAAGTCGGGCACCAGCTCGGGTGGCACGCCATAGCGGCGCCTGACCTCCTCGGGGCCGACCTGCTCGGCTCCCTGACGCCCGGTGCGCACGTAGAGGATGGTCACCCGATCGCCGGCGCACTGGAACAGGTCCCGATCGCCGGTCATCACAAGGGCGCGGCCGCCCGCCTTGGCCTCCCGGCGGGCGTAGGCGCCGAGCAGGTCGTCGGCCTCGAGGGAGTCGTGCTTCTCGACCGTCCAGCCGAACCCGCTCAGGAACCCGGGCGCGGCGGCGAACTGCCCGGCCAGCTCGCTCGGCACCTCGGGTCGGGCGGCGTGATAGCCGTCGAAGAGGGCGACGCGGTAGTGGGCCGCCTCGGCGCCGAAGCACACCACCACCGCGCGCGGCTCGAAGGCCGCGACCTCTCGGAGGATCAGGTTCGCCGCTCCGAGGAGCGCGTTCACCGGTTGGCCGTCCGCTCCCTCGATCGAGGTGGGAAGCGCGTGGAAGGCTCGAAAGAACATCGAGTCCCCGTCGACTACGAGCA
>JBPCQB010000017.1:0-8986 GCA_050998555.1 Thermoleophilaceae bacterium
GGTCAGCTCCCAGACCGTCCACGTCCGGCTGCGGCCCTGGCGGCCGAACCGCCCCTCCTCCACCAGACGGCGAGGGCGGTCACTCTGGGTGAGCGCCGTCTCCGCCCAGGTGCCGGCGAAGGGGAGGTCGATGCGAAAGCGCACCGCCGCCCCCCGGCCCGAGGAGCGCGGGCGCGTCAGACGCATGTCCTTCATGAAGTGGTCGGCGAACGCGGCGCGGTTGGCGAGGTCGCCGAGGAAGTCGAAGACCTCCTCGCGGGAGGCGGAGACGATCACGTGGCTCGACACCGGGATCACGGCGCCGGGAGTCTATGGCCCGAGATGGCCTAGACGGGAAGGCTGCGCACCGCGAGAGGCCGCTCCGCAGCGTGGACGAGGTGCGCCTGCGCTCCCTCGCGCTTCTCCTGCGGAAGGCGAGCGCGGCAGAGCGCGCACACCGTCCGGCCCGAGGCCAGCACGTAGATCCGCTCTCCGGCGAGCGGCGTGCGCCGGCACCCCCGGCAGTGCTCGCGGCTGACGGCCATGCTCCCCAGTCCCTTGCGCAGCAGCATCGACTCGAGGCTCGGTCGCATGCGGGTTGCTTCGCCGCTCCCCCGGGGAGTCCTTCGCGATACGGTGGTGTCGAGGGAAAGAGAGGAGTACCCATGCAATCGTTCACCCAGGGCACGCTGGCCGGTGGAGGCACCTTCCGCTGCGAGTCGTGTGGCGTCGCCGTCGCCCTCCACGAGCGCGACCTCGTACCGAGCTGCCCTCGCTGCGACAGCACCAGCTTCACCCGTTCGTCGCTCTTCGCAGAGCACGGCCGGGCCGAGCCGTGGCGCTCACCGGTCTCCGATCGCCCCGCGTGGCTGGCCGGCGCCCGGGCCGGGGCCGACCCTGCGCTGCACCACCTCGCGTGGATGGAGGACGGGGGGGGCGTCAGGACCCTCGTCCTCGCCGGGGAGTGGACGCGGCTCGGCCGCTCGCTCGCGTGTGACGCGGTCTTCGACGACCCCACCGTCTCGCGCCGCCACGCGCTCATCCAGCGGCCCGAGAGCGGTGCGCGGGTGCTCGACGACCGTAGCCTGAACGGCGTGTTCGTGAACGGCGAGCGCGTCGACGAACGCGACCTCGCGGACGGCGACGAGCTCGCCATCGGCCGCTTTCGCCTGTACTACCTGGCCGCCGACCCGGCCGCGGCCCCGGAAAGGGGCGAGGGGATCGGCGAGGGCGCCGGAGAGGGTCGGCGCCTGCCCTCGCGTCTATAGTTCGGCCCCGGATGGCCACCACTCTCGCGGTCCTATCGCAGAAGGGCGGCACCGGCAAGACCACCACGGTCCGCACGCTCACCGACGTCCTGCGGCGCGTCGGACTCGAGGCGCTCGCGGTCGACCTCGACCCGCAGGGCAACCTCTCCGACTACTTCGACGTCCCGGCCGACGCCGACCCCACCATCGCCGACGTCCTGGCCGGCCGGGCGCGAGCCCTCGACGCCATCCACGGCGACGTGATCCCCGCCAACCTCGGGCTCGCCGAGTCCGAGCTCATCCTCGCGGGGAAGATGGGCCGGGAGATGACCCTGCGCCGCGCCCTGCGTGAGGCCAAGCGCCGCTACGACGTCATCCTCATCGACTGCCCCCCCTCGCTCGGGCTGCTCACCGTGAACGCGGTCGTGGCGGCGGACTACGCCCTGCTCACCACCGAGGGGCAGTACTTCTCCCTACAGGGCGTCGAGCAGGCCCTCGAGGTCATCGAGCTGGCCCGCGAGAACCTCCAGCCCGACCTCGAGTGGCTCGGGGTGGTGCTGAACATCGCCGACCTGCGCACCGTCCACTCGCGTGCGGCCCAGACGTCCCTGCGCGAGCGCTTCGGGGACAAGGTGTTCACCAGCCCGATCCGCCAGTCGATCCGCTACGCGGAGTCGGCGGAGCGCGGCGTGTCGATCCTCGACTTCCGCCCCGACCTGGGGGCGGACTACCTCGCGCTCGCCGACGAGGTGCTCGAGCGCCTCGGGTTCACCGAGGAGCGCACCCGCCTGGCCGAGCTGCGCGCGGAGCTGGTCCCGGCCTAAGGATCTCCTAAGCGAGCGAATCGCAGGAGCGGGCCGAGGTGTTGCGAATAACACTCGAAACCGACTTCAGGAGGTACACATGCTCCGCGACCGACTCGCCCACAAGATCCTTCTCGCCACCCTCCCCGCCCTCATCGTGTGGGGCGGGGTGGCCGTCGCCCAGCAGGGCGAAGGCCAGACGATCCAGGGCACCGACAACATCGACGTGATCGACGGCGCCGGCGGAAACGACACGATTGACGGCCGCGGTAGCGGCGACGTGATCGCCGGCGGCACCGGAGACGACAACCTTCAGGGCGGCGGGGAGGAGGACCGCGTCGAGGGCGGTCCCGGGCGCGACACCCTCGACGGCGGCTCGAATCGTGACTTCCTCGAGGGCGGCATCGGCCCGGACACCATCGCCGACTCGAACGGGTCCAACATCATCTCGGGTGGCGAGGACAACGACGTACTGAGCGGATCGTCGTCGTCCGACTCGATCAACGGCGGCTCGGACGAGGACACCATCCGCGGCGGGGGTGGCAACGACGGCCTGACCGCCGCCTCGGGCAACGACTCCGTGTTCGGCGAGGACGGCAACGACCGCATCGACGGAGGCCTCGGCACCGACCGCATCGACGGCGGCGCTGGGGGCGACAACATCGTCTCCTTCGACGCCATCCGCGACGACATCCGCTGCGGGCCGGGCAACGACACCGTACGTGCGGACCGCGGCGACAGCGTCTCGAGCGACTGCGAGCGGGTGTTCGTGACCGACAGCCGCTGAGGAGGACCCTGATCAGCCGCCGGAGACCGCCGCGATCACGTCCCTGTCCCGACCGTGGGTCAGCTTCTCGACGGCGTCGTCGAGCGTGAGCCACTGGAGCTCGTCGACCTCGCGGTTGATCCGGAAGTCGCCGCTCTCCACGGTCATCTCCCAGTAGCGGACGGTCTTCGGCCGACCCTTCGGGTCGGTGTAGGAGACGGGCTCGAGCTCGCGCTCGAGGCGGCAGGTCAGCCCGGTCTCCTCCTCCACCTCGCGCAGAGCAGCCTCCTCGTGGCTCTCGCCCGCCTCGAGCTTGCCCTTGGGCAGGGACCAGTCCTCGTACTTCGGTCGGTGGATGAGCGCCACCTCGACCGCACCGTCCTCTGTGGTGCGGCGGATGACCCCTCCGGCGGCGTGCACGCGGCGGGCCACCGTCAGCCCTCGAAGCGGTAGACGACGCCCGCAGGGGCGAGGGCGTCCGGCGCAAGCAGCGGCAACGCCTCGGAGAGCACCGCGGAGAACACCCCGCCGCTCTCGCCGATCAGCCGCATGAGCTCCTCGACGGGCGTCGCCTCCTCGGCCACGCCGTTCGCGTAGTCGGTGGCGTAGCCGAGCAGCGCGAACGGGAGCTCGGCCTCGCCGCAGAGCACGGCCTCGGCGGCGGCGGTCTGGGAGACGGCGGTCACCCCGCAGTGGGCCAGCATCCGGATCTCGGCGCGCGTGTTGAAGCGCGGGCCGTCCACGTGGCCGTAGCAGCCGCCGTCGCGGACGGGGTGGCCCGTGGCCTCGGCCCCGGCCAGCAGCGCCCGGCGGGGCTCGGCCGCGAACGGCGACTCGAAGATC
Source organism: Thermoleophilaceae bacterium (assembly GCA_050998555.1). GTDB lineage: Bacteria > Actinomycetota > Thermoleophilia > Solirubrobacterales > Thermoleophilaceae > JACCZP01. The sequence continues at coordinate 3,639 of JBPCQB010000017.1, forward strand.
CAGTGGCCGCGCAGGCGGTCGCCGGGCTCGCCGTAGAGCGTGCACAGCGAGCCATCGGGCAGCCGGTTCGCGAGGAAGTGGAGGTCGTCGAAGACGAGCAGCGACCCGAGGGGGACCGAGCGCTCGACCGCCCCGCACACGGTCACCGCCAGCACGCAGTCGGCGCCCATCTCGACGAGGGCGGCCACGTTCGCGCGGTGGTTCACGTGGTTGGAGAGCCGGGCGTGGCCCTCGCCGTGGCGGGAGACGTGCAGGACCTCGACGTCGCCCACCCGTCCGGGATTGACCAGCGCAGGGCCGAAGGGGGTGGACACCTCGCGCGGCTCCCCGGCCTCGAGGTCGGGGAGCGCGTAGGTACCGGTCCCGGTGACGATGCCGACCCTCATGGCGGGGGGATGGTAGGTCGGCCCCGGCGGCGGGCCCCGGCCGCGGCACCCGGCCCCGGAGGGGCGCGTGGTAGGCATCACCTCTCCCGTGCCCCGCCGCGCCCTCGCCCTCGTCCTCCTCGCACTCGCCGTCGTCGCCGGCGTCGGCCTGCGCGCGGCCGCCACCCTTCCGAAGGAGTCGTTCACCCACGACGAGGCCATCTCCTACATCGCGGCCACCTGCCACCAGGGCGAGTACCAGGACATCACGTTCGGCGGCAGCGGTCCCTACGGGCACTGGGTGCCGGCGTACGAGTGGCAGCAGCTTCTGGAGCCCGAGGATCGCGGGTGCCTGGGTCGGATCGCGGCCGACCTGGCGCGCTACGACATCCACCCGCCGCTCTACTTCTGGCTGCTGCACGGCTGGGCGCTCCTCTTCGGCGTGGGGGTGTGGACCGGCACGTCACTGAACATCGTGCTGGCCGGGCTCGGTGCGCTGGCGCTGTTCGGCCTGGCCCGCCGGGTGCTGGGCGACGACGTGCGCGCGGCGGCCGTCGCCTTCGTCTGGGCGGTGAGCCCCGCGGTGGTGGAGGTCTTCGCCGAGGCGCGCCAGTACGAGCTCTTCGGACTGCTCACCATCCTGGTCACCTGGCAGGCGCTGCGCTTCGCCGGCCCGGACGGCGGGCGCCGCCGCGACGTCGCGCTGCTCGCCGTCGCCACCGCCGCCGGGCTGCTCACCCACTACCACTTCGTGATCGTCCTCGCCGGGGTGGCGGGGCTGCTGGTCATCGAGCTCGGTCGCACGGCACGGCCGCGCCTTCTCGGAGGCCTCGGCGCCGTGGCGGCCGGATGCGTGGCCTTCGGGCTCCTCCATCCCCGCTTCTGGATGGCGTTCGCCACCCAGCGCCGCCAGGCCGGCGGCTTCGTGGCCGAGCAGTTCCCCGGCCGCCTCGACCAGGTGGCCGAGACCCTCTCGGCCTTTCTGCTACCCCCCGGAGCGGCCACCACGGCGCTGCGGTGGCCGGTGGCCGCGCTGGTGGTGGCCACCGCGGTGTGGCTCGGGATCGCCACCGCCCGAGCGGCGCTGCGCGGCCGGGAGGCAGTGGGCGCGCCCGTGATGCTCATGCTCGCGTGGACCGGCGGGGTGACCGTCGGCCTCTACCTGCTGTTCGTCTCACACGGCCTGGCCATGACGCCCAAGTACCTGGCCGCGGCGTGGCCGTTCATGGCCTTCGTGCCGGTGCTCGCCGCCGCCCGGCTGCCCTCGAGGGGCCGCCTGGCCGTGGGGGCCGTGGGCTGTGCGCTCCTCAGCGCGTTCGGGGCGCTGGCCGCAGCGAGGATCAACACCGACGGCGAGCCACCCGCCCCGGGAGCGGTGGTCACCCGCGCGGACTCGGTGGTCGTGGACAACGTGGCTCGGGGGATCTTCCCGCGGGTGGTGTGGGAGCTGCCGCCGAACGCGCGGGTCTTCGCCGCCGAGCAGCGCCGGCTGCTGGCCGATCCCGGGCGCTGGACCGGACCGGTGCGGGGCCGGACCATCCTGGTGACCGATCTCCCGGTGAGCGACGCGCGCTACGGGAACTCACCGGCCCGCGGTGCCGCCGTCCTGGCCGAGCTCCGCCGCGGCCACGCCGTCGTGCCCACCGGCGAGGGAGGGGTCCGGGGGCTCGGGCGGGTCTACACCGTGCGGTGATCGACCAGCTTGCCGGAGGGTTACGGTCGGTCCCGAGATCGGTATTCGGCCATCGTGTGCGCCAAGCTGTCGATGCACGCACCAGGCGAGGAGAAGACGATGCACGAGGGCGCACACGACGGGACGAACGGGGCGGCACCCCACATGCCCCGGCGCATCCTCGTCATCGCCAACCGCACCTGCCCCTGCCCGCGGCTCCTCGAGGAGATCCGCGACCGCGCGCTCGGAGGCCTGAACCAGGTGCTCATCGTCGCCCCCGCGCTGAACACGCGCCTGCGCTTCCTGACCGACGACACCGACCGGGCCGTCTTGGAAGCGGAGGCGCGCCTGACCGCCGCGGTCGAGAGCCTCCGGGCGGCGGGTGTGCACGCCCAGGGTGCGGTGGGCGACGCCGAGCCGGTACAGGCCATCGAGGACGCCCTGCACTCCTTCGCGGCCGACGAGCTGATCGTCTCCACCCACCCCCCGGGCGACTCCCACTGGCTCGAGCGCGGACTGCTCGAGCGGGCGCGCGAGCGCTTCGACCTCCCGATGGTGCATCTCGACTCGCGCTACGGGGTCGAGGCGCTCAGCTGAGCTCGCTCGACACGAGGCGGCCGTGAACGCAGGCGCGGCCAAGGCCTCGGTGCTGGTGGTCGACGACGAGCCGACCATCACCGACGTGGTGTCGCGCTACCTCGAGCGAGCGGGCTACGTGGCCCACACGGCCGGCGACGGGCGCGAGGCGCTCCGGGTCGCGGCCGAGCGCCACCCCGACCTCGTGGTGCTCGACCTCATGCTGCCCGGTCTCGGCGGGCTCGAGGTGCTCAGGGTGCTTCGCCAGCGTGGCGGCACGGCCGTCATCCTCCTCACCGCGAAGGGGGAGCAGACCGACCGCATCGTCGGCCTGCGCCTCGGCGCCGACGACTACGTGGTCAAGCCCTTCTCTCCGGCGGAGCTCGTGGCCCGGGTGGACGCCGTGCTGCGCCGGGTGGACACCTCGGCCGGTCCCGAGCCCCCGATCGCCTTCGACGGCCTGCGCATCGACCCGACCGCCCGGCAGGTGAGCGTGGACGGCGCCGAGGTCAACCTCACCCTCCGCGAGTACGACCTGCTGCTCTTCCTCGCAAGACATCCGGGCCAGGCGTTCTCGCGCGAGCAGCTGATGGACGCGGTCTGGGACTTCTCGTTCTACACCGACACCTCGACCGTCACCGTCCACGTCCGGCGACTGCGCGCCAAGATCGAGAGCGATCCTGCCCGCCCGCGCCGACTCCACACCGTCTGGGGCGTCGGCTACCGGTTCCAGCCGTGAGCGCCGCGCGCAGCGCGGGCCTCCTCGTGGCCACCGTCGTGCTCGGCGGAGCGGCCATGGCCTCGGTGTACGGAGCCGACCAGGGCGCCGTGACCGCCGGCCTGCTTCTGCTCACCGGCGCGCCGGTGCTCGGCCTGGCCCACGCCCTCGCCCGGCGTCGAAGCCGGGAGGGCCAGCTCTCGCGCCACCTGGCCGCGGGGATCGGCGCGGTGGTGGGGGTCACGCTCGTGGCCGTGGGCGTGGCCGCGCTGCTCATGTTCGTCTCCGCGCACGACGCGTTCACGCTCGGCCTGCTGCTCGTATTCGCCGGCATCCTGGCCGCCCGATCGGCGGGCCTGCTGGTCGACGGGGTGCTCGAGGACGTCGAGAAGCTGCGCAGCGGTCTGCGGGCGGTCGGCGAGGAGGCGGGCGACGTGCCCGTGAGCATCGGCGCCCGGGACGAGCTGGCCGAGCTGGCCCGGGCCGCGAACACCATGGCCACGCAGCTCGGTGAGCGCGAGGCCGAGCGCGACGCCGCGGGCGCGGCGCGGCGCGACCTCATGGCCGCCGTCTCCCACGACCTGCGGACGCCGCTCGCTTCGCTCAGGGTGCTCACCGAGGCGATATCGAGCGACGTGGTGGGAGCCGAGGACCGCCGCCGCTACGCGCGCCAGCTCGGCGTGCACGTGGAGTCCATGGGCCACCTCATCGACGACCTGTTCGAGCTCTCGCGGCTCGAGGCCGGACAGGTCGAGTGGTCCATGCAGCGGGTGGCCCTCGACGAGCTGGTGGAGGAGACCGTGGAGGCCATGCGCCCGCACGCCGACGCGCGCGGGGTGAGGGCCGAGGTCGCCGTGCCCTCCGACCTCTCCCCCGCCCGCGCCAACCCCGAGAAGGTGCAGCGCGTGCTGTTCAACCTGATCCAGAACGCGATCCGCCACACCCCGGCCGACGGCACGGTCACCGTCCTCGCCGAGGACGTGCCCGACGGCCTCGAGGTCGAGGTGGCCGACACCGGCGAGGGGATCGCCCCCGAGGACCGGGAGCGGGCGTTCGAGCCCTTCTTCCGAGGCGGCAGCGAGTCCTCGCGGACCCGCAGCGGCGCCGGCCTCGGGCTCACCGTCTGCCGCGCGATCGTCGAGGCCCACGGCGGGCGGATCTGGCTCGACGAGTCCGCGCGGGGGACGCGCGTGCGCTTCAGCCTGCCGGTCGCGGTCAGGGGGTGAAGAGAGGCTTACGGAGGGGGTCGTGACCCGCCGGGGATCCGAAGCAGGTGAGATGATCGGCGCCGTGCCCGCCGCCCGCCGCCCGCCGCTCCCCATTCCCGAGGACCCGCCGCCCGGGCCCTTCCGGCGCGAGTTCTTCGCCAGCCCCCTCCGGGGGCCGTGGCTCACCTCGATCATCGGCTCCTCGCTGCTGCCGCTGATCCTGATCTGCGCGGTCACCGGCTTCCTCTCCCACGCGGCCTACGACCCGCGGCCGGCGGGATTCAGCCTCTACTTCTTCAACTGGCCCTCCGGGCCGACCTACCTGTACTCGGTCACGCAGGGCCTACACGTGATCACCGGGCTGGCCGCCATCCCCATCCTTCTGGCCAAGCTCTGGTCGGTCATCCCCAAGCTCTTCGAGTGGCCGCCCGTGCTGTCGGTGGCCCACGGGCTCGAGCGGCTCGCCCTCGCCATGCTCGTGGGCGGCGCCCTGTTCGTGTTCTTCACCGGCGTGCTCAACATCCAGGTCTACTACGCGTGGCCGTTCTCGTTCATCCCCGCCCACTACTACGGCTCGTTCGTCTTCCTCGCCGGTCTCGCCCTGCACCTCGGGGTGAAGGCGCCGGTCATCTTCCGCGCCTACCGCGAGCACGGGCTGGCGCCGCTGCACCAGCGCCTCGAGAGCACGCTCGCCGAGTCCTCGGAGAGCGACCGCATGGCCGCCGAGGCGAAGACCGGCGAGGAGACGACCACCGCGCCGGTCGCGCCCGGCCCGCCAACGGTCTCCCGCCGGGGGCTGCTCGGCCTGG
>JBPCQB010000164.1:0-14573 GCA_050998555.1 Thermoleophilaceae bacterium
GGACATCGCCGGCAAGGCCATCGGGACGGACATCGCCAAGCAGCCGCACCTCCTGGTGGCCGGCACGACGGGGTCGGGCAAGTCCGGATCGGTGAACGCCATGCTCGCCTCGATCCTCCTGCGCGCGAGCCCCAACGAGGTACGACTCGTGCTCGTCGATCCCAAGCAGGTGGAGCTCGGCCTCTACGAGTCGATCCCCCACCTGCTGACCCCGGTGGTCACCAACCCGCGCGCGGCGGCCAACGTGCTGGCCAACCTCATCCGGGAGATGGAGCAGCGCTACGGGATCATGAGCCTCGCCCGGACGCGCAACCTCGTGGAGCTGAACAAGCACCGCGAGAGTCGCGGCGAGCGTCCGCTTCCCTACATCCTCTGCGTCATCGACGAGCTGGCCGACCTGATGATGGTCGCCCCCGGCGAGGTGGAGGACGCCATCATTCGCCTCGCCCAGAAGTCGCGCGCGGTGGGGATCCACCTGCTCCTGGCCACGCAGCGCCCGAGCGCGGACATCATCACCGGGATGATCAAGGCCAACGTGCCGGCCCGGATCGCGTTCGCGGTCTCATCCCAGACCGACTCGCGGGTGATCCTCGACCAGAACGGCGCAGAGTCCCTCCTGGGGCAGGGGGACATGCTCTTCCGACCGGCGTCGGAGTCCCGCTCCGCTCGGATACAGGGCGCGTTCGTAAGCGAGGAGGAGATCGAGCGCATAACCGACTTCTGGCGCTCCCAGGGCGAGCCCGAGATGCAGGAGGAGCTGCTCGAGGCCGTCGAGGGCGGCCAGGAGTCGGCGGGCGAGAGCGAGTTCAGCGCCGACGCCGACGACCTCCTCGGGGAGGCCGTCGCCACGGTGGTCCAGATGGGGTCGGCGTCGACCTCGATGCTCCAGCGCCGTCTGCGCGTGGGCTACACGCGCGCGGGGCGGCTGATCGACATGATGGAGCGCCGCGGGGTGATCTCCGGATACGAGGGCTCGAAGGCCCGTCAGGTGCTCGTCTCCGAAGCCGAGCTCCCGCGCGTGCTGGCCGCTCTCGAGGAGCCGGCCGGAGCGGTCTCCGACACCGTCGGCTGAGGCAGCGCTCGCGACCGGCGCCGCCGGTGGGCGGGCGGGCCGGTCGTGCGTCCGCGCCGGGGTAGTCTGAGCTACCCGGTGGCCTCGATCGGGGACAGGCTCAGAGACGCGCGCACGCGGCGTGGTCTCGACTTCGACGACGTCGAGGCCGCGACCAAGATCCGCGCCCGCTATCTGCGCGCGCTCGAGGCCGAGCAGTTCGACCTCCTTCCCGGGCCGACGTTCGCGCGGACGTTCCTGCGCACCTACGGGGAGTTCCTCGGCCTCGATGCTCGCCTGCTCGTCGAGGAGTACCGCACCCACCACGAGCCGCGCGACGAGGTGCTCGAGGCGCCGTCACGGCCCGTGTCCGCAGGCGGGCGAGAGCGACCGGTCGCGGCGCCGGTGCGCCTCCCGGGCCCTCTCGGCCTCCTCGCCGGTGGCGCGGTGGCGGTCGTCCTATTCCTGCTCGTGCTCGGCCTCGTGGCCGGAGCCCCGGGGCCCGACGCGCCTTCGGCACCACCGACGGGCACCGACGCCGCCGACCGTCCTCGGGGCGAGCGCGGTCGCCGGCGCCCGCGTCGGCGACCGGCTCCTACCTCGGTCTCGCTGCGCGTGACGCCCTCGGAGGCCACCTACGTCTGCGTCGAGGACGGCGCCGGGAAGGTGCGCTTCGAGGGCGTCATGGCCGCGCCGCGCCGGTTCCGCGCGAAGCGTCTGCGGATCAATCTGGGGAAGCGCTCGGCGCGGCTGGCCGTGAACGGACGTCGCATCCGCTTCGACGACGGGCCCGCCTCTCCGGTCGCCTTCGACCTGCGTCCACGACGCGCGCGCCGGCTGCCCGCCGGTCAGGGGCTCTGCTCGTGAGCGTCCGCGCCGGGATCGTCGTGACCGGTACCGAGGTGCTGAGTGGCCGGGTGCGCGACCGCAACGGCCCGTGGCTCGCCGACCGCCTGCTCGAGCTCGGCGTCGAGCTCGCGCACGTGACGATCTGCGGTGACCGCCCCGAGGACATGGAGGCCCAGCTGCGGTTCATGGCCGACGAGGGCGTGGAGCTGATGATCACGAGCGGTGGGCTCGGGCCGACCGCCGACGACCTCACGGCGGAGGTCGTCGGGCGCTTCCAGGGCCGGCCGCTGCGCCTCGACGAGGATCTCGAGCAGCGCATCGCGGACATCGTGGCGCCGCTCGCGCGCCGCTGGCGCAACGTCGATCCGGAGGCCATGCGCCTCGGCACCCGCAAGCAGGCGATGGTGCCGGAGGGGGCCGCCGTGCTCGGGCCCGCCGGCACGGCGCCGGGCCTCGTGGTCGCGCCCGCGAACGGCTCGGCTCCGACGGTGGTCGTCCTTCCCGGCCCGCCGCGGGAGCTCCACGAGATGTGGGCCGCAGCCGTGCGCTCGGAGCCCTTCACCGCGGCGATCGGCAACCGGACCCTCTACGAGCAGCGGATGCTGCGGATGTTCGGCATCCCCGAGTCGGAGATCGCGGAGACGCTGCGCGTGGCCGAGAGCGAGGTGGCGGACATGGAGCGCCTCGAGATCACGACCTGCCTGCGCCGCGGCGAGGTCGAGATGGTCACCCGCTACGAGCCGGGCGTGGGGGACGAGGCGTGGCGTGGTCTCGAGGACGTGGTCCGGCGCCGCCACTCCGACACGCTGTTCTCCACCGACGGGTCGAGCGTGGACGACCAGGTGGCGGAGCTGCTCGCCGGCCGGCGCCTGGCGGTGGCCGAGTCGTGCACCGGAGGCCTCATGGCCGCGCGCCTGACCGAGCGACCGGGGTCGTCGGAGTACGTGGTCGGCGGGATCGTCTCCTACGCGGACGAGGCCAAGACCGAGCTGGTGGGGGTCGACCCTGCGCTGCTCGAGCGCCACGGCGCGGTGTCGACCGAGGTGGCCGAGGCGATGGCCGATGGGGCGCTCGCGCGGCTCGAGGCCGACGTCGCGGTCGCGATCACGGGCGTGGCCGGGCCGGGGGGAGGTAGCGAGGAGAAGCCCGTCGGCACGGTCTGCTGGTCGGTGCGCTCGGCCGCGGGCGCCACGCTCACCCGCCAGGTTCACCTGCCCGGGGACCGCGGCGACGTGCGCGACCGCTCGACGACGGTGGGGATGCACCTGCTGCGGCGCCTGCTGCGCGGTGAGGACGCTCCGCTCTGAGCGGAGGCGGACCCGCCCGCCACCGCCTGTTCCTCGCGCTCGATCTCCCCGATGACGTCCGCGGGCGGCTCGTCTCATGGCGCGACGCGGCGTTGGCGGGTCGCGACGAGGAGCTGCGGCCCGTGCCCGCCGGGCTGCACGAGTCCGAGCGGCGGCCGTTCTGAGCCCACCTGACGCTCGCGCGCGTGCGGTCCGGGCAGCGCCCCACCCGGGGCGAGGTGGAGCCGCCCGCGCCCGATGGGTCGTTCGTGGCCCGGAGGGTGACGCTCTACCGCTCTCACCTCTCCCCGGGTGGGGCGCGGTACGAGGCGCTGAGGGGCGTCGAGCTGGGATGAGCGGCTGACCCAGCTCGCCCGGGGCCTGCGAGAGCCCGCGTTCGAACCGTCTCAGAGCCGTGTCCGAACGGTCACACAGGGATCCCGCAACGTCCGATCTCCTCCGTAGCTTTCCCGAGACTCGAGAAAGACCTAGGAGCACGGAAATGGACAAAGAGCAGGAGAAGGCCGCAAAGGCCAAGGACTCGGCGCTGAACGGGGCGCTCGGCCAGATCGAGCGAGCATTCGGCAAGGGTTCGATCATGCGCATGGGCGACGATTCGGCCGCCGTCAAGGTCAAGGCCATCTCGTCGGGAGCGCTGTCGCTCGACCTGGCGCTCGGGGTCGGCGGACTGCCGCGCGGGCGGATCGTCGAGATCTACGGCCCCGAGTCCTCGGGCAAGACCACCATGATCTATCACGTCCTCGCCGAGGCCCAGAAGACCGGCGGGGTGTGCGCGTTCATCGACGCCGAGCACGCGATGGACCCGATCTACGCCAAGCGCATCGGGGTCGACGTCGACGAGCTGCTGGTCTCCCAGCCCGACCACGGCGAGCAGGCGCTCGAGATCGCCGACCTGCTCATCCGCTCCGGCGCCATCGACGTCGTGGCCATCGACTCGGTGGCCGCCCTCACCCCCAAGGTCGAGCTCGAGGGGGCGATGGGCGACCAGACCGTCGGCCTACAGGCGCGGATGATGAGCCAGGCCATGCGCAAGCTCGCCGGCAACCTGAACCGCACCCACACCCTCTGCCTGTTCTCGAACCAGATTCGCGAGAAGGTCGGGGTCATGTTCGGATGCCTTCACTACGACGCCCGCGTGGTGCTCGCCGACGGCGGCACGGAGAAGATCGGGAAGATCGTCAACCAGCGCATGGACGTCGAGGTCATGTCCATGGACCCCGACACCGGGGAGGTCGGCCCGAAGCGCATCGTCGAGCACTACAACAACGGCGAGACCGACGACTGGCTTCAGTTCGAGGTGGCGGCGGCGGGCGGCTCGAGCGTGCGGAAGTTCGCCTGCACCCCCAACCACCTGATCTTCACGCCCGAGGGCGAGAAGCCCGCCGAGGAGATCGTCGAGGGCGACAGCGTCCTCGTGGGGGTCAAGGACTACGACCTCCGAGAGGACCAGCTCAAGCTCATGCTCGGCAGCATCCTCGGCGACGGCTCGCTGCGGTACGCCTCAGACCACAACGTCGCCTTCCGAGTCGGCCACGGGCACAAGCAGACCGAATACTGCGAGTGGAAGCACGAGATGCTCGCTCCCTTCGCCCGCGAGGTCGCACCAACGGGCAACGGCGTCGGCTTCGACACGATCCCCATGCACCAGCTCGCGTGGCTCCACGACGCGGTCTACGCGGAGGATCGCTCACGCACCGTCACCGACGAGCTCGTCGAGCAGCTCGACGAGCGGGCGATCGCCGCCTGGTACTGCGACGACGGCTCCTTCCCGGGCCACTACGAACGCTGGGGCCACGGCAAGGCGGTCATTTACAACACGACCCTCAGCCAGGCTGACAAGGAACGACTGGCGGATCGCTTCGAGGAGCTCGGCATAGGTCGTCCGACCGTCGATCATCGCTCGCTGCTGTTCAGCGGCGAGCGAGCCCAGCAGCTCCACGAGAAGATCGCTCCGTACGTGCATCCGTCGATGGACTACAAGCTGCATCCCGACTGTCGCGGGCGCTTCGAGTGGCACCCCGATACGAGTGACGCCCACCTGAACGGGACGCGTCTGAAGTCACGCACCCGGATGAAGGCCGTCCCCATGCCCGTCCGCGCGCGCTACCGCAAGCCGCCGACGCCGAGGAAGCGCGACCGCTTCGATCTCCAGATCGAGGGCAACCACACCTACCTGGTCGACCACGTCGTCGTGCACAACTCGCCGGAGACCCAGCCCGGCGGCCGTGCGCTCAAGTTCTACTCCTCCCAGCGCCTCGACATCCGGCGCATCGAGACCCTCAAGGAAGGGACCGAGGCGGTCGGCAACCGGGTGCGCGTCAAGGTCGTCAAGAACAAGGTCGCCGCCCCCTTCCGCCAGGCCGAGTTCGACATCGAGTTCGGGCAGGGCGTCTCCGCCGAGGGCTGCATCCTCGACCTCGGGCTCGAGCACGGGATCGTGTCGAAGTCGGGCTCGTTCTTCTCGTACGGGGAGGAGCGGCTCGGCCAGGGGCGCAACAACGTCAAGGGCTACCTGCGCGAGCACCCCGACGTGGCGCAAGCCATCGAGGCCCGTATCTACGAGGCGGTGGGAATCGCGCGTGGCGAGACCGCCGAAGGCCCGACCACGGATCCGGACGAGGAGGACGGCGCCGAGGCGGCGAGCAACGGCGTGGCCCCCGCAGTCGATCCGAGCACGAACGGCAGCCAGGACGCCGCCATCGCCGGGAGCGCAGACCGCCGCGCGGCGTGAAGTAGCCGCCCTTCGAGGCCGGGACGGCGCCTCGAGGCGGCAACGAGGCCTCGAAGGCCGCCCAACCGCGGTGCTCCCCGCTGGCGGGCGCGTCCTTGCGTCGGGGACCGCGCGGGGCTAGTCTGGTCGATGCGGCCGTAGCGGTCGCCGCGAGACGGATACCAGACCAAAGAGCTTTTGAGCGGGCGTTGAGCCCTTACCCAGAGAACCCATCGAGACTCGATCGACTGCACGCTATGGACGGAGACGAGAGGAGACCCGGAACACGTCCGTAGGAGTCCTCTGAGCCCGTCCGGATAGGACGGACACCCCCAGTCATAGCCCTCTGGTGTCTCGCGGTGCCGAGACACACCGCCTGACGATTTTTCGCATCGGCAATCCCGCGCTTGCGCGGGGGTGGGGAGACACCGGAATGGAGATCCTGGTCGCGGCAGTGGTGGCCGCTCTCGTCGCTTCGGCGGCGGCAGCCGTGGCGGTGACCGTGGTGAGTCGACGCCTTCGGCCCGCGGGAGGGGAAGTGGTGCAGGCGACCGGCCTGGCCCCGGCCCCGCCTTCCAGCGGTGGGAACGGCGCGACGCCGGCCTCGACCGCGGAACGCGACCCGTCGAGCGAGCGCACCGCCGATCCCGACGCCGGCCGCGACCCGGTCGACCCGCCGGACCCGCCTGCGCGCGACCACCTCGAGCACGAGCTCCGCGAGCGCCGCGCCGAGATCGCCCGCAACGAAGAGCGGTTGCTCGGCCGGGAGAAGTCACTCGAGGTCCGCGGTGCCGACCTGGCCCGACGCGAGGAGTCCCTCGACGACCGCGGACGCAACCTCGACCACGCCGCCGAGGAGCTCAAGACGAGCAAGCAGCAGCAGCTACGTGAGCTCGAGCGCGTGGCCGGCCTCTCGACCGCCCAGGCGCGCCAGATCCTGCTGGCCGAGCTCCAGGAGGAGCTCAAGCACGACTCGGCCCGGGTCATCCGCCAGATCGAGGAGACCACCCGCCGCGAGGCGGAGCGTCGCTCGCGTAACATCCTCGCGACCTGCATGCAGCGCGTGGCGGGCAGCCACTCGGTCGAGACCACCGTCTCGGTCGTCTCGCTCGAGTCCGACGACCTCAAGGGGAGGATCATCGGCCGTGAAGGACGGAACATCCGCGCCCTCGAGACCGTCACGGGCATCGACTTCATCGTCGACGACACGCCGTCCGCCGTCGTTCTGTCGGGCTTCGACGGCGTTCGCCGCGAGGTGGCCCGACTCACGCTCGAGAAGCTGCTCGAGGACGGGCGCATCCATCCGGCGCGCATCGAGGAGGCCTTCGAGCAGTCCCGCTCGGAGCTCGACGCGCGCATCCTCGAGATCGGCGAGGAGGCGGTGTTCGAGGCCGGCCTCGGCAGCGTCCACATGGAGCTCGCCCGCCTGCTCGGGCGCCTGCGCTACCGGACGAGCTACGGCCAGAGCGTGCTCGCCCACTCGGTGGAGTGTGCGCAGCTGGCCGGCCTGCTCGCCGACGAGCTCGGCGTCGGCTCGAAGACAGCCCGGCGAGCCGCTCTCCTACACGACATCGGCAAGGCGGTCTCCCACGAGGTCGAAGGTCCTCACGCGCTCGTGGGGGCGCGCCTCGCTCGCCGCTACGAGGAGTCCGAGGCCGTGGCCCACGCCGTCGAGTCCCATCACAACGAGGTAGATCCGCAGACCGTCGAGGCCGTGATCATCCAGGTGGTCGACGCCCTGTCCGGCGCCCGGCCCGGCGCACGCGGTGCGTCGCTCGAGCAGTACGTGCGCCGCCTCCAGGAGCTCGAGGCCGTGGCCACCCGACGACCCGGGGTCGAGAAGGTCTACGCCATGCACGCCGGTCGCGAGGTACGGGTGATCGTCTCTCCGCAGGACGTGGACGACGACACCGCCACGCTGCTCTCCCACCAGATCGCGCGCGACGTCGAGCGCGAGCTCGAGTACCCCGGCCAGGTCAAGGTGACCGTGATCAGGGAGAGCCGGGCGACGGACTACGCGAAGTAGGGCTCCGGCAGTACCCTGAGCCGCCCCGTGAAGCGCTACCACCTCACCACCTTCGGGTGCCAGATGAACGAGCACGACTCCGAGCGGATGAAGGGCATGCTCGACTCGCTCGGGTACGCCGAGGTCGAGCGTCGCGACGACGCCGACCTCATCCTCTTCAACACCTGCTCGATCCGGGAGTCGGCCGACAACCGCTTCGTCGGGCACCTGGGCGAGGCCAAGCGGCTGAAGGCCGAGGATCCGGAGCGAGTGATCGGGGTAGGCGGGTGCTGGTCGCAGTCCATGAAGGAGAAGGTGTTCGAGCGGTTCCCGTTCGTCGACGTGGCCTTCGGACCTGGGCAGATCCCCAAGCTGGCCGAGTTCCTCACCAGTGACTCGCTCACCGCGCAGGGCTACTTCGAGTTCGAGTCCTTTCCCGGGCACCTGCCGCCCAAGCGCGCCCGCGACTTCCAGGGCTGGGTCCAGATCTCGGTGGGCTGCAACTGCGCCTGCTCCTACTGCATCGTGCCCTCCACGCGCGGGCGCGAGGTCTCTCGCCCGGCCGCCGACCTCGTAGCGGAGGTCGAGCGCCTGGCCGCCGACGGCGTGCGCGAGGTCACGCTCCTCGGCCAGAACGTCAACGCCTACGGGCGCGACCTGCCGCGCGGGGGGAAGATCACGTTCGCGGAGCTGCTCGGCATGGTCGACGCGGTGGGGGGCATCGACCGGGTGCGCTACACGAGCCCCCACCCCAAGGACATGCGCGAGGACGTGGTCCGGGCCCACGCCGAGCTGCCCTCGGTGTGCGAGCACATCCACCTGCCGCTCCAATCCGGCTCGAGCCGCGTGCTGAAGGCCATGCGCCGCACCTACGACCGAAGGCGCTACCTCGATCGGGTGGCCCTCATCCGCGAGCTCGTGCCCGACTGCGCGATCACCACGGACATCATCGTCGGCTTCCCAGGGGAGAGCGACGCGGAGTTCGAGGAGACCCTCGAGGTGGTCGAGGAGGTGGGCTACGACTCCGCGTTCACGTTCGTCTTCTCGCCCCGCCGCGGCACAGAGGCCGCCGACCTTCCCGACCAGCTCTCCCACCCGGTCAAGCGCGAGCGGATGGAGCGGTTGGTGGAGGCGGTGCAGCGCCGCGCCCACGAGCGCGCCCAGCGCTTCGTCGGCCGCACCGTCGAGGTGCTGGTGGAGGGACCGTCGCGCACCGACGCCTCACGGCTCCGCGGGCGGACGCGCCACAACAAGGCCGTCAACTTCGAGGGGTCCGCCGAGCCGGGGGAGCTGGCGCTCGTGGACGTGGCGAGCGCGACCAGCCAGACGCTCGCCGGCGTCCAGCACGCCGGGCGCGCGCTCGCGGCCGCCTGAGCCCGGGACATCCGCGGGCGAGCCGTACGACGCCCGGAGAGCACCCGCCGGCGACTGGAGCGGGCGGACCCGACGAACCCGCTCCCGAGATCATCGCCCTCTTCGGCCCGACCGCGGTGGGAAAGACCGGGGTGGCACTGGCGGTCGCGGAGCAGCTGCGCAAGCGCGGCGAGGATCCGGTCGCGATCTCGGCCGACGCCCTCCAGGTCTACCGCGGCCTGGACGTCCTTACCGGCGCACCAACGAACGAGGAGCAGGCGCGCCTCGAGCACCGGCTCGTCGGCTTCCTCCCGGTGACCGCGGCGTTCTCGGTCGGCGAGTACATGCCGCTCGCCCACCGCGAGGTCGACCGCGCGCTCGCCGCCGGCCGCCGCCCGATCGTCGTCGGAGGCACCGGCCTCTACCTCCGGGCGGCGCTCACCGACCTGAGCCTGCGACCACCTCCCGAACCGGGCGTGCGCGAGCGCCTCGAGGCCGAGGCCGGTGCACGAGGCGTGGCGGCGCTGCACGCGGAGCTGATGCGTCGCGACCCCCGAGCCGCCCGGCGCATCGAGCCCTCCGACCGCTCGCGCGTGGTCCGCGCGCTCGAGCTGCTCGAGGCCGGCGAGGACCCGGCGGCCGCGTCTGCACGCCCCGAGCGCTCCGAGCTCTGGACCGCCGACGTCCGCCGACCCACGCTCCTCGCCGGTCTCTCACGCAACCGCGAGGACCTCTACCGCCGGATCGACGCGCGCGCGGAGGCGATGGTGGCCGCGGGCGCGGCGGCGGAGATCCAAGCCGCCGCCGACGCCGGGGCCTCGGCCACCGCTCGCAAGGCCCTCGGGTTCGACGAGCTCGCCCGCGGCGACGTCGAGGCTCTGAAACGCGGCACCCGGCGCCTGGCCAAGCGCCAGCTCACCTGGATGCGCAAGCTCCCGAACCTGCTCCCGATCGACCTGACCACCACCCCTCCCCAGCAGGCGGCGGCGCAGATCCTGAGCCGAAGCGACGTTGCCTATAGTGCGCGCCCGCCCATGGTCCCCCGTCCGCTCACCCACCGGCCCGAGGGCCCCGCCGAGCCTTCGTGAGGTTCGAGAAGTGGCAGGCCCTCGGCAATGACTACGTGATCGTCGAGGAGCGGGAGCTGCCCTTCGAGCTCACCGCCGAGCGCGTCCGGCGGATGTGCGAGCCGCACACCGGCATCGGCTCCGACGGGGTGCTCCTCCTGTCGCCGACCGACGCTTCCGCGGTCGCGCGCCTGCGCATCTTCAACCCCGATGGCTCGGAGGCCGAGCTCTCGGGCAACGGCGCCCGCGAGGCCGCGATGTACCTCCGCCACGGCGGCTGGACCGATCGCGACGAGTTCGCGATCGACACCGCCTCCGGCGAGATCCACCCGCGGGTGACCGGTCCGGACACCTGCACGATGGCCATCGGGCGCGCCACGCTGACCTCGAAGGACTTCCCGTCCGGGCCGCCGGACGGCCGGGGGCGCGTGCCGGCCGCCGACCGGGAGCTCGACTTCCAGCACGTGTCGGTGGGCAATCCCCAGTGCGCGATCGAGGCCCCGGAGGGGCTCGCGGACCTCGACCTCGCCGATCTCGGTCCGCCCATCGAGCGCCACGAGCTCTTCCCCAACCGCACGAACGTCTCGTTCTGGCGCCGCGACTCCGACCGCGAGATCACCGCCCGGATCTTCGAGCGCGGGGTGGGGGAGACGCTGTCCTCGGGGACGGGGGCGAGCGGCGCGGCGGTCGCCGCCGTGCTGCGCGGCGCGAGCAGCCCGGTCACCGTCCACCTCGACGGGGGCGACCTCACCGTGGGGGTGGGCGAGGACCTCGACCTCGAGCTGACCGGGTGGGCGGTGCCGGTCTACCGAGCGTCGGCATCGGACGAGCTGCTCGGGATGCTCGAGGGGGCCGCGTGAGGGCCGCCCGGCGGCTCGATCGCATCCCGCCGTACCTCTTCGCCGAGCTCGAGCGCAAGATCGCGGCCAAGCGCGAGGCCGGCGTGGACGTGATCTCACTGGGCATCGGCGACCCGGACACCCCGACCCCCGAGCTCGCCATCGAGGCGCTGGCCACAGCCGCCGCCGACCCGGGAACCCACCAGTACCCGTCGAACCGCGGCCGCGCCGAGTTCCGCGACGCGGTGGCCTCGTTCTACGCCCGCCGCTTCGGCGTCGAGCTCGACCCCGCCACCGAGATCGTGCCCGCGCTGGGGGCCAAGGAGTGCATCTTCAACCTCAACCTCGCGTTCCTCGACCCCGGCGACGCGGCGCTCGCGGCCGATCCCGGCTATCCGGTCTACACCGGCGGCCCGCTGCTCGCGGGCGCCGAGCCGGTGATCATGGCGCTCGAACCCGAGCGGGGCTTCGCCCCGAACCTCGAGGCCATCGCCGAGGGCGATCGGGAGCGCGCGCGGCTCATGTACCTCAACTACCCGAACAACCCCACCGGGGCGGTGGTGCCCGACGGCCTGTTCGAGGAGGCGATCGAGTTCGCGCGGGCGCACGACGTGCTCGTGGTCCACGACGCCTCCTACACGGAGACGACCTTCGACGGCTACGTCGCACCCAGCTTCCTCGCCACGCCCGGGGGGAAGGAGGTCGGGGTCGAGGTCTTCTCGCTGTCCAAGGGCTACAACATGACCGGCTGGCGCACCGCAGCGCTCGTCGGGAACGCCGAGGCGCTCGAGGTCTACTGGCGGCTGAAGACGAACATCGACTCGGGGATGTTCGACGCCGTGCAGCTGGCCGCCGCGGCGGTGCTCGAGCGCGGCGACGAGGCGGCACGAGAGATGAGCCGCCTGTACCAGCGTCGCCGCGATCTCGTGTGCGACGCGCTGAGGGCCATCGGCGTCGACGTCACGCCGCCCAGGGGGACGATCTACGTGTGGGCGCCGGTGCCCGAGGGCCACGACTCGGTCTCCTTCTGCGAGCGGGTGCTCGAGGAGTCGGGGGTCGTCATATCGCCCGGATCGGCCTACGGACCGAGCGGCGAGGGCTTCTTCCGGATCTCGCTGACCATCGACGACGATCGCCTCGCGGAGGCCGTCGAGCGGCTGCGGTCGAGCCTCGGAGGATGAGAGGGGTCTGCGGCGCGTGGCCGTCCGGGCGGCCGGCGTGATAGGCATGGGGCATGCGCTACTGCGGCATCTCGGTCGACGCTGAGCTCCACCACCTCTGCGTGCTCGAGGAGGTGCGCGACCCCGAGCCGCCGATCCGCCTGGCCGCGACGTTCTACGAGCCCGGGTCCGCGCAGCGCGTGGTGGAGGCCCTGCTCTCGCTCGGCGAGATCGTGGCCGGCATCGCCGGACCGACCACCTCGCCGGGCGACGGCCGTGAGATCCGCTACTGCGACGCCGAGCTGCGGGAGTGCGGCGTTCCGCCCGGGCGTCTGCTCGAAGCCGGGGCGGCACTGCGACACGGGCTCGTCGGACTCGGCTTCTTCGAGGGTGAGCCCGAGCTGCTCGAGGGCCCGGTCCCCGAGGACGCCTACCTCGAGACCCCGTTCTTCGAGACCAACGCCGACGGGGTCTTCTTCGCCCTCCAGGAGCGCCGGCTGCCGGCGCGCCGCAACCCGCTCGGCGTCGAGCGCCGGATCGAGGAGCTCGCCGAGGACCACATCGAGGACGAGGGTGGCGAGCTCTGGCACCGGCGCATCGAGGAGCTCGATGCCGCCGCCGCGGCGCTCTGCGCGCACCGCTACGCCGTCGGCCACGCCCGCTGGATCGGCGACCCGGCCGAGGGCGTGGTCGTGCTCCCGGGGTCCGGACCGCTCGAGACCTTCAGCGCCGAGGGCGTGCTCCCGGCGGTGGAGCGCCAGCCGCTGCCGGTCCGCGCCGGCATGCGGCCCTAGCCCTCGCCGGCCCTAGACTCGGGAGCGGATGGAGCAGAGCCGCCAGGGCCCTTCCACGGAGCCCCGACGCCGGGAGGGCGTCCGCAATCCGCGCGCCCGGCAGCGGGCGCTGTGCATCGCCGCGGGGCCGTACGAGGTCGATCTCGGGGAGCTCGGCGAGCTCCTGAAGACAGCCGGGGTGGCGGTGACCGGCGAGCTCCAGCAGCGGCGCGAGAAGCCTGACCCCGACCGCTACCTCGGGCGCGGCAAGCTGGCCGAGCTGAAGCAGGCGGTGGCGGACACCGGGGCCAACCTCGTGGCCTGCGACGACGAGCTCGTGCCGCGCCAGGAGCGCAACCTCGAGGAGGAGGTCGGCGTGCCGGTGATCGACCGCACGGCGATCATCCTCGACATATTCGCCGACCACGCGAACTCGGCCGAGGGCAAGCTCCAGGTGGAGCTCGCGCAGCTCCAGTACAACCTCGCCCGCATGAGGGGGCTGTGGACCCACCTCGAGCGCCTCGGCGCCGGACGCGGGGTCGGGGGCATCGGGACCAGGGGGCCCGGCGAGACCCAGATCGAGACCGACCGCCGGCTCGCCCGTGACCGGATCGCGGCGCTCAAGCAGCGCCTCGAGCGCACGCGGGCCACGCGGGGGGTCATGCGTCAGGAGCGCGAGCGCGCTCGGCTACCGACGGTGGCCCTGGCCGGCTATACCAACGCCGGCAAGTCGACGCTATTGAACGCGCTCACCGGCTCGGAGGTCGGCGTTCGCGACCGCCTCTTCCACACCCTCGACCCCACCACCCGCACGTTCGAGGTCTCGGGTCGCACCTACCTCATGACCGACACCGTCGGCTTCATCCGCAAGCTGCCCCATCAGCTCGTCGAGGCCTTCGCCGCGACGCTCGAGGAGGCCCTCGAGGCCGACCTCCTGCTCCACGTCATCGACGCCTCGGCGCCCGAGGAGGAGATCGCCGAGATGGTCGAGGCCGTGGAGTCGGTGCTGGTGGAGATCGGCGCGGCGGAGCGCCCGCGCGTGCTCTGCCTCAACAAGGTCGACGGCCTGGACGCCGATCGCCGGCGCGAGCTCTCGTTCCGCCATCCGGACGCGGTTCAGGTGTCCGCGCTGACCGGCGAGGGGCTCGAGGAGCTGGGCGGTGCGCTCGAGCGCCGCTTCGAGGAGACGCTGCGGCCCGTCGAGCTGCTCCTGCCCTACCGCGAGGGAGCGCGCCTGTCCGAGCTGCACGATCTGGCCGGCACCGCGCTCGAGCGGGAGGACACCGCGGAGGGCGTGCGCGTGCGGGCTCGCCTGCCCGTGGGGGCGATCGCACGGTTCCGTGACTTCGCGGTCCCGGGCACGGCGGGGGGTGGGTCCGCCGTCGACGACGCCGTGCCCGGGAACGAGCCCACCGTCGCAAACGAGCCGAACACAGAACCACCCGCGCCCGCCGCCGAC
>JBPCQB010000143.1:0-9991 GCA_050998555.1 Thermoleophilaceae bacterium
ACCTCGCCGTCGACGGCGAGGAGCGGCCGGTCGGCTACGTGGAGGCCAGCCACGGCTGCGTGCACCGCTGCCGCCACTGCCCGGTGCCCACCGTCTACGACGGACGCATCCGCGTGGTGCAGCGGGAGACCGTGGTCGAGGACGTGGCCGCCCTCGTCGCCGCGGGCGCGCGCCACATCACCTTCGGGGACCCGGATTTCCTGAACGGCGTGCGCCACTCGCGGGCGATAGTCGCCGAGATGCACGTCCGCTTCCCAGACCTGACCTTCGACGTCACCGCCAAGGTCGAGCACGTGCTCGAGCACGCGCAGGTGTGGCCGGAGCTGGCCGCGGCGGGCTGCCTCTTCACGGTCTGCGCGCTCGAGTCCGTGAACGACGACATCCTCGCCCGCCTCGACAAGGGCCACACCACCGCCGAAGCCCGGGACGCCCTCGCCCTACTCCGCGAGCACGGCATCGAGCCGCGGCCGTCGTGGATGCCGTTCACGCCGTGGACCACGCTCGAGGACGTCGCGGACCTGGTGGACTTCGTGGCCGATGAGGACCTGATCGGGAACGTCGACCCGGTCCAGTACACGATCCGCCTTCTGCTCCCCGAGGGGTCGCTACTCCTCGACCACCCCGACCTCGCGGCTCACCTCGGCGCCTACGACCCCGAGGATCTCACCTACCGCTGGCGCGCGGCCGACCCGCGCACGGACGCCCTCCAGCAGCGCCTCGCACGGCTTGTCGAGGACGACACGGCGGAGGGCGCGTCGATCCCCGCCACCTTCGAGCGCGTCCGCGCCGCGGTGCTCGCCGCCGCCGGACGCCACGAGGATCCCGCCCGCGAGCCCGTTCCGGCCGGCTCGGTGGAGGGCAGGCCACGGCTGACCGAGCCGTGGTTCTGCTGAGCGGAGCCCACCGAGGGCCAGTTCGGTCCTCTCGCCTAGGCACACAGCAAGGAGACGACGTGAACGACGAAACACGAGTGGCCGTGATCAGCGGCGCCAACCGCGGCATCGGCCTCGAGGCCGCCCGCCAGCTCGCCCAGAAGGGCTACCGGGTGATCATCGGGTCCCGCGACGAGCAGAAGGGCCGCGAGGCGGCCGAGGGCCTCGACGGGACCGTGGAGGCCCGCCAGCTCGACGTCTCCGACCCGGAGTCCGTGGAGCGCTTCGCGCGGGAGGTCGAGGGAGAGGTCGACTATCTGGACGCGCTGATCAACAACGCCGGGGTGATCGGCGACACCGGGCGCCGGGGCACCGACGCCGACCTCGACGAGGTCAAGGAGGTGCTGGAGACCAACGTCTTCGGTGCGTGGCGGCTCACCCAGGCCCTCGCCCCGCTGCTCGAGAAGAGCGGCCACGGCCGCGTGGTGAACATCTCGAGCGGCATGGGCCAGCTCTCGGACATGAACGGCGGCGCGCCGTCCTACCGGGTATCGAAGACGGCGCTGAACGCGCTCACCCGCATCTTCGCGAACGAGCTCGGTGAGTCGGGCGTCAAGGTCAACTCGGCGTGCCCGGGTTGGGTGCAGACCGACATGGGCGGCTCCGGGGCGGCCCGCACGGTGGACGAGGGCGCCGACACGCCGGTGTGGCTGGCCACCCTCCCCGAGGACGGTCCGACCGGCGGCTTCTTCCGCAGTCGCGAGCCGATCGACTGGTGAGGGACTCGGCCTCCACACCCGAGGAGACCCAGCGGGAGGCGGCGTCGGTCGAGGAGCGAAAGCCGCCGGTCGAGGGCGTCTCCTCGTTCGCGAAGGGGCTGTTCCTCGGAGAGCTGCACGAGGAGCTCGTCTTCCCCTACCCGACGCCCGACCCGACCGAGCAGACGAAGGTCCGCAGCCTGACGAAGTCGCTGCGGGAGTTCGCCGCGGAGTCGATCGACCCGAGGCGCATCGAGGAGGAGCGCTGGGTCGGCGACGAGGTGATCCGGGGCCTTGGGGAGCGAGGGATCTGCGGTCTCTACGTCCCGGAGCGCTACGGCGGTCAGGGCCTCTCCCAGACGGGCTACTGCCGGGTGTTCGAGACCATCGCCCAGATCGACGCCACGCTCTCGGTGGTCCTCGGCGTGCACCAGTCGATCGGGATGAAGGGGATCGTGCTCTACGGCACCGACGAGCAGAAGGAGCGCTTCCTCCCCGACCTCGCCACCGGCCGCAAGCTGGCCGGGTTCGCTCTCACCGAGCGCAACGCGGGCTCCGACGCCTACCACCTCGAGTCGCGCGCCGCACTCCAGCCCGACGGCTCGTGGAAGCTGAACGGCGAGAAGCAGTGGATCGGCAACGGGGAGAAGGGATCGGTGTTCGTCGCCTTCGCGCGGGCGGAGGTGGACGGCGAGGACCGCCACATCGCGCTCATCCTCGAGAAGGGGATGGACGGCTTCGAGGTCGGCGAGCGCTTCGACACGATGGGCTTACGCGGCAACGACCTGCGGCGCCTGCACTTCAACGACGTCCGCGTGCCGGCGGAGAACGTGCTCGGCGACCCGGGCGAGGGCTTCCGGATCGCCATGCACGTGCTGAACAACGGGCGCCTGTCGCTCGGGACCGGGTCGGTGGGCGCGGCGAAGTGGCTGCTTAACGGAGCGATCGACCATGTGCAGGAGCGCGAGCAGTTCGGCCACCCGCTGGCCGACTTCGAGCTCGTGCAGGAGAAGATCGGGTGGATGGTGGCCCAGGTCTTCGGGCTCGAGTCGCTGTGCTACCTGACCACGGGGCTCGTGGACGCCGGCGTGCCCGACTACTCGCTCGAATCCGCGGTGTGCAAGGTGGCGGGCACCGAGTTCCTCTGGTACCAGGCCAACCGCACGCTCCAGCTCAAGGGCGGCGCGGGCTACATGCGCGACGAGCCTTACGAGAAGGTGCTCCGCGACATCCGCATCTTCCCGATCTTCGAGGGGGCCAACGACGTGCTGCGCGTGTTCGTCGCGCTCACCGGCCTGCGCCCGCTAGGTGACAGGCTTCGGGAGGTCGGCAACCTCGACCTCTCGCACCCCATCGGCTCGCTGGGAGTGCTCGCCGAGTACGTGGGCGAGCGCGCCCGGCGCTCGGTGCGCCCCGATCGCCTGACCCGCCACCACGAGGAGCTGAACGACCTGGCGCGGCCGGTGGGCGACCAGGTGGTCCAGCTGCGCGAGGTCTCCGAGCGGCTCCTGCGCCGCCACGGGCGAGCCGTGGTCGAGCGCCAGCACGCGCAGAAGCGCCTGGCCGACGCGGTGGCCGACATCCTCGCCCAGGTGGCGGTCATCTCCCGGGTGAGCTCGATCCTCGCGGAGCACGGAACCGAGCCGTCGAGCCAGGAGAGCTACATCGCCCGGACGTTCTGCACCCGGGCGGCGGCCCGGGTCGGCTCCGCGCTCGACCAGGTGGAGCGGGGCGACGACGACCGAACGGTGGCCATCGCGAAGATGGCCTACCGCCGGGGGTCCTACCCGTACTCGCTGTTCGAGGGCTAGACGGTCCCGCCCCGGACGTGGTCCGCGGAGGGGCCCTGGACGGCGCCGCTCAGTGCTCGGCCACGAAGCCGTCCACGGGGGCGATCGGCAGGCCCCGATCCACCCACGCCGCGATGCCGCCCTCGAGGTTGTAGGCGTCGTAGCCTGCGGCACGGAAGGCCTGGGTGGCCATCCCGGAGCGGGCGCCGAGGCGGCACTGGAAGATGACCGGACGGTCGCGGTGAATGGTCTCGGCCGCGGAGGCCAGACGCTCGAGCTCCACGTGGCGGCTGCCCTCTATACGCCCGGCGTGGCGTTCGTAGATCTCGCGCACGTCGATTACCTCGGCCTCTCCGGCGGCGAGCATCTCGGCCGCCCGCTCCGGGGACACCGAGTGCTCGGCCCGCGCGAAGGCGTCCAGTGTCAGCTCCTCGGGGCCGAGGCCGCCTCCGCGCCGGCGGGCGCGGGGAGCAGCGCGGCGATCTCGTTCGCCGGAAGCGGCCGTGACAGCAGGAACCCCTGCGCCAGCGGGCATCGACGCTCCTCGAGGAAGCGGCGCTGCTCGTCGGTCTCGACGCCCTCGGCCACGGCCTCCATCCCGAGCGCCTCGGCCAGCTCGAGCACTGCGCGCACGATCCCCGTGCATCCGCGGTCCTCGGGAGTCCGGGCCATGAAGGAGCGGTCGATCTTCAGCATCTGGAACGGGAGGTCGCGCAGGCGGTCGAGTGAGGAGTAGCCGAGGCCGAAGTCGTCGACCGCCAGGCGCAGGCCCGCGGCCCGCAGTTCGCGCAGCAGCGGCTCCACGGCGTGCGAGTTGCGCATCGCACTCGACTCGGTGATCTCGACGCAGAAGCGCGTGGGGTCGAGCGAGCGCTCCTCGATCGCGGCGGCGATGTTCCGTGCGAAGTCCGCGCGCCGGAGCTGGCGGGGGGAGACGTTGAACGAGAAGCGAACGTCGCGGCCCTCGCCGAGCCATTCGCTCGCCTGCTCTAGGAGGGCGTCGAGGACCCAGCGGCCGACGCTCTCGATCAGCCCGGACTCCTCCGCCAGCGGGATGAAGCTGAGCGGCGGCGCGAGCCCGCCGTCGGGACGCTGCCAGCGCACGAGCGCCTCGAGATGGACGACCTCGGCGGAGGGCAGTGCGAAGATCGGCTGGTAGTGGAGCACCAGCTCTCCGGCGCCGATCGCCCGGCGCAGGCGGGCCGTCTCGGCGAGCTGCAGCCGGGCCTCGATCGTCCCGCCTCCGTACAGCGCGAACTCGCTCGGACCGAGCTCGCGAGCGGAGTGCATCGCCGCGTCGGCGTGCTTGAGCAGCTCCTCGGGCTCGCGCGCGTCACTGGGGGAGACGCTGGCGCCCACCGCGGCCGTCACGGCCAGCTCGCTGCCCGCGACCTCGAAGGGCTCGGACAGGATCTCGGCCACGCGGCTTGATGCCTCCTCGCTCGCGTCGAGGCCCGAGCCCGCCTCGAGCTCCCCGAGCATGAGGAGGAACTCGTCGGCGCCGGGGCGCGCCAGCGCGTCGTTCGCGCCCACCAGCCGGCAGAGGCGCGCGCTCACCTGCCGGAGCAGCTCGTCGCCGGCCTCGAGCCCCAGTGAGTCGTTCACGAGCTTGAACGAATCGATGTCGATGCACAGCAGCGCGACCTCCTCGCCGGAGTCGCGCGCGGCGTCGACCGCGAGGTGCAGGCGTTCCTCGAGCCCGGGGCGGGTGACCAGGCCGGTGAGGGGGTCGTTGGGCGCAGCCGCCGGTCCGGCCACGGCGTCCGAGGCGGCCGCGCCGTCGCCGATGGCCTCGAGCCGGGCGCGATAGCCCTCCGCGCGGGCACGCTCGCGCTCGAGCGCGTTCTCGGTGGCCCGACGCTCGGAGACGTCGACGAGCACGCCGTGGGTCAGCCGCGGGCCGTCGCCGAGCGCGACGGGGGGATCGGTCTCCTCGCGTACCCACACGGCCCGGCCGTCCCGCCTCAGCAGGCGGTACTCCATGCGCAGCGGCCGGCCGGCGGCGAACGCCTCGCCGGCGGCCTCGAGCACGCGCCCGCGGTCCTCGGGATGGAGGCGGGCGTCCCACAGGCCCCCGCCCTCGAGCCACTCCCCCTGGTCGAAGCCGAGGAGCGCCTCGACCTGCGGGGAGATGTAACGCATCCGCCGCCCGGACTCCCACCCGAAGACGAAGGTCACGAGCGGCAGGCCCTCGAGGAGAGAGCGGTAGCGGCTCTCGACGGCGCCGAGACGGTCGATGGCGCCCCCCACGTCGATGACCGAGGCGTCCGTGCGGGCTCCGTCGCCGGATTCGGGAACATGCAGGGACGAGACGAACTCGCCCCAGAATCGCTCGTTGCTCAATTAGGGCTCCGCGACCCGTGGCCGGTCACGCCTCCTAGGGTACGCCCGCCGGGCGGATGCGGGTGCAGGACGTCTGCCACGCTGCTGCGCGATGAGCGCTTCCTCCCCCGCAGGGGCCCTGACCACCGCTCGTGTTCGGGTGGGAGGACCCGTCGACACCGTGGCCCGTCTGGCCGGCCCGCTCGCCCTCGCCGTGGCGGTGCTCGCCGGTCTCGCCGCGGCGGCGGGCGCCGCCGCCGGCACCCGGTACCTCTCCGGAAGCCCGACGGCCTTCCCCGCGTGGGTGGCCGGGCCCCTCGCGAAGCTGGGCGCTCCAGCGCTGGCGCCCGAGGCGTTCGTCGCGCTGCTGGCGACGATGAGCGTGGGGTACGCCGTGACCCTCGCCGCACACCGGCGCCTCTCGCTGCCCGTCGCGCTCTGGGCCGTGGGCGCCGCCCACCTCGCGTGGGCGCTCGCGCCCCCGATCGTCACCCCCGACGTGTTCTCCTACATCGCCTACGCGCGGCTGGGGATCACGCACGGCCTGAGCCCCTACGTGAACCCCCCGGCCGCGATCCCCGGCGACCCGGTGCTCGCCTTCGTGAGCTTTCGCGACCTTCGCGACCCCTACGGCCCGCTGTTCACCCTCGCCACCTACCCGCTGGCACCGCTCGGTCTTCCCGCTGCCCTGTGGACGCTGAAGGGCGCCACCGCCGCCGCCTCGCTCGGCTGCGTGGCGCTCGTCGCGCGGGCCGCGCGCGCACGCGGGCGCTCTCCCGTGCTGGCCGCCCTGTTCGTGGGCCTCAACCCGCTGCTGCTCGTCTACGGGGTGGGCGGCGCCCACAACGACTCGATCACCATGCTGCTGGTGCTCGTGGGCGTGCTGCTGGCCGGCGCCGGGCGGCAGGTGGGCGCCGCGGGCGCCGTGGTGGCCGCGGCGGCGGTGAAGGTGACCGGCGGCCTGGTGCTTCCCTTCCTCTTCGTCGGCGCGAGCGGCCGCCCGGGAGCGCGCCGCCGCGCGATGGCCGGGGCGCTCGGGGCGGGAGCCGTCGTGCTCATGGTCTGGGTGACCGCGTTCGGGGCCGACGCCCTGGTCGGCTTCGCGCGGACGCTCGGGGCGCAGGGCCGGATGGTGTCCGAGCTCTCCCTTCCCTACCTCGCCGGCTGGCTGATCGGCGAGGGGGGAGCGGGACCGAGCGCTCGCCTCGGCGGCGCCGTTCTGTTCCTCGCCGCCGCGGGCTGGCTGCTCGTGCGCGTCGCACGGGGCCACGACTGGGTCGACGCCGCCGGATGGGGCACCATCGCGCTCCTGCTCTCGACGGCGTGGCTCATGCCCTACTACGTGGTGTGGCTGCTTCCCCTCGCCGCGCTCGGGTCCCGCCGTCTCGCCGGAGCCACGCTCGCGCTCTGCCTGGTCGTCTTCGTGAGCCGCGCGGCTCTGCTGCTGCTCTGAAGAGGTGCACAGGCTTCGCGGAACCCCGGCGATCGTGCTCGCCTGCCTCGGGGCCGGGGCGCTCACCCTGCTCCTGCCCTCGGCTCCCACCTACGACCCGTGGGCGTGGATCAACTGGGGGCGGGAGGTGGCCGGCGGCGACCTGAGCACGGTGGCCGGCCCGTCCTGGAAGCCGCTGCCCGTGCTCCTCACCACGCTGTTCTCGCTCGCCGGCGGCGCGGCGCCGGAGCTCTGGCTCTGGATCGCGCGCGCCGGGGGCTTCCTGGCCGTGGCCATGGCCGCGCGCCTGGCGGCGCGGCTGACCGGTCGCGGCGCGGCGCTCGGGACGGTGGCGGGGGTGCTCGCGGGCGCCTCGCTGCTCGTGTGCGACGGCTACGTCTACACGATGGCCCTCGGCAACTCCGAGGGGCTGCTCGTGGCCTTCGTGCTGTGGGGCGTCGAGCGACACCTGGACGCCCGTCGCGGACAGGCCTTCGTGCTGGGATTGCTGGCCGCGCTGCTGCGGCCCGAGGCGTGGCCGTTCCTCGGCCTCTACGCGCTCTGGCTGTGGTGGGTCGAGCCGGCGCTACGCGCTCGTATCGTGCTCGGGCTCGCGGCGGTGGCCGCACTCTGGTTCGGGCCCGAGCTCTGGGGCTCCGGCGAGCTGCTGCGCTCGGCCACCCGGGCCAACGACCCGACGGCACTCAGCCCCGCCTTTGCCGACCGCCCGGCGCTGGCGGTCCTCGCGCGCGCCGCGGCCACCGTGCCGCCACCGGCGCTGATCGGCCTCGCCTTTGCGGTCGTGGCCGCCATCGCCGACGTCCGCGCGCGGCGGGCCCCCGTCCCCGCCCTGCTCGGCGTCGGGGCCGCCTGGCTCGGGCTCGTGGCGATGATGACCGAGGCCGGATACTCGGGGAACTTCCGCTACCTGCTCGTCCCGGTCGCCCTCGCCTGCGTGCTGGGCGGCGTGGGGTGGGGTCGGGCTCTCGGCGCACTCGCGCGGCTGCTGCCGGGGCCGCCGGCCCGTCCGGCCGTGGCGACGGCCGTCGGCCTCGCCCTTCTCGCCGCCGTGTCGGTGCCCTTCGCGGGCCGTCTGGTCGAGGGCGTCCCGAGGGAGGCGGCGAAGCTCCGCTACGAGGCGGCGCTCTACGACTCGCTCGCGCTGGCGGTGGACCGCGCCGGAGGCCCGGCCGGCGTGCTCGCGTGCGGCCCGCCGGTCGCCGGCGACTACCAGGTGCCGGGGCTCGCCTGGACCCTCGGAGTGCACGGGATCGACGTCCGGCTCGATCCCCGCGAGGCGGGCATGGTGTTCCGTGCGCCACCGGTAATAGGCGCTCGACCGGAGCCACGTCTACAATTCGCTCGCCTGCGGCCGGTGGCCCGCGCCGGCCCGTGGCTCGTACTCGCGTCGTGCCGGTCTCGCGCGGACAGCGTACGCCGCGAGCAGCGCCCGGCGTCCTGACGGGCCGCGTACCGACGAGAACCCATGAGCTCTCTGCCGAACGCCACCTCCATACCGCGCCGGCTGGCACTGCCGGAGGTCGAGCGACTTCCGTGGCGGCTGGTCGGGTCGATCGCCGCGCTCGGCGCGCTGATCGTCGTCTCCTTCGTGGTGCGCACCCGCGCGCTGGCGGCCGGCTTCTGGATCGACGAGGGACTCTCGGTGGGCATCGCCTCGTTCCCGATCACCCAGATCCCCGAGGTCCTCATGCAGGACGGCTCGCCGCCGCTCTACTACGCGCTGTTGCACGTGTGGATGGACGTGGTCGGCCGCGCCGAGGAGCAGACCCACCTGCTCTCGCTGCTCTTCGCGCTCGCCACCGTGCCGGCCGGCCTGTGGGCGGGCTGGAGCCTCTTCGAGCCCCGGGTGGGATGGATCTGCGCGACGCTGTGCGCGATCAACCCCTTCCTCACCGTGCACGCGCAGGAGACGCGCATGTACGCGCTGCTGGTGCTGCTCTCGCTGCTCGCCACCACGGCGTTCGTGCACGCGTTCGTGCTCGGCCGGCGCCGGTACCTCCCGCTGTTCGGGCTGGCGCTCGCACTCATGCTCTACACGCACAACTGGGCGCTCTTCTACGGGGTCGGGGCGGTCATCGCCCTCCTCTTCGTCGTGCGCGAGCGCCCCGAGGCGCGTAAGCGGATCGCGCTCGACGCGCTGATCGTCTTCGGCGCCGTGGGCGTCGTCTACCTCCCCTGGGTGCCCACCCTGATCTTCCAGGTCATGCACACCGGCGCCCCGTGGTCCACCGCGCCGCCTCCCACCGCGCCGCTCGGGCGCCTGTCGCAGATCCTCGGCGGCGGTGGCGCCGCCCTCGTGTTGCTCCTGGGGGCCGGCGCGGGCGTGGTGGCGCTGATCGAGCAGGGTCGGCGCGGCGACGAGCGCCGGGGCGCGATCGTGGCAATGCTCGTGCTCGGGGTGGCCACTCTCGTGGTCGCCTGGCTGGTCTCGCAGGTGGCCCCGGCCTACGTCACCCGCTACCTCGCGGTCATCGTCGGTCCACTGCTCGTGCTCGCGGCCGCGGGGCTGGCGGGCTCGGCGCGCCTCGGCATCGTCGCGCTCGTGCTCGTCGCGTTCTTCTGGACCGGACAGCCCGATCTCGACTCGAAGAGCTCCACTCGCAACGTGCTGTCCGAGGTGAAGTGGATGCTGGCTCCCGGCGACCTCGTGATCTCCACGCATCCGGAGCGGATGGCCGTGCTCGACTACTACCTGCCGCGCGGCCTTCAGTACGCGACGCCGCTCGGCCGCGACGAGATGCCGGGCGTCATGGACTGGCGCGACTCGCTGAAGCGCCTCAAGGCGGCGCGCCCCGA
>JBPCQB010000074.1:0-15021 GCA_050998555.1 Thermoleophilaceae bacterium
CGGACACGATCGGGTTGCGCTTGTGGGGCATCGCCGAGGAACCCTTCTGGCCAGCACGGAAGGGCTCCTCGACCTCGCGCACCTCGGTGCGCTGGAGGTTGCGGATCTCGGTGGCGAAGCGCTCGAGGCCGGCGCCGGCGAGCGCCACCGCCGACAGGAGCTCGGCGTGGCGGTCGCGGGCCACGACCTGCGTGGACACCTCCTCCCGCGCGAGGCCGAGGCGCTCGAGCACCCGGCGCTCGAGATCGGGGCCGTTGGCCGCATAGGTGCCCACGGCGCCGGAGACCGCCCCCACGGCCACATCGGCGAACGCCCGCTCGAGGCGTCTGAGGTTGCGCTCGGCCTCGAACGCGAACCCCGCGAGCTTCACCCCGAACGTGGTGGGCTCGGCGTGCACGCCGTGGGTGCGGCCCACGCACAGTGTGTCGCGGTGCTCGCGTGCGCGTTCGATCAGCGCATCGCGGTACTCCCGCGCGCCGGCCAGGCATACCGCGCCCGCCTCGCGGAGCTGGACCGCGAGCGCGGTGTCGAGGACGTCGCTCGAGGTCAGCCCGTGGTGGACCCACCGGCCGGGCTCGCCGACCGAGCCCGCGACCACGTCCACGAACGCGGCGACGTCGTGGTCGGTCACCCGCTCGCGCTCGTGGACCGCCTCGACCGAGAACGAGGCCCGCTCGCGGATCGCGGCGGCATCCTCGGCCGGTACCACGCCGAACTCCGACAGCGCGTCGGTGGCCGCGAGCTCCACCTCGAGCCAGCACTCGAGCTTGCGCTCCTCCGACCACACCGCGCCGATCTCGGGGCGCGTGTAGCGGGCGATCATCCCGCGGGGGGCAGTCGGGGGGTGTCCCCCCGACCCGTCACGCGTCGAGGATCTTCGCCGCGAGCACGGCGGCGTTGCGGGCGCCGTTCACGCCGACGCAGCCCACGGGCACGCCGGGGGGCATCTGCGCGATGGCCAGCAGCGCGTCGAGCCCGCCGGCCACCGAGTTGGAGCTCGTCAGCGGCACGCCGATCACCGGCAGGTCGGTCTGCGAGGCCACCACGCCGGGCAGCGCGGCGGAGAGGCCGGCGCCGGCGATGAGGACCTTGATCCCCCTGGCCCGGGCGCCACGGGCGTAGTCGGCCACCACCTCGGGGTTGCGGTGGGCGCTCATGACCTTGATCTCGTAGGCGATGCGGCGGGCGTCGAGCTCCTGGCCCGCCTTCTCCATGGCCGGCATGTCGCTCTGCGAGCCCATGAGGATCGCGACGCGCGGGCCGATCGCGATGTCGCCCTCCTCCTCGAACACCGCCTCGATGGCCGCCTCGGCCTCCGCCTCGCGGTCCGCCGTCACCGCGACGCCCTCCTCGGGATCGTGCGGCTGCTCGCTCACACGCCCACCCTACCTCCGACCCCCGCGGCCACGTCCCGGCGCATCTGCTTGCCGTCGAAGGCCACTCGCTCCGCGGCGTGGGAGGCCCGCTCGCGGGCCTCCGCGGCGTCGGCGCCGAAGCCGGTCACGCTCAGCACCCGACCGCCGGCGGTCACGAGCGTCCCGTCCCTGTCGGCGGTGCCGGCGTGCAGCACCTCGGTCTCGAGTGCGCCCAGCGAGCGCAGCCCGGAGATCGCGTCACCGTGCGAGGAGCTCTTCGGGTAGCCCCGCGAGGCCAGCACCACCGTCACCGCCCACTCCGACGACCACTCGAGTCGGACGCCCTCGAGGCCGCCCGGGCGCACCGAGCGCTCGAGGACGTCGAGGAGATCGGAGCGCAGGCGCGGGAGCACCGCCTGGGTCTCCGGATCGCCGAAGCGGCAGTTGTACTCGAGCACCCGCGGTCCGGAGGAGGTCATCATCAGCCCGGCGTACAGGACCCCGTGGTAGGGCGTGCCCCGCGCGCGGAGCTCGTCGACGATCGGCTGGTGCACGGCGCGGGCCAGCACCCGGACGTGCTCGTGGTCGATCCCGGGGACCGGCGAGAAGGAGCCCATCCCGCCGGTGTTGGGCCCCTCGTCGCCGTCGAAGATCCGCTTGTAGTCGCGGGCGGGGGCCATAGGCACGGCCCGGACGCCGTCGCAGAGGGCGAGCAGCGAGAGCTCCTCGCCCTCGAGCATCTCCTCCACCACCGCGGAGGTCGCGCCGAAGCGCCGCTCGCGGAACACGGAGTCAAGCGCCGCGATCGCCTCCTGCTCGTTCCGACAGATCATCACCCCCTTGCCCGCGGCCAGGGAGTCGGCCTTGATCACCACGGGGGTGCCGAAGGCCCGCACCGCCTCGAGGCCCTCGGCGTGGTCCTGCGCCGTCCGGTGCGCGGCGGTGGGCACCCCGACGGCGGCCATAAGCTCCTTGGCGTAGGCCTTCGAGCCCTCGATGTGGGCGGCGACGGCGGTCGGCCCGAAGGCGCGCACGTGGGCCTCGGCCAGCGCGTCCACCACCCCGCCCACGAGCGGCACCTCGGGACCTATCACCGCCAGGTCGCAGCGTTGCTCGACGGCGGCCCGCACGATGCCCTCGACGTCGTCGGCCGCGGCGGCGACGCACGGCACGTCGCGGGCGATGCCGGCGTTCCCCGGCGCGCAGACGATCTCCGGCCGCCCGGGGGAGCGCAGCAGTCCACGCACGAGCGCATGCTCGCGGCCCCCGCTCCCCACGACGAGGACCCGGGTCATACCCGGTCCGTCTTCCCGAGCCCTCAGAGCGCGGCGACGAAGTCGTCGATCGGGATGGCCGAGAGCGACTCGTAGGTGGCCGTGCCGCGCGAGCCGAGCTCGAGCGATACGCGCGCCATCGTGGTCTCGTCGGGGGCCTCGATCACGTTGACGAAGTCGAACCGACCCAGCACCGCCCACTGAGCGGTGACCTTGGCCCCGAGCTGCTCGATCTCCTGGTTGACCTCGCGCAGGCGCTGCGGGTTGTTCTTGAGGGTCTGGACACCCTCGGGCGACAGGGTGCTGAGCATGATGAAGGTGGGCACGGCGCTCCTCCTCTTCGGGTGAGGGTCGTTTCTCCCACATGGCGGCGCCGGACGCAAGGGCACGGGCCGTGGATCACGGGCCCGGTTGTCGCGCCCCGCGCCGCGCCCCACGGGATAGCGTCGAGCCGTGCTCGGGCGCTCGGGTCACGACCGGGAGATCCTCCGGCTCGCCCTGCCGGCCCTCGGCGCGCTGGCGGCCGAGCCGCTGTACCTGCTCGTGGACACCGCGATCGTCGGCCACCTCGGCACGCCCGAGCTCGCCGCCCTCGCCATCGCCGGCACGCTGCTGACCGGGGCGTTCACGCTATGCAACTTCCTCGCGTACGCCACCACCGCGCGCGTCGCGCGGATGCACGGCGCCGGGGACGCCGCCGCGGGCCGGCTCGCCGCCCAGGCGATGTGGCTCGCGCTGGCCATCGGCGCCGTGCTGAGCGCCACCTTCCTCGTGATCGCCGAACCCGCCGTGGCGCTCATGGGCGGCGAGGGGCGCACCGCGACCATGGCCGTGAACTTCCTGCGCATCTCGTCGCTCGGGATCCCGTTCGCGATCGTCGCCCTGGCCGGCCAGGGATTCCTCCGCGGAGTGTCGGACCTGCGGACGCCGCTCCTCATCCTCGTGGCGGCCAACGCCCTCAACGTGGTCCTCGAGGTCTGGTTCGTCTACGGCCTCGACTGGGGACTGACCGGGTCCGCGTGGGGCACGGTCGTCGCGCAGAGCGCGATGGGCGCCGCCTTCGTCTGGTCGCTGCTGCGGTTCCCCGCCGACGATCGCCGCCCGCGGCTGTCGGCCCTGAGGCCGCTGCTCGGCATCGGGCGCCAGATCTTCGTCCGCACGGCCGCGCTCTACGGGGCGTTCGCGCTGGCGAGCGCGGTGGCCGCGCGGTTCGGCGACGCGTCGCTCGCCGCGCACCTGATCGCCTTTCAGGTCTTCGGCTTCCTCGCCCTCGTGCTCGACTCGGTGGCCATCGCCGGCCAGGTGATCGTCGGTCGCCGGCTGGGCGGCGGCGACCCCGCCGGGGCCCGCGCCGCGGCGCGACGCATGATCGGATGGTCGACGGCCTGCGGGTGCCTGTTCGGCCTGGTGCTGCTCGCGGTGGCCGAGGTGCTGCCGCGCGTCTTCTCCCCCGATCCCGCAGTGCTCGAGCGCGCCGCCGTCCTCTGGCCCTTGTTCGCGCTCACCCAGCCGGTGGGCGGGGCGGTGTTCGCGCTCGACGGCATCCTCATCGGCGCCGGCGACACGCGGTTCCTCATGCGGTGGATGCTCGTGGCCGCGATCGGCGTCGGTGCGCCGCTCGGGCTGCTGGCGCTCGCCCTCGACTGGGGCGTGGTGGGCGTGTGGGTCGCCCTGAACGGGTTCCTCGTCGCGCGCCTCGTGTCACTCGGTGTGCGCTTCTCGGGAGAGCGCTGGGCGGTGACCGGGGCGCCGGCCTGAGCACGGGCGGGGGCGGCGCGCGCGGTCAGCCCGCTTCCCGCACCACCTTCTCGAGCTGCTCGCCGAGACGGCGCACGGCGCGCTCCTCACCCGTGACGAGGTGCCGCCGCGCCAGGTAGGCCGCGTCGTTGTAGGCCACCCGTGTCTCGCCGCGGGCGTCCTCGTAGGCCAGCACCCGCAGCGGCAGGTCGACGGCGAAGGTCCTCTTGCTGCTCGTCAACTCCTCCTCCGAGCGCGGATCCCTGATGAGCACGAGAGTGGTGGGGCGCAGGCGCTCGCCCTCGCGGCGCGCGTCCCGGCGGTGATCGACGACGTCGATCACATCGAGCTTCGAGCTCTCCGCCGCCCGTTCGATCCGCTGGACGACCTCGTCGACGTCTCCCTCGACGCCCCGGGTGACGATGCCCTCCGCCGCCGCCGGGCTCCTCGCGCCGACGTCGGGGGTGGCGCCGAGGCCGGCCGCGTCCTCGACGAGGCCGCGGAGGGTGGCCTCGAGCCTCCCCAGCTCCGGCGCCCCGGTCAACCCGTGGCGCTCGGCGATGTACTCGGGCGTCGAGTGGACGACCTCGGTGGCCTCGTCGGCGGCCTCGTCCCAGGCGAGCATGGTCAGCGGGAGGTCGAGTCCGGCGAGCTGGTTGCGGCGGAGAAGTGGCGCGATGACGGCGGGCTCGCCGAAGACGATCCCCTCGGTGGGCGGGAGGTCACCGACTGCCTCGTCGGCGTGGTCGATCCGCGCGACGATCGACTGGCCGTCGTCCTCCTTGAGCTTCGCCTCGACCCGGTCGAGCGTCTGCTCCACGCTGCGCTTGCCCGAGACGCTCACGAGGCCCATGCCGACGGGCGGCTCCGGAGGCGGGAGCGGGGGCGTGTCCTCGGCACAGGCAGCCACGGCGCAGACTGCGAGCAGCGCCGCCTGCCGCGCATGCCTCAGCACGGGCGGGGGACCTCGGCGCCCGGTCCGAGGCCGCGGCCGGCCGGATCTGGATCCGCCGGGCGCGCTGAGCGCAGCGTCCACGCGAGCCCGAGCCCGAGGCCGACACTGGAGGCCGCCGCCGCGGTCACCCCCACACGGCCGACGCTCGGGAGCCGCTTCCAGGCGAGCAGCGTGGCCGCGAGGTCGGCCCCGTCGGCGAGCACCCCCGCGCCGAGCCAGCGTCCGACCTCCCGGGCCTCGCCGACCGCCCGGAGGAGGCCCACGCCGAGCGCGAGGTCGCGCATCCCGAGGGCGCGCGTGAGCACCTTCCCGCCGGGCCGCGTGGCGGGCTCGCCCACCCACGCACGCGCCATCCCGGGCGCGACGAGCAGTGCGGCGCCGACGGCCGTGCGTCCGACGGCGAAGGCCCGGGCGAGCCGAAGGGCGTCCATGACCTTAGACGCCATCTCCGCCTCCGCCGTCGCCTCCCGGTAGTTCGAAGCGCCGGTGCCGGGCCGCGAGGAGGATCATGCCGAAGAGGAGGGCGAAGCCGAGCAGCGCGAGGACCAAGGTCAGCACGACACCGCAACCTACCGCCGCGGGGGGGTCCCGAGCGGCGGTTACGCGGGAACCGCCGGGGCGGCCACTCCTCGCTCCAGCACGAGATCACCGTCGGCCGCGTCCACCCGCACCGCGTCGCCGGGCCGGAACCGGCCCTCGAGCAGCGCGAGCGCCATCGGGTCGATCAGCCGCTTCTGGATCACCCGCCGCAGCGGCCGCGCGCCGTAGGTGGGGTCGTAGCCGAGGTCGCCCAGCAGCTCGCGCGCGGCGTCGGTCAGCTCCACCTCGACTCCGCGCTCGCGGATGCGGTCCACCAGGCGCTCGGCCTGGAGGCCGACGATGCGCCCGATCTCCTCGCGCGAGAGCGCGTCGAAGAGCACGATGTCGTCCAGGCGGTTGATGAACTCCGGCTTGAACGTGGCCCGCACGCCGTCCATGCCGCCGGCCACGTTCGAGGTCATGATCAGCACGGCGTTCTTGAAGTCGACGGTGCGGCCCTGGCCGTCGGTCAGCCGCCCGTCGTCCATCACCTGGAGCAGGACGTTGAACACGTCGGGGTGGGCCTTCTCGATCTCGTCGAGGAGCACGACCGAGTAGGGGCGCCGGCGGACCGTCTCGGTCAGCTGGCCGCCCTCCTCATAACCCACGTAGCCCGGCGGCGCGCCCACGAGCCGCGACACCGAGTGCTTCTCCATGTACTCGGACATGTCGATGCGCACCATCGACTGCTCGGAGTCGAACATGAACTCGGCGAGCGCCCGAGCGAGCTCGGTCTTGCCGACCCCGGTGGGGCCGATGAACAGGAACGTGCCGATCGGGCGGTCCGGGTCCTGAAGCCCCGCCCGCGAGCGCCGCAGCGCGTTCGACACGGCGTCCACCGCCTCGTCCTGGCCGATCACCCGGTCGTGGAGGCGCTCCTCCATGAGGATCAGCTTCTCCACCTCGCCCTCCATGAGCTTCGACACCGGGATGCCGGTCCAGCGGGCCACGACCTCGGCCACGTCCTCCTCGTCCACCTCCTCCTTGAGGAAGCGCGGTGACTCGTCCACGGCGTCGGCCTCCTCGGCCGCGGCCAGACGACGCTCGAGGTCGGGGATCTCCCCGTAGCGCAGCTCGGCCGCGCGCTGGAGGTCGGCGTCGCGCTCGGCGCGCTCGGCCTCGGCCCGGGCCTGCTCGAGGCGCTCCTTGACCTCCTGCACCGCCGTGATCGCGTCCTTCTCGGCCTGCCACTTGGCCTTCATCGCGCCCGAGCGCTCGCGGAGGTCGGCCAGCTCACGCTCGATCGCCTCGCGGCGCTCGGCGCTCGCGGCGTCGGTCTCCGACTTCAGCGCCTGGTGCTCGATCTCGAGCTGCTGGACGCGGCGCTCCACCTCGTCGATCTCGGTGGGCATCGAGTCGATCTCGATGCGCAGCCGCGAGGCGGCCTCGTCGATCAGGTCGATGGCCTTGTCGGGCAGGAAGCGGTCGGCGATGTAGCGCTTGGAGAGCGTCGCCGCGGCCACGCACGCGGAGTCCTGGATGCGCACGCCGTGGTGCACCTCGTAGCGCTCCTTGAGCCCACGGAGGATGGCGATGGCGGCCTCGACGCTCGGCTCGCCGACGTTGACCGGCTGGAAGCGCCGCTCGAGGGCGGCGTCCTTCTCGATGTGCTTGCGGTACTCGTCGAGCGTGGTGGCGCCCACGGCGCGCAGCTCCCCGCGCGCGAGCATCGGCTTCAGCAGGTTGGCCGCGTCGACCGCGCCCTCGGCCGCCCCGGCGCCGACGATCGTGTGCAGCTCGTCCATGAACACGATGACCCGGCCCTCGGCCTCGGCGATCTCCTTGAGCACGGCCTTGAGGCGGTCCTCGAACTCGCCTCGGTACTTGGCGCCGGCGATCAGCGAGCCGATGTCGAGGGAGACCACGCGTCGGTCGCGCAGGGACTCCGGCACGTCGCCGGAGACGATGCGCAGGGCGAGGCCCTCGGCGATGGCGGTCTTGCCCACGCCCGGCTCGCCGATCAGCACCGGGTTGTTCTTAGTGCGGCGCGAGAGGACCTGGACCACGCGGCGGATCTCGTCGTCGCGGCCGATGACCGGGTCGAGCTTGCCGTCCTCGGCGGCCTGGGTCAGGTCGCGGCCGTAGCGCTCGAGGGCCTGGTACTTCTCCTCGGGGTCCTGGTCGGTCACCCGGTGGGGTCCGCGCACGGCGGCCACCGCGTCGGCAACCTGGCCGCGCGAGGCGCCCACGTCGGTCTGGGGGGCGCCGGCCATGGCGAGGAGGAGGTGCTCGGTGGAGACGTACTCGTCGCCGAGGCCGCGTGCCTCCTCCTCGGCGCGGCGCAGGAGGTCGCCGGCGG
Organism: Thermoleophilaceae bacterium; assembly: GCA_050998555.1. GTDB lineage: Bacteria > Actinomycetota > Thermoleophilia > Solirubrobacterales > Thermoleophilaceae > JACCZP01. The sequence continues at coordinate 8,200 of JBPCQB010000074.1, forward strand.
CGCGCTCGAAGGCGGGCTCCTGGGTGGTCTGGCCTCGTGCGGTGGGCAGGCGGTCGAGCCCCTCGTTCGCGCGCCGGCGTACGCCCTCGGCGTCGGCCCCGGCGCGACGGAGGACCGGGGCCACGATGCCGCCGTCCTGCTCGAGCAGCGCAGCCAGGACATGGTGCGGGGTGACCTGCGGGTTCCCCCGCGTGGCCGCGAGCCGCTGGGCGGCGGCGAGGGCCTCCTGGGTCTTGCGGGTGAGTCGGTCGGGTGTCATCGTGATGAAAACCTAAGTGGTGGCTTAGTAGATCTTGCCTTGTATAGCAGCCCTTGAGGGGGATGACCAAGGGCGCTCGGCGAATGACCCGGCTCGCCCACCGACCATGCCGCGCTGCAGGCCGCTGCACGCCTTAGCGTGCAATGCATGGGGACGACGGTGGAGCTGTCCGACCGCCTGTACCGGCGCCTCCGAGCCGCCGCGAGCGAACGCGGGACGATCTGCTCGGCGTCCCTCGCGTCTCGGGTCACCACGGTCTCCGTTTAGACGTCGTCGGTCCGGACGAGTGGCTCCCGCGAGCCGACGCGTGACGGGCTCGAGAAACTCGGGTCCACCCGCCGCCGACCCGGTGGTCTCAGCGCGACTCTTCGCTGCGCCGCCGGAGCTCCTCCCGCTGCCGGGCGGAGCGCTCCTCGAGCTCTCTCCGCTGCCGGACGGAGCGCTCCTCGAGCATCCTCCGCTGCTCGTCGCCCCGCTGCTCGAGCGTCTCCTCCTGGCCGCCGGAGCCGCCGCCCTGATCCGACGACCGAATCAGCTCGGTGATCCCGGCCACCCCGAGTGCGAGCAGCAGGATCACCAGCAGGGAGAGGACGGTGCCGATGGCGCCCAGCACGAGGCCGGCCTTCGCCGGGCGACGATTCCTCGCGGCCACTCTTCGGTCGACCTTGCGCTTGCCGATGACGCCGAGCACCATCGCCGCTATTCCGAGTGGAAGCGACAGGAAGAAGAGCGCCCCGAACGACGGAAGGAACAGGGCGACCGCGGCGATCCCGAAAGCGAGCGCCAGGATTCCCGGCAGGTTGCGGTCCTGCGCGCCGGCGTGACGCTGGGCTCCGCGGGTGGGCCCGTACCGACCGACGAGAGTCTCCAACCTCCCTGTGGACCGAGGACGGTCCTCGACTCCCTGCCGGCCGTCAGGCTGCTCGCGCGGTTCGCCGGCATGCTCGGGGCTGCCGTCGGGATGAGGGCCTCCGTGCGCCTCCCGGCCCGCGCTGCGGGAACCAGGCGGCCCCTCAGGCCCGCTGGACCGCTCCTGGTCGGGCGGCGTACGTTCCATGTTCACGTGATCCCCTCTGGCGCGTCCGTCGAAACGGCGAGTCGCGTGGCGCCACGGGCGTTTCTCGAGCGTCGCCCGGGGTAGAGCCGGTCAGGGAAGAGGAAGCGCAGGAGAAGCGCTGAGCAGGCGGGCCTCGCGTCCCATCGACGGATCCCCGGCGGAGGAGGAACGACAAATGGCGACGCTCGAGAACGTGTCGGAGTGGCGAGGCCGGGAGATGTTCGACCGGCACGGCGACAAGATCGGCAAGATCGACTCCATCTACGTCGACCAGGGAAGCGGTCGCGCCGAGTGGGCGCTCGTGAACACCGGTCTGTTCGGGATGCGCTCGACATGGGTGCCGATCAGCGAGGCCGTCAGCGAGCCTCACGGGGTTCGCGTTCCCGTGGAGAAGGCGACGGTGAAGGGCGCCCCGAGCATGGACCCCAACAGCGAGATGTCTCGCGACGAGGAGGTCGAGCTGTTCAGGTACTACGGCCTCTCCTACGAGGATCACGGGGCCGACACGCATGGGCACGCGACCGAGGCGCAGCGCCACGATCACCACGACGAGCGCGTGCCGGAGCACCAGCGCGACGAGCGTGACGCCGGCCAAGGAGTGGGTCACGGACACGATCAGGACGTCCACCACGACGAGCGTTCGCCGGAGGTCCGTCGTACCGAGCCCGGGGCCTCCCTCGATGATCGCCCGCCGGACTCGCGCGAGCGCTATCGCGAGGACGAGCGACAGCGAAGCCAAGAGCCGGAGACGCTCGCTGGGCAGCCCGCGGCCCAACAGGACGAGCAGCCGCCGACCCACGTTCATCGGGACGCTCCGGGTCATCACGAGGCGCCGGTACACCAGGAGGCCCCGGTAGATCACGAGGCGCCGCCGGCACATCACGAGGCGCCGCACGATCGTCACGAGGCCCCGGTTCATCAGCAGGCCCCGCCCGTTCATCAGGAGGCCCCGGTACATCAAGAGCGGTCCACTGCATACGCGGGAGAGCCGGCCCCCGACTCACGGGCCGGCCGGGGAGTGCCCTATGCCGACTGGGGGCTGGATGAACCTCAGCCGCCGGCGTCCGAGGCGCCGGTGGAACACGCCGCGCGGCCACCGGAGCGCGGCCACCCGGAGCAGGACGTGGCCGTCGAGCACCGTCGCCCGGAGTCGCACGAGCGCCAGCCCGACGATCAGCGCGCGCATGGCCACGAGTCCGACGCCTACCGCGAGCAGGAGGCTTTCTACGGTGAGCAGCCCGGGGAGCACCGCGAGCAGCCGGTGGACCAGCACGAGCCCCTAGCCGGCGAGGGCGCGGCCTACGGGGAGCGACCGCCGGAGCAGCATCAGGGGCCGGCGCCCGAGGCAGCGGATCACGGCGAGCGGCCCTCGGAGCACGACCTCACGGAGCGAGGGGCGGCCCGTGAGGACCGTCCTGCCGCGCCGCCGGACCCACACCGCGTAGATCCCGCGCCGCCCCGAGACGAGGGCCACCGCGACGCACCCGCGTCCCGTCCCGAGCCTGGCGCCGGTGCGGAACCGGACCAGGGGACACAGGGGTCGGGTCGCCATCCACGGCTCGAGCGTGGCGTCGACCGTGTCGCCACCCGCCTCAAGCGCCTGATCTGAAGCGGCCGCGGTTACGGAGCCCGTACCAACTCGGGCTGACCGCCAGCGGCGGGTGGCAGTGGGGTCGGGCGGCGGGTAGCGAAAGCCGTCCAACAGACGGCGATCGCCGAGGGGCTCGGGAGCCGCAGTCGATAGGGGACCTTCGTGACCATGAGGCAGTCGCGGAAGTCCTTCGGCCGCGGCTCAAGGCGTCGCGGCGCGAGCCACGTCCGGACGCGCCGCCATGGGGAGGCGGTCAGACCGCGGCGGGACGCCTGCGGTCGGCAGTCCTCGGCCGACGGTCGCGAGGCATCCCAATCGCGGCGACCCTTCCGTACGGTCACGATGTCGAACGACCGTGGCCCGCCCGCTGCGATCTCCGGAGCGAACTCGGGCACCGTCTCCCTCAAATGCCTTGGCGGCCCGGTGACTATCCATATGGCCGGCCTCACCTGCGAGCAGCGGCGCGGCCGAGCGCCGGATTGCCGTACCGCGCCGACGCACGACTCAGGGATTCGCGCGCCGCTCGACCCGCATCCGCAGGCTTCCCGCCCGCGAGCGTCCGACCGGCACGAGCTCCGCGCCCGGCGAGGCCTCGTAGCGCACGAGCTCCGCGCGACCCGCGCGGCGCAGCTCCTCCACCTGGCGCTCGAGCTCCTCGCGCGCCCGCTCCGCCCGGCGCTCGAGCTGGGCCAGCCGCCGGCGCGTGGCCTCGAGCTCGCGCTCGAGCTCGAAGACCCTCTCCACACCGGCCAGGTTCATGCCCAGCTCGCTGGTCAGCTCCTGGATGCGGCGCAGGCGCTCGACGTCCTCCTGGGAGTAGAGCCGGGTGTTCCCCGGCGAGCGCCCGGGCGTGACGAGCCCGCGGGTCTCGTAGATGCGCAGGGTCTGGGGGTGCATGCCGGCGAGCTCCGCGGCCACCGAGATCATGTAGACGCCCCGCACCCGGTCGGCCATCAGTGGTCGCTCCCCTCGAACAGCCCTTCGCGCGGGTTGCCGTCCATGACGTCGGCCAGCTCGTCCACCGCCGCCTGCTGGTCCGAGGACAGCGAGCGGGGCACGTCGATCGTGATCCGGTAGTGGATGTCACCGCGCCCGTGGGCGCCGAGGCGCGGGGGGCCCTCGCCGCGCAGCCGCTGGACCGTCCCGTGCTGGGTGCCGGCGGGCACGCGGATGCGCTTCGTGCCCGAGAGCGTGGGCACCTCGACCGTCGCCCCACGGATGGCCTCGACGATCGTCACCGGGACGTCGACCTCGAGGTTCTCGCCGCGGCGCCTGAACACCGGCGACTCGTCGACGCGGGTGACCACGTACAGGTCGCCCGGAGGTCCGCCCTGGCGGCCGGCCTCGCCCTTGCCGCCGAGGCGCACGCGGCTGCCGTCCTTCACCCCCGCGGGGATGTTCACCCGGTAGCGCTTGACCTGTCGGGTGTGCCCGCGGCCCCCGCAGGTCGGGCAGGGGTCGGTGATCTCGGTGCCGGTGCCCCCGCACTGCGAGCACGGCTGCGAGAGGGAGAACAATCCCTGGCCCTGGGTCTCGATCCCCCGACCCTGGCAGCGCGAGCAGACGGTGGGCGTCGTGCCCGGCCGCGCGCCAGTGCCCCGGCACGTTGGGCACGGAGCCTGGAGCGGCACCGTGACCGGCACCCGGCCGCCCTCCATCGCCTGGTCGAAGGAGACGTGGACCTCGGCCTCGAGGTCACGGCCGGCCTCGGCCCTTCCCCGCCCGGGCGCGCCAGCGCCGGATGCGCCGCAGAACAGGTCGGAGAGGATGTCGCCCACCCCACCCGGGAACCCGCCGAAGCCGCCGGCCCCGCCGCGGGGCCTCGTTTTTGGGTCGAACCCCGACCCGAACATGCCGCCGCCCGAGTCGTACCGCTTGCGCTTCTCGGGATCGGAGAGGATCGAGTAGGCCTCCTGGACCTCCTTGAACTTCTCCTCCGCCTTCGGGTCGCCGGAGTTCGTGTCCGGGTGGAATTTCCGCGCGAGCGCGCGGTAGGCCTTCTTGAGCTCCTCGTCGGAGGCCTTGCGTTTGACGCCGAGCGTCTTGTAGGGATCGGTCACCGCCACGGTCGATCCTCAGGCGGACACTACGACGCGCGCGGGGCGCACGACGGTGTCCTGGCCGCGGTAGCCCTTCTGGGCGACGTCGAGCACGTGACCGGCCTCGACGCCCTCCTCGGGCCGGGTGGCGATGGCCTCGTGCTGGTTGGGGTCGAACGGCTCGCCGCTCGGGTCGAAGCGCTCGATCCCGCTGCGGCCGAGGGCGGCGATCAGCTCGTCGTGCACGAAGCGGACACCGTGGGCGAGGCCCTGCTCGGCCTCCCCGGCGGCCTCCAGCGCGCGCTCGAGATTGTCGATCGCGGGCAGGAGGTCACGGGCCAGGGCGACCTTCGCCCGGGTGCCGGCCACCGCCACGTCGCGGGCGGCGCGCTTGCGGTAGTTGTCGAACTCGGCCTGGGTGCGCTGGGCCAGTGCGAGGTACTCGTCCCGCTCGCGCTCGGCGTCGGAGGCACCGTCGACGGCCTCACCGCCCGTGGACGTGGCTGTCGTGGCCGACCCGGCGGAGACCCCACCCTCGACGGTGGGGTCCCCTCCCTCGGTCGGGACGTCGGGATCCGCGGACTCGGCCACCGGCTCGCCGCCGGTCGCTGGGTCCGCCGGCGCGGCCGAGGCGCCGTCGTGGGGCGCCTCGGTCCCCTCCTCGGGCACGGCGTCGCGCTCCGCCCTCATGCGGTCGCGCACCACGTCCTGATCCGGGGTCGGGCGGGGGTTTGCCATCAACGACGCTCCTCGTCCACGACCTCGGCGTCGACGACCTCCTCCTCGTCGGCGGAGGCGCCATCCGCGCCGTCGCCGCCGTCGGCCCCGTCAGCGGCCTGCTGCTGCTGCTGCGCGGCGGCCGCGGCGTACATCTGCTCGGAGACCTTGTGGAAGGCCTCCTGCACGGCGTTCGTCTTGGCCTTGATCTCCTCCGCGTCGTCGGAGGTGAGGGACTCGCGGAGGTCACGGATGGCGGCCTCGATCTGCTCCTTCGAGGACTCGTCCACCGCCTCGCCCAGCTCGGTGAGCTGGCGCTCGGACTGGTAGGCCACGCTCTCGCCGGAGTTCCGCGCCTCCACGAGCTCGCGCTCGCGGCGGTCTTCCTCGGCGTGGGTCTCCGCATCGCGGACCATCCGGTTGACCTCCTCGTCGGAGAGGCCCGAGCCGGCGCGGATCTCGATCTTCTGCTCCTTGCCGGTGCCGAGGTCCTTGGCCGTCACGTTGACGATGCCGTTGGCGTCGATGTCGAACCCGACCTCGACCTGCGGCATGCCGCGCGGCGCCGGGGGGATCCCGGTGAGCTGGAACTTGCCGAGCGACTTGTTGTTGTGGGCCATCTCGCGCTCGCCCTGGAGCACGTGGATCTCGACGCTCGGCTGGTTGTCCTCCGCGGTGGAGAACACCTGCGAGCGCCGCGTCGGGATCGTCGTGTTGCGCTCGATGAGCTTCGTCATCACGCCGCCCTTGGTCTCGATGCCGAGCGTGAGGGGAGTGACGTCGAGCAGCAGCACGTCCTTGACGTCGCCGGAGAGCACGCCGGCCTGGATGGCGGCGCCAACGGCCACGACCTCGTCGGGGTTCACGCCGCGGTGGGGCTCCTTGCCGGTGAGCTCGGTCACCTTCTCCTGCACCGCGGGCATGCGGGTCATCCCGCCCACCATCACGATGTGGTCGATGTCATCGCCGGTCACCCCGGCGTCGGACATGGCCTGCTTGACGGGCGCCACCGTGCGGTCGAGCAGATCGGAAACGAGCTCCACCAGCCTGGCCCGCCCGAGCCGTGTGTCGAGGTGCTTCGGCCCCGACTGGTCGGCGGTGATGAACGGCAGGTTGATCTGCGTCTCCTGGGTGGTGGAGAGCTCGACCTTGGCCTTCT